>QJPH01000532.1 GCA_003242955.1 Candidatus Methylumidiphilus alinenensis
TAAAATCGCGCCAGCGATTTTAAGCGATTTATTTTTTCACATGCCTAAACAACCTCTTCCGCTTGGCTATCTGCCTCGGGGATAGTTCATTCTTGCGGTCTTTGTAGGGGTTGTCGCCGGTCTTGAATTCCAACTTGATCGGTGAGCCTTCAATGTTCAGGGCTTTGCGGAAGGCGGCAATCAGATAGCGCTTGTAGGATGGGGGGACGTTTTCGGTTTGGTTGCCATGGATGACAATCGTGGGAGGGTTGTGACCGCCTTGGTGGGCGTATTTGAGACGGATGCGTCGGCCTTTCACCATCGGGGGTTGGTGGGTGTCTTGCGCGTGTTGTAGGATTTCGGTCAATCTATTAGCCGTGACGGTTTGACCGGCGGAGCGGTAGATACGGTCCACCTGCTCCAACAGCTTGCCCACCCCGGTTCCGTGCAAGGCGGAGAGGTAATTCTTTGAAGCAAAATCGAGGAAGGGCAGTTTGATGTCTATTTGCCGCTTGACCTGTTCGCGATGGTCGCTAGACAGTCCGTCCCATTTGTTCAGGCCAATGATCAACCCGCGCCCGGCTTCCACTACTTGCCCCAACAAATTGGCATCCTGATCGGTGACCCCTTCGCTGGCATCAATCATATAGATGACCACATGGGCCTTTTCCATGGCTTGCATGGCTTTGATGATGCTGAATATCTCGACCGACTCCTCTACCCGCGAACGCCTGCGCATACCTGCGGTGTCAATTAAGGTGTATTGTTTGCCATCGCGCTCAAAGGGGATGAAAATGCTGTCCCGCGTGGTGCCGGGCTGGTCGAAGACCACTACCCGCTCTTCGCCGAGCAAACGGTTGACCAAGGTTGATTTGCCCACGTTGGGCCTGCCGATGATGGCAACCCGGATGCCAGGCGCGGCTTCCTCTTCTGCCGCCTCACTCTCCAGTGGCGGCAGCAGCGGGTAGACCTGATCGAGCAATTCCGGGATGCCGGTTCCGTGGGAGGCGGCGATGGGCAAGGGATTGCCCACCAACCCCATCTGAAAGAATTCAGCCAGCTTGACTTGCGCTTTGACGAGTCCGTCGATCTTATTGGCAACCAGCAGCACAGGCTTGCCGGTCTTGCGAAGTTTTTGGGCAATGGCCTCGTCGGCGGAATTAAGCCCGGCCCTGGCATCCACCATGAACAGAATCAGGTTGGCTTCATCCAGTGCTGTCCAAACTTGGCGCATGGCATGGTCTTCAAGTCCTTCCGCTTGCTCGATGATGCCACCGGTGTCCACCACTATGAAGGGCCTCTCGCCTCGGCGCACCTGGCCGTATTGGCGATCACGGGTCAACCCCGGAAGATCGGCCACCAGGGCATTGCGGGTTTGGGTTAGGAAATTGAACAGTGTTGACTTGCCCACATTCGGGCGGCCAACCAAAGCGACAACAGGTAACATAATTATTCCACGGATAGGGCGGCGAGTTCGCCGCCAGTGGTGTACACATAAACGACATCGTCGTAGACAACGGGAGGGGCTTGTATCGGGGTGTCGTCCACTTCCACCCGGGCCAGCAGTCCGCCGTCTTCTTGCGACAGCACATGCACATAACCTTCAAAATCACCGACCACCAGCTTGTCTTTCACTGGCACTGGCGGGGTGAGGCGACGCTGATGCAGCTCATTCTGTTTCCACAAATCAGTTCCGTTGCGCATGTCCAGCCGCCAGACATCACTGGATGAATCGGAAAGGAACAGCGAACGGCGACTGCCTGTCAGTCCCGAGTGGGAAAAAAACTTTTCCTGCCGCCATTGCACTTCGCCGTTGCTCTGCGAGACAGCGGCGATACCGCCTTGATAACCAGAAACAAAAAGCGTATCCCCCTTGATCACAGGGGTGGCGTTGATGTCCAGCAATCGTTCGATTTCGGAACGTCCCTTTGCCAAAGCGACAACCGCCTCCCATTCGACTTGACCATCTTTGAGGCGAAGCGCCAGTAGTTTGCCCCCCCCGTATCCGTCTATTACCAAGTCGCCGGCAATGACCGGCCCACCCTTGCTTCTTACCGCCAACGGCGGCGCGGTGCGCTCGTGGCTCCATAAAGTGGCACCGTTTTTTTCGTCTAAACCGGTGATGCGTCCATCGCTGCCACGGACAACCACAATGCCTTTAGCCACGGCAGGCAAGGCGATGATTTCACTGGAAAGCGTGGTTTTCCATACCAAATTACCGTCTGACACGGCATAGGCGGCAACCTCGCCATCTTGGCTGCCAAGGATGATCTTGTCCCTGGCCAATACCGGGCCGGCGGATAATTTCATTTCGGTTTCGACTTCCCAGCGCTTTTCACCGTTTACGCGGTTGCGCGACTGGATCAAGCCCTTGTAATCGGCAATCAAAACGCTGTCCTCGGTGACCGCTGGCACCAAGTTGATATTCTGCTCGCCGTAACCGTCACCGATGCTTTCTTTCCACTGGACCGTCAATTGGATTTTCGAGTTAAAGTCTTCGGCAAGTGCGCGTGGAGGTTCTGCGTTGTCTTTGCCGAAAAGCGATTCGGTCAAACCGGACCACATGTCCTTGGCTGCATCCAAGCCGGCGCAACCCGTGAGCAGGACGGCAGTGCATAGGAAGACAATGGAGAGGCGGGCGGGACGCCCGCGCTCCCAGAAGTCATTGGTATGGCGCTTCACTTGACAGGTGCCGGGGTGCTTGCCGAATCGACGGCTAGGTTGTTGATCTTCAAGTCTAACATAGGCGCGGCTTCGCCCTTTTCCTTGGCGAGTTCATAGGCCGCCTGAGCTTCGCTAGTGCGATCCAAGGCCGCGTACAAATCGCCTTTCAGTTCTTCGTAAAGCCCTTCGTATTTACCCATGTCGCGAGGTTTCAGTGGCTCTACAAGTTTAAGCGCAGCCTCGTTATCGCCCAGTGCCAACAAAACCCCACCCAGGCGCAGCCGGGCTAAATGCTTGATGTCATCGTCCTTGCTCGCCGCCAACAGATCGCTGAGCGTTTTCTTGGCCCCCGCCAGATCATCAGATTCGGCTTTCAGCTTGGCGGAGAATAGCGTGGCATAAGTGGCGTAGGCTGTGCCTTGATATTGCTCGATGATTCGTTCGCTGAGCTTGATCGCAGGCTCTGTCTGTTTAGCATCCACTGCTTTGAACAGTTGCTCGTAAAGCCCGGAAGCCCCTTCCGCTTTGCGTTGTTGTGTGGTTTGCCAAATGTTCCAGCCAGTCAGCACAGCAAAACCCAAAGCCAGCCCCCAGATCACTGAACTGAAGTTAGCTTGCCACCATTTTTTAAGCGCCTCCACGCGCTGTTCGTCGGATACATAGTCTTCCATTTGAAGCCTCTTTAAATTAATGATTGAAGATAGGGTATCAGTTCGGATTGCTTTAAGGTGAACTGTTCGCCGTCTTTGCGCAGGCGTTTGATGCCAATAGTCAAGTCCCGAACTTCATCTTCACCTAGGATAAGAGCCAATTCGGCACCGCTTTTGTCAGCACGTTTAAACTGGCTTTTGAAGCTGCCGCCGTCACAATGCACGACAAGCCGCAAATTTGGCAATGCATCGCGGAGTTGCTCCGCCAGCACTACCCCATTGCGTTCCGCCATGCCGCCTACCTGGATGAAGTAAGCATGGGGGCAAGCGGACCCCTCGAAACGGGCGGAATCGTCGAGCAAATCAATTAAGCGCTCCATGCCTAAAGCGAAACCAATGGCGTGGGAAGCTTTTCCGCCCAATTGGGCGACCAGCCCGTCATAGCGCCCGCCTGCGCAAACAGTACCCTGGGCACCGAGTTCGGTGGTGACCCATTCGAATACAGTACGGCAATAATAATCCAACCCCCGCACTAGACGCGGATTGATTGTGTAAGCCACGCCATTATTGTCTAGGGTGGCAATCAATGCCTGGAAATGTGCAAAGGATTCCTCGCCTAGGTATTCAGCCAATGACGGCGCACCCTGCACCACCTCGGTCAATTTCGGGTTTTTTGTGTCGAGGATACGCAACGGATTGGTTTCCAGCCGCCGCTTGCTGTCGTCGTCCAATGCGTCAACCTGAGTTCGGAAATACCCGACCAGTTTTTCCCGATAAACTAAGCGTTCTTCCAATGTGCCAAGGGAGTTTATTTGCAATTCCAATTTATGCTCGATACCCAGTGCTTTCCAAAGGCGACGAGTGAGCAGGATGAGCTCGGCATCTATATCCGGCCCTGCCATGCCATAAGCTTCCACGCCCATTTGCTGAAATTGCCGGTAGCGGCCTTTCTGTGGGCGCTCATGCCGAAACATCGGGCCCATATACCAAAGCCTTTGCGACGGCTGATGCAAAAGCCCGTGTTCCAAGCAGGCGCGTAAGCATCCTGCCGTACCTTCCGGTCGCAGAGTCAGGGAGTCACCGTTACGGTCGTCGAAAGTATACATCTCTTTCTCAACGATATCAGTGACCTCCCCGATGGATCGTTTGAATAGTTCGGTTTTTTCGACAATAGGCAACCTGATTTCCTGGTAGCCATAGGAGCCTAGCACTTGGTGGAATACACGTTCGACGCCCTGCCAGGACGGAGTCTGATCGGGGAGGATATCGTGCATTCCCCGGATCGCTTGAATTTTATCCGACATTTAACCTACTTAGTGATGTTTGCTATTGAGTTATTTGGCGGCGTGGCTCGTGAGGGAACGCAACGCCTCCTTGCTTTCTGGAAATTGCCGTTGCAATTTCTTGCGATAGGCATCGGCATCTTTGGCATTGCCGAGGCCCAGTTCGGTTTGCACACCGATAAAAAGCGATTCTGGCGTCGCTCCAGATAACGACTCGAAACGCTCAAGGAAGGCACGGGCCGAAAGATAGTTTCGATTTTCTAGGCTGAGTTTGGCCATTTCCAAAAGGGCGGGGGCAAAATTAGGATTAGACTCAAGCGCCTTGCGCAAATAATTTTCAGCCTCGGCACCCATCGCCTTGGTTTTGGCGCAAATGCCAGCGTTGGTCAGCGCCAGCCAAGGGGTTGGGTACACCTTAGAGTCGATGATGGTTTGGAAACGCTTCATCGCCAAATCGTATCGACCCTCGGCACATAGTAGGCGCCCATAATTATTGGCTGCCGCAAAATTTTTTTCGTCCAATGACAAAGCCCTTGAAAATTGCCCCTCAGCATCCTCTAGCCGGTTGATTCGTTCATATAACACGCCAAGCAGGTTATGTGCCTCCGTGCTTTTATCGTCCAGTTCGACGGCACGTTCCAAGTCTTGTTGAGCCACATCCAGACGGCCATTTTCCATATATTGGACACCTTTCAACATATACAATTCTGTAGGGCTCCGGTCGTCGGTGACTTTGGCTGATTCACTGGTGCATGAAAGCATTGCCAGGCAAACCAACACTGCCAACAAGTTAAGCGTGAAATCAGCCCTTGACGGAACGCCAAGCCACAACTTGGCGGGCAGATTGCCGATGCCAAGCTGGGGCTTGGCGTTCCGATAAACGCTTAACTTAATGGCAGTGAGGCAAACCAAGGGCCCTAAGCCAATCAGCTTCATCACGCTATCGCCTGAAGCCTGAAATGCCGCTTGCTTTTGTCGTTGACCCTTCCTACCAATTGCCCGCAGGCGGCATCAATATCCACCCCCCGGGTTTTGCGCGTGGTAGTGATTAGCCCCGCCTGTTGGACAATTTCACTAAAGCGCGCGATCGTTTCCGGGCTGGGGCAGCGGTAGGGCGAGTTGGGAAAGGGATTAAATGGGATTAAATTGACTTTGGAAGGCACATTAGCCAATAGTTTTGCCAAAGCCCTAGCATGGGAAGGACTGTCGTTGACTCCCTCCAAAAGCACATATTCGATGGTGACTTTGCGGCGGCCTTCCTTGCCTATGTAGCGTTTGCAAGCGGCCAGCAATTCCTTGATTGGATACTTACGGTTGATTGGAACCAGTTCGTTGCGCAAGGCATCGTCCGGTGCATGCAAGGAAACCGCCAGACTAACATCGCTCACCTCAGCCAAACGGTCTAGCGCGGGAACTACGCCAGAAGTGCTAAGGGTCACGCGGCGCTTTGACAAGCAATAGGTAAAATCGTCCATCATCAACTCGGTGGCGGCCAACACGTTGTTGAAGTTCAATAAAGGTTCCCCCATGCCCATCAACACCACATTGGTGATGCGCCGCTCCGTGCCCAATTCGCGTTGGGCAACCCAAAGCTGGCCGATGATTTCGTCCACGCTCAGGTTGCGGTTAAAACCCTGTTGAGCGGTTGAGCAAAAAGTGCAGGCCAGTGCGCAACCGACCTGGGAGGACACACACAATGTGCCACGCCCCTCCTCTGGAATAAAAACGGTTTCAATGCGGTTGTTGGCATCGACTTGCAAAACCCATTTGCGCACCCCGTCAGAAGCTTCTTGGGCCAGCACTATCTCCGGCGGGCGAATTTCACAATGTTCGGTCAAATAAGTGCGCAATGGCTTGCTAAGATTGGTCATTGCATTGAAATCATCAACCCCCCGCTGGTGAATCCATTGCAACAACTGCACCGCCCGAAACGGCTTGTCGCCGATTGATCGGAAATAGTCCTCCATCGCCTTTCGGTTTAGTCCGAGCAGGTTGGTTTTCAAACCCTGAGCCACACCCTGTTCCAAAGGCAATTCTGTAGAATTAAGCTCCAAAGTTCGACCCCTTTGCAAGCTCTCCCCCTGTAGGGGAGGGTTAGGGTGGAGGCGATCTAAAGAGGACTCCATATTACCGGGTGCGAGGGCAGAGTTCACTGGACTCAAAGAAATAGGCGATTTCCAACTCGGCGTTTTCCAAGCTGTCGGAACCGTGCACCGCATTCTCATCAATGCTGACGGCGAAATCTGCGCGTATCGTACCGGGGGCGGCTTGGGCCGGGTTGGTGGCACCCATCAATTCGCGGTTTTTGGCAACGGCATCCTCGCCCTCAAGAACCTGAACCATGACAGGGCCGGAGATCATAAAGTTGACCAAATCCTTGAAAAAAGGGCGTTCTTTGTGGACGGCATAGAAACCTTCGGCATCTTCCCTGCTGAGATGAGCCATTTTGGCGGCAATGATCTGCAAGCCAGCCTTTTCAAAGCGACTGTAGATTTCTCCGATCACGTTTTTACTGACTGCGTCGGGTTTGATGATAGATATGGTGCGTTCAACCGCCATTGGAGCTCCTTATGGATGGGTCGTGGAAAATTAAGGGATACAAACAAGTCACCCAGCCCATCTAAGGGCACGGGACTAAAACATGTTAATTTTACAGGATTTTTGTCTGAAAGTTAATGCCTCGTCTATACAGCAGCAATTCTCAGTTTGGCTCAAAGCCCCGTCATTTCGGCAGGGATGCCGAAAACCAGGCCAAGGACGGTAACAAGCCAACGGATTAAAGCCCATTCATAATCAACCAATTTGCCATCCATGGTCGCTGGATTTCGGCATCCCTGCCGAAATGACGGCATTATATTTACCGTTTCTGGTCTAAACTGAGAATTGCTGTCTATACAGTGAAGCTCTCACCACAGCCGCAGGTTCCGGTGGCTTTTGGATTATTGAAGCGGAAAGCTTCATTAAGACCCTCGCGGGCATAATCCACTTCCACCCCGTCCAATAATTCCAGCGCATCGGCTTTGACGATCACTTTGACCCCGTGTTGTTCGAAAACCTGATCGGTTTCGGCTACCTCGTCGGCGTAATCGACAACATAGGTGAAGCCGGAGCAGCCGGCTTTCTTGACCCCTAGCCCAAGGCCAAGCCCTTTGCCGCGTTTTTGCAATTGTTTGGCGATTTGCTTCGCCGCTTGTTCGGTTAAATTGATGGACATGGTTGTGTTCTCTTCTAATGTACCGGTAAAACTTGATAAGGCGCGTTGGCTTGTTCCCAAGCGCGGATGTTTTGGT
>QJPH01000514.1 GCA_003242955.1 Candidatus Methylumidiphilus alinenensis
CGGGGTATTGGTGGATGGGCCGAATTCCGTAGTCAAGATGAATTTTACGGCAGGCAACGGCAACCTGCTGGTTGAAGCGAGAGGTAGCGACGCGACGGTGGGGCAGTCCGCAATCACTGTCAGCAACGGCGGCCTAGTCACCTTGAACTCAAGTGGCAGCATGACGCTGTATGCGACCGACGCTGCCGGAACGGTCAGTCTCCTCAGTACCGGCGCGAACACCGGCACGGTGGAGCGCCTTAGCGCGGGCGCATTGGAAGTGGATGCCCGCAACGTGGTCAACAAGGGCTTGATGAAATCTGACTTGGGCGACATTAATGTCACGGGCAACTCCAGCTTTACTGCGGATTGGACGACGACACCCGCCACCGGCATCACCGAAGCAAAAAACAACCTCAACGTGTCTGGGGCATTGAAGACCGGCACAGCTTTGGCGGACACGCAGAACCTCACGGTGACCGGTGTGCTGATCACCAATTCGGCGCAAGCAACGGCAGGCGTTGCCCAAGTGATTGGTGGTGGCAAACTGCAAGACCAAGGCGGCAGCTTAGCCGTGAATGGCGCGGCTGTCTTGGTGGACGGAGGCAACTCAAACATCGCATCAACCGGGCAAGGACTATTCACCGTTGAGGCTACCGGCACGGACGGTAAAGTGACGGGGGCTGGTGGCCCATACGCAGTGACTGTTCGCAATAGTGGGCATATTACGGGTGGCAACACGGGTGATATGATTGTGTTCGCGGATCAAGGCACGGTTGGTGTGACTGGGGCAGGCAGTCAAATTGCTGGCTCCAACACTGGAACTTTGAATGTCGGCACCAACGGCAGCGTCACCAGCAAACAAGTCAGCGTCACGACTGGCGGCATCATCCAAAAGACCGCCGGGACCAGCCTCACCGTGCAGGGCGGCAACGTCCTCGTCGACGGCGCGGCATCCCTAGTCACCGCCGGGACAGGGGCTACCGGCGCGTTCAACGTCGCCGCCACCGGTACGGACTCAACCAGTGCCACTGGCTACGCCCTGACCGTCAGCAACCTCGGCCAAGTGCTCGCCCAACAAACCGGCGACCTCAACCTCTACGCCGCCCCCGGCTCGTCGGTGCTCGTCACCACGCAGGGCCGCGTCAGCGCCGCCAACACCGGCAACCTGCTGGTCGGCGACAGCAACCCCACCGGCACCGTCGATGCCACCCAAGCCTCCCTGCGGGTTGACGTGACCGCGGGCGGCGTGATCGAAAAGACCACGGCGGGCAACCTCACCGCCGTCGGCCAAAGCCTCCAAATCGACGGCAGCGCCGCGGCCGACGCGACGCAACACTCCCGCGTCGTCCTCGGCAACGCCCTCGCCGCCACCGGGCAGGCCGCGACAACCACACTGACTTCCCCCGTCACCGGCAACCTTAGCCTCGAAGCCACCAAGGCCGATGCCACCGTCGCCGGACGCGCCGCGCTAACCTTAAGCAACGGCGGGCAAGCCATCGGCAACCTCGCCACCACCGGCGCGATGGCCGTCACCGCCGATGCCGCCGACATCGCCAACCCCGCCGCCAACGGCAGCGTCGCCGTGTCCAGCGGCGGCCTGATCGCCAAGACCGCCCAAGCCGGCGCGACCGGCAACCTCGCCGTGCAGGGCGGCAACGTCCTCGTCACCGGTGCGGGCAGCCTCATCCTTGACGGCGCCAGCACGGCCGACCCAACCCAGGCCGCCGCCGCCGCGTCCCGGTCCGGCGGCAACCTCACCGTCTATGCCAACGGTGCCGACCCCACGGGCGGCTACGCCCTCGCCGTCGCCAGCAACGGCCGGATCACCGCCAACACCACCGGCGACGCGACCCTCTACACCGTCATAGGCTCCTCCGTCGGCATCACCGGCGCGGGCCAAGTCACCGGGTCCAACTCTGGAACTTTGAGCGTCGGCACCAACGGCATCGTCACCAGCAAACAACTCAGCGTCACCGGCGGCGGCATCATCCAAAAGACCGCCGGCACCAGCCTCACCGTGCAGGGCGGCAACGTCCTCGTCGACGGCGCGAAATCCCTAGTCACCGCCGGGACAGGGGCGGCCGGCGCGTTCAACGTCGCCGCCACCGGTACGGACTCAACCAGTGCCACTGGCTACGCGCTGACCGTCAGCAATCTCGGGCAAGTGCTGGCCCAAAACACCGGCGACCTAAACCTCTACGCCGCCCCCGGCTCGTCGGTGCTCGTCACCAGCCAAGGCCGCGTCAGCGCCGCCAACACCGGCAACCTGCTGGTCGGCGACAGCAACCCCACCGGCACCGTCGATGCCACCCAAGCCTCCCTGCGGGTTGACGTGACCGCGGGCGGCGTGATCGAAAAGACCACGGCGGGCAACCTCACCGCCCTCGGCCAAAGCCTCAAGATCGACGGCAGTGCCGCGAACGATGCCACGCAACACTCGCGCATCGTCCTCGGCAACACCCTCGCCGCCACCGGGCAGGCCGCATCAACCACACTGACAGCTCCCGTCACCGGCAACCTCGGCCTTGAATCCACCCATGCCGATGTCGGGGCGCGCGCCGCGCTTGCGATAAGCAACGGCGGCCAAGTCATCGGCAACCAGTCCGGGGTGGGCCTGATGACCGTCACGGCGGATGCCGCCGACATCGCCAACCCGGCGAACAACGGCAGCGTGACTGTCGCCAGCGGCGGCCTGATCGCCAAGACCGCCCAAACCGGCGCGACCGGCAACCTCGCCGTTCAGGGCGGCAACGTCCTCGTCACTGGCGCGGGCAGCCTCATCCTCGACGGTGCCGACCCGGCTGACCCCACACAGGCCGCGTCCACGCCGTCAGGTGGCAATCTGACCGTCTATGCCAATGGGGCCGACCAGCCCTCCAACAGCGCATCTCCGACCGTCGCCCTTGCCGTCGCCAGCAACGGCCAGATCACCGCCAACACCACTGGTGACGCGACCCTTTACACCGTCGCAGGGTCATCCGTCGGCGTGACCGGCGCGGGCCAAGTCACCGGGTCCAACTCTGGAACTTTGAGCGTCGGCACCAACGGGACCGGGACCATCACCAGCAAACAAGTCAGCGTCACCACCGGCGGCGTCATCCAAAAGACCGCCGGCACCAGCCTCACCGTGCAGGGCGGCAACGTCCTCGTCGACGGCGCGGCATCCCTAGTCACCGCCGGGACAGGGGCGGCCGGCGCATTCAACGTCGCCGCCACCGCCGCCGACCCCGTTGGCGGCTACGCCCTCACCGTCAGTGGCCTCGGTCAGATACTCGCCCAGAATACCGGTAATACGCAAGTCTTTGCCAATAACGGAACCGTTTCCGTTAACCAAGGCATAATTAACGGTGCAAATAGTGGTTCACTGACGGTTGGGACTGACGGATTGGGTGTCACTTCCCTGCAAGTCAATGTGCTGGCGGGTGGCATCATTGAAAAAACGGCGGGTACCGACACTTCCATCATCGGCGGTACAATTTTGGTGGATGGTGCGAACCCTGCGAACTCTGCCATCAGCACTTCAACGAATGCCATTGGCAATTTCATTGTAGAGGCGACCGCAGGCAATCCTTCATCGACCAATTTCGCACTGACAATCAGGAATGGTGGGCAAATATTGGGTGCTAACTCGCGAATTACGGGTAGTGACACCACGGGGAACATGTCGGTGCTGGCATCCCAAGGGACAATTAGCGTATCTGGAAAAAACGCCATACAGGCTAATAACCAAGGATTCCTAAAAATCAACAGCCCTAGTTTGTTGGTGGCTGGATCGGGAACGGGAAGTACGACTCCGACTATCGTTTTGAACAATGCGGGCATCGCACTGATACAGGCGAACACGATCACGGGTTCGGAGAATAGTGGTGCTTTAATTAATGTTTCCAATTTTGGTAATTTGGTTATCACGCCTTTCAACACTAACGCTAACACCCTGACAATCGACCCGATCTCCATCATAAAATCCAACTCACCGGGAGACATCGTCCTGGCGGCGACAAACATCAACTTGACCGATGCCGTCATTGGGATATCTTCCGGCACCTTGTTGGATGGTGGTAATATATTCTTCGTCGGGAACAGCAACGGCAGCTTCAACCTTACTGGCAACGTCAACTTTCCAGTCACCTCTTTGGTGATGATCGATTCCATAATCAGGAACAAGGGTACAGGCAACCAAGATTCCACCAACAATATTCGATTCAGTGTGGCAAATTTTCAAATGTCGGACAGTGTTGTTCAGACGCAAACCAATGCGGGTGGTCAGGGCGGCAATGTCTCGATTGTCAATGGTAACCAACTGAATTCTAAGATCACTTTTGGCCTTTCCCTGAATGACAGTGATACCTTTACTGCCGGGGGCACTGCCGATTGGAGGGTGGTCTCGCTGTTGGAAGCGGACTTGACGCTTAGCACCTTAGGGCAAAGCATCTTTGCTGCAACGAGTGAATACAAGCTTTCCGAGAACATCAGGCTGAGTGCCACCGACTCGGTGCAGGCGGCAATTAGAGGGGTCATCAGCCAATGGGGCTTACTAGGTAGGGAAGCAGATTTGCGCAACAATCCCTGTGAGAAGGAAGGCAGTTCGCTGTCCCGCAACGGCAGTGGCGGTTATGCCGTGGCTTCGAGCATGACCTTACCTTTGCCGGTAGGTTATGGTGGTGTGACCAGCCACATGCCTTATGCCGCCAAGGGTACGGCTGGCTTTGGCTTGGAGTACCCAATTAAATTAGCAGCTTTGAACCGAACCCCCGACCGGGAATGCTATTGACAAGCTGATTACACGGAACGAAAGCAGAAATCCATTATGAAGATAAGCAAACAACTGACGATGTCCGGTCTTGCAACGGTGTTTGGAGCGTGGCTGCACACTGGTTTTGCGGATCAATCATACTTTCCACTGGACCCACTGAGTGACCCGACCAAACCCAGCAACAAACGCTTGATTGTGCCAATTCCCGGCACGGATGACAAATCCAAGAATGGTTCTTTGAAATTGCCTGACAAGCCAAAGCAAGGCTCTGATGGCCAATCAGCAAAGGGTCCAAGAATTCATGTGGAAAAAGTCGTCTTTGATTTTAAGGACTGTAACAATGAAGACCCTGCCAATGAAGACTGTAAAAATGCAAGCACGATTTTTTCCAACGAAGATTTGGAGCAGGTTACAAACCCTTTTTTGGAACGTCTGAACCATCAGTTGAGTGGTAGCGACTTGGAACAATTGCGTTATCAACTCACCCTGTTCTATGTGGACAAAGGCTATATTAGCTCTGGTGCAGTGATCGAGAAGCAAAGTTTCAAAGATGGAATATTGCATATCAAAATTGTTGAGGGAAAATTGACCGATGTAAAGGTCAGCGGGAACGGCTGGCTGAGGGAGGAATATATCCAGGATCGCTTAAAGGGTGATACCGATGAGCCTCTTAATACGAAAGATTTGCAGGAGCGTTATACCCGATTGCTGAACGATCCGTTGATTGATCGCTTGAATGGCACCTTGTTGCCGGGACTCAAACCGGGTGATGCGGTGCTGGATTTGAAAGTGACACGGAAACGTAACTACGGCTTAACGTTGAGCGCGGACAATTTCGCGCCCCCCTCGATAGGAGGGTATGCCGGACGCATAGACACTTGGGTCTCCAATCTCAGTGGTTTTGGCGAGATACTAAATTTTAGCTTCAACGAGATGGGCGGTGCCCAAAACTATATCGCCGGGGTTGATGTCCCTTTGAACTCGGCTGGAACTCGCTTTGCCTTTCATTACAGTAATGTCAATACGGTTTTGGTGGAAGCACCCTTTGCGCAATTAGACATTAAAAGCAATATCATCAACTACGATGCACAGTTTATGCATCCGTTTTATTTGCCACCCAATTTTTTGCCAGGCAACCAAATTCTGACGGTGGGTTTTAATTTCAACATTCGCCAAAATTACACCACGCTTAGCGGTCAACCCTTGGACCGTCCCGGTTCCAATAACGGACAAGACTCTGAAACGGTGGTGCGTCTTTGGCAAGATTATGTCTATCAAAGTCCAAGCGGGGCTTTGGCCTTGGATTTAAGGTCCACGGAATCGGTCGGCCTCGATATCTTTGGGGCGAATAAAACCACCCAAGTCGGCGATGGGCGGTTTTTCGATTGGCTCCTCCAAATAGGGTCGCGCTATACGTTGTCACCTAATATGCTCTTACCTAATGGAGGCTATATCGCAGTCAACGGCGCACTCCAGTTAGCCGACGATCAACTGTTGCCATTGGAGCAACTGGCCATCGGCGGTTTTTCCACAGTGAAAGGCTACCGGCAAAACTATTTGGTGCGGGATGAGGGGTTTTACACCGCTCTTGAGTTTCACTATTCGGTCTTCGGCGGGACACCGGGTACTCCTTATGGGGTATTTTTGGTTCCTTTTGTGAATTATGGCGGTGCTTGGAACTACCGCCAAGCCGGCACTAATTTGTTTTCCAGCGGGATAGGCATTGAAGGCAATTATGGGTGGATTGGCATTGATGGAGCCTTCGAAATGCTATCGGCTTCGCTGTATTGGGCCGAGCGGCTGACAAGCTATACCCTAACACCGGGCACACCTAAAGATTTGCAAGACGATGGTGTGAATTTTCAAGTGAAATGCCAGGTATTTTAAATGGGAGCATCTTTATGAAATTAAAATGGCTGCCTTGGGTTTTATGCCTTGCCATGGTGTTCGCCGTTGCAGGTTGTTCGATCACACAACCCGTGGAATCGCCGATCAAAGGAGTCGGGACCGATGCCAAGACCGCCACAGCCACTCATTACGGCAGTGGGCAGCACTTGGGGCTAGGCTACGCCTATTTGAATGATGGCAAATACCGCCCCGCATTGCTTGAGTTTGATCTTGCCCTAGCCGATGCCGAAGCGCAGGGCGACCCTTCTCAAGGCACACCGATGCTTTCTGCTTGCGCGACAGCAACCGCGACGGAAGCCAACACCCTAGGCGATCCGTCCCTTAAAGCCGAAATTCACAGCGCATCGGGATATGCCCTGTATCTTCTGCATCGGCTGACACCCGAGCAAGCCGACAACGCCGACCAGAACCTAATGGATTTCGCAAAGCCCCGATTGACCTGTGCATTGGAGTTGGCAAAGCAGGCCAAAAATCTGCAATTGGAAGGGCGAATCAGGGCTTATCTAGGTTTGGTCTATGCCAGATTGTCGCAAGACCATGCATTGGAAGCCGCCGATGCCGACCAGGATGGCAGGCAAAACGATCAAAGAAAGGACTTGGATTTGAAAAAGGAAAATCGGCAACAGGCACTTGCCGAATTCCAGAAGAGTCGGGATATAGCCAGTGCCAGCGGTAATTTGGCACTGGGTTACGCTGCGCAATTGCATTTGGCGAGACTCGAAAATGACCCGTCCAAACGATTGAGCATGATAAAACAGGTGAATTCCAATTTGGGGGGCGTGAAAGACGAGGCTTCCCGCGTCAACCTGATGCTCAATATTATGGACCAACTTGACAATATGCGCAAAGAAGGCCAACTGTCAGGCCGGACGGAGGATATTTCCCGGTTTGAATTCGAAATGGCCGACAACGCGATTGCCTTGGCTGGCAAGGCTGGCATGCTGCGTGCGTTGTCCCAAAGTGAAGGCTTTTTGGCGGGTTGTTACGAACGCGAGCATAAACTCGAAGCTGCCATCCAACAAACCGAATTAGCCATTGGACATTCAGTGGAGTCTAAGGCATCCGATTTGACCATGGTTTGGCAATCTAATTTGGGACGCTTGCTAGCGCTCAACGGCCAAGAAGATGATGCCATGATGGCCTATCGGCGGGCAATGTTCTATGTGGACGAGATTCGCAACGACATCCCCATGGTTTACGCCGATGGCAAA
>QJPH01000242.1 GCA_003242955.1 Candidatus Methylumidiphilus alinenensis
TTCAGGAATCGCCGGTTCCACCAAGTTATCCTCAACATTGACCACGCGCATCATCCCGGCCAACTCTGGCGGCGGGCGGCGGCGTTTGCGGGTAGGCTCAGGGGTGGCGGTTTTAGCCTCTTCAACCACGGTGACGATCACCTTCAACGGGGTTTCCTTTGGCGCATCATTGAGCCAGCGTAACTGGCCGTGGTCGTAAATCGCCTCATAGCTACGCAGCATAATCGCCTCCAAAACGGTTGATTAAAAAGGCGGGGATTTGCTCGACGGTGATGCTTTCATTGGGCAAATATTGGCGCAGCCAGCCCGGTTGCCAACTGTACACCACGACAATGCCATTCCCTCCCGCCAAATCCAGTAATTGCCCTAGGATTTCTTCGTTGACCTTGGTGCAATACGCCAACTTGCCATCGGGCAGTTCAGCGGTTTGCATCTCCGAACCCGTAGCGTAAGGCTGCAAGGTTTCGGTGTGGATTAGTTGCAAGGCTATCCACACTTGTTCATGTTCAATGCGGCTTAACACCGCTTCGGCAGGAATGCGGCGGGTGCGCAGATAGGCGAAGCCTGTCCTGAGCGTAGTCGAAGGGTCGCCGCTTAAGCCTTCTATGGCCTCTCCTTTTTTGTTGGTGTAACCCCGCATGACGCGCCGTACCCGCTCGGCGCAGACATCGCGGCAAAGGTTCTTACCGGGTTCGGCATCCGTGACTTCGGTGTTGGATACCAAGATGAAGCGGCGGTTGCCCCCGTCTTCGGCATTCAATTTCATGACCGCATGGGCGGTCGTGCCGGAACCGGCGAAGAAATCCACAACCAAATCATTGGGTTTTGTGGCTATGCGGAGTATGCGCTCAATCAAGCGGACGGGTTTTGGAGTATCGAAAGCGGTTTGAGTGCCAAATATATCTTGAATTTCTTTGCGGGCTTCGTCAGTATGCCCTACTTCTTCATGCGGCCACCAAGTCCAAGGAACAACACCTTCAACTTCTGAAAGGTAACGGATAATTCGAGGGGTTCCATTTCCATCTTTCCCAAAATAAATGCGGCCTTGATCGAATAACTTTAAGTATTGTGGCTCAACTGTAGACCAGCATCTTCCTTCCGGTGGTGTATGCCTTTTTCCATTAGGGGCAACAATTTCATACATTTGATTTAGTCTAAATCCTTGCGCAGACATTGGAATATCGCGCCAGCGCCCATGGACTGGATCAATATTTTTGTAAACTGAAATTTGTTTCTCTGTGAGGGAAATTTTATTTCGTCTTACTTTGAACAATACCGGATTTATAGCAAAAATTAGTAGATATTCGTGTGCATCCCCAATCGCACCTCGATTTTCCCGTGAATATCGCTTTTGCCACACACAAGTTGCCACATGATTATCTTCCCCCAGCACCCGATTCATCAACGCCCCTAGATTGAAAACCTCATTGTCATCTATCGACACAAAAATAACGCCATCTTCTGCCAGCAACTCTTTAGCCACAACCAAGCGCCGGTACATGAATTCCAGCCACTTGGAATGCTTATACACATCGTCCTTGTCAATGAAGCGGTCGTTGTAGATGAAATCCCGGTTGCCGGTGTTGTAGGGCGGGTCAATGTAGATGCACTTCACCTTGCCCGCATGGGTCATGCGCAAAAAGCGCAAGGCATCAAAATTGTCGCCTTCGATGATGAGATTGCGGAAAGTTGGTGGAGACGAATTTCTCTGCTCTTGGTCGCTTGGGTTTTGGGCGGATAAATCAGAGGGGCAGGACAATTCTGGGATGAAATCCAAGGCGACAAAATCATCATTCACGGCCTTGTCGTGTTCGATCTCGTCGCGTTCCCACACCAGACCGAATTTCGGCTTGCGGTCGCGCTCGCGCAACAGCCTTAACAGTTGATCTTTGGTGTAGTCATCGTAATTGTCAGCCATGAGGAGCTTCTGGCGTGTCCTTAGTGTGGTTGCTGAAAGCGAAATAAGTTGGAGGTTTCCCGCTAATCATACCTGATTCACCCCCCGGATTTCACTTTGTTATGCTTGCCATGTCTTCCGTAGAGCGAATTGAAGTCTGGTCAACCCATTAAGCTACGAGGGAGACCCGTTTACCGCCATGCCACCTATCAGAATCCTTGCCACAACGCCAAGCAAAGTATCAGCTTCATTTAGTCATCGGCTGATTCCGTCCAGCCCTCCGTCACGAATAGCCAAGGCTGTTCAAGTTCGGAGTATTCGATTTCGGATAAATCCAATGTGCAGCAAAGGGCTTCATTTACTGGCCTATCCAGCTTAGGCCAAATTGTTGAATATAACACCCAAAATAGGCCAGAGTCACCGCCAAAATAATCGGAGAGTGAACTTCTTAACTCCCACCTAGCCTCTTCGGTCAAAGCGCATAATGCCAGTTCAGGAAGACGTTCAATATCACCCTCCGCTTCTTCGAGAAGCTCATCAATATCAGATGATTGGGATATATTTGAATAACGACAACCGAGATAAAACTTGTCTATATCAAGCAAATCAATCGCCGTGCTTGCCTCAAAGTGGTTATATCCGTTACCGCTTGCCGCTTCAAAACCATGTAACCATTCGCAGAGGGTAGCGGCTATGATGGCATTGTGATTTCTTTGCATGTCATTATCATAGATTCCAAAATCCGTCACTGCCTCGGTGAGAATCTGTAACCATGTCTCGGCTTTGGCTGAATGGCTATATGGGAGAATCTGAGAAAAGGCTGAAACTGGAATTCCCCATTCATCATCATCAAAGTCTTCTGCTTCAATTCCCGTCCACCAAAATTCTAACTCGCCGTATTCCTTGGGAAATTTTGGAAGTGCGCCGGGATGGTGTGTTCTGAGCCAAGCGGAGATTTCATCGCTTGCCGCTTCTTGAATGCACTCCCATTCAGGATGGTTGGGACTTTCTTCATCTTCGCAAGGATAGAAGGCAATATGGACATTGCTGAAACCAAACGACTTAAGGGCTTTGCTTGTCTCTTGTTCTTCGTAATTTCCGACAAACACGAACAAAAAAGCATCAGAATGGCCTTCGTGCTGCCTTACCATTGCCCGATTTGCCGTGCGTAGAAGTAAAATCTCTCTGGCTGAATTTTCTTCGGGTGGAAACCCGCCTCCACCCCATACAGAAGCAATCACATAGCGAAGTGTCATATTGTTGTCTCTTGCAATGGTTTACCCACTGGATTTTAGTGCGTTGGTTGGGGGCCGAGTTGTTCGGGATCACATGCCGCAAGTTATCCATACCCTCCATGCATTTTGCTCTCATCATTCGGCAATTTCCGCCCGTATGTTGGGCATAAAAAAAAATTCCCAAATTCGCACTTTTGGGCAATTTCCGCTCCTGAATTGCTTATGCCCGCTATCTCAAATCAGCACATTTCCGATACTTCCGCCAAACTTGCCTATATGAGACGAATGTTGCCCTACATTCCCTACACAACCTACACAACCCGCGTCAGCCGTGGCTTGCGGCGGTGTAGGATGATTGGCGAGTGTAGGTTTATCCTACACTCAAGCCTATTTTCGGCTATATTGGGTCGCCAATGCCTGGGGATTGCTGTCTATTCGTGGCTTGCCATCCTGCCCGGTTGAGGTGCTTCTGCCAGCGTCCAAGCCGAAGCCGTGGCGGATTTCGTCACCAAGCTCGGCATACCCCCCCCTACCTCAAATCAGTGTTTTTTTGCGCTGTCCGCGATGGGATGGCGCAAAGGTCGAACAAACCCCCTTCAAGTTTCTTGACCGCCTCACGAATTTCCCCTACCCGCCAATAACTTCCCCCACACATTCTGGTTGGTCTGGGCATTCGTTTTTTTTCGATAAGCTCATAGAATTTTGTATGCCCCATGCCGCAAAATTGGAGTATTGACGGCAACCGGCTCCACTCCGAGTCATCTTCGGGCAAAGGCTGGACGCTTGGTTTCGTCCGTTTCGGGCTAGAAACGTATCGTCTGGGCATTTTAATCCTCCGGGGAAGTTCGCAGGGGTGATTAGATTTGTGAATTATCCGCCATCCTGCTGCGTTTCCGCACAAAACGATACCCCCCCCCTCAAATTGCGGTTTTTTTCAGTTTTCCGGGCGCTTGCTGTTAAAACGCCAAGTCATCATCAAAGCTTTCCGCTAAGGAGTGCGTCGTCATGGTTTGTTTACCTTGTAATGTTGGCAATGATGGGCATCGGTAGACCAACGGCGGTAAGGCCCGCACGATGCCGGGGAAGGGACTTGCGCCAAGCAGTCGGTGAGTGCCGGGTGATGGGTTGGTGTGGCCTGTTGGCAGTCGATACAGTGAATCAAGGGCCGTAAGCCTACAACTCCCGGCTTCGCAGCCCGCCGTGCCGCCAGTTCAGCCGGATTCGGTTGCGGGTTCATGCGAGTTAGCCATTCGGCATGTGCCGGCGAGTTGGCCTTGACGATCAGCTTTCTGCCCAACGGCGTGAAGACTTCGACAAAAAGCCCCGCCACGCCGGATGGTGCATGGTCGGTGGTTGGTCTCCGCTTATCGGGTTGCTCCGTGGTGTCGGGCAGTGTGGGCGGTTCGTTGGCGGTTTCTTGAGCCAGTAGCTTGAGCAATTCCGGCTTGTATTCGCTCAACAATGCCTTTTGGCTAAGGGTGATGCCCGCTATGGATTCCACGATTAGCCGGTCTCCTAGGGCGGAAACGGTCAAGCCTTCCTGTTTGAGTTCAGCCAGCAACTCGGTAGCATCCATCAGATTTCATCCCGGTGTGGCGGGTTTTGCGGGGTTGCTGTCGCATAGGGGTTATCCATGTCCGGCCTTATTCGGATGCCTTCAAACACATAGCCACTGCCAGCACGTTTGCTGTGTGCAGGGATTTTCAGCGTGGTTAGCATGTCATCCACGGTAGTGCGGAAGCGGTTCCGGCTCATTGGAGTTCGCTTCGACTGATGGCAAAATCGCAAATAATTCGGATAAAGCTTGCAATCCGCATCGGCAAAGCTGACTTTGCCATGGTCGCGGCTCTCGTCATTCGCCCCTAATGGTGTCTTTGCGTTGGGGTCAGGAATCAAATTATCCCGTATCCACTCAACGACTGGGTTTTGATCGGTCAAGGATTCCAATGCAGCGTCAACCGCCGCTTTGGGTGGATGTCCGAATAAGTCTTCCACCTGTTGGGAAGTCATTTCCAATGCCCATTGGATAATCGCCGGGGTTTCAGCCAGCAAAGCCGCCTCACCTTGGCTTTGCCGAAACGTAGCCTTTTCTTCGACGCTGTATCGCCGGTTGAACTTCACCACTAGCAGCCGTCGTTCAAGACCGCTCGTATAATCATTGGTCGCCAGTTGCTCATTGCTGGCAATGACTACCATGCCACCGTATACAAAAGTGCCGCGTTGCTGTTGATGCTTTTCTTCATAGGGGATTTGGTCTTGCCCGGTGATGGCCTTCAATTTGTCGATGGAACCGGTATAGCGGCCCGCATCGGTGATAGTCGCTAGGCGCTTCCCGTACAGTTTTGCGGACTCGAAGCGGTTGGTCTCCAAGTTGCGCAAATCCGTGACTGTGCAATTGCCTTGGCCTAACATCTCTGTCAACACGCGGAGGAATGTCCCTTTGCCGGTTCCACCCGGCCCTAGAAGCATCAAAAACTTTTGCAAGTCGGCCCGCCCGGTTAGACAGGCATTGATGAAAGCCCTCAGAAACTTAACCAATTCCGAATTTCCACCTACTGCATCAAATAACCACACCTTGAATCTTGGGCAGTCGGCCTGCTTGACAAAGGGATGGGGGATAACCCATGTATCAGCATTTTCTTGGGTCAAAGGCTCCAGTTGCCCTGTGGCCATGTCGTAAAGGCCATTGGTGAACGGCAACTTGCCCGGTTGGGCTTGGGGCAGGGGGAGCATGTCGGCTTTTTTCACAATGCCAGTCACGCCACTTAAATAATTCTTCTTGAAACCCACCTCGCCCGCGCCAACGGTTAGGATGGCGGAAATGTCGGGGGTTACTTCGGCCTCGGTGATGGTTTGCCAGTGTGTCATGTCGAAACGATGCCACACGCCCACTTGGTTGTTGAAACGGAGTTTTCCCCGAAGCAACAGGGCAACCTTGTTAGCCGCTATCGACTCAGCTACCAGTTCTACCCTTTTGCTTTTCTCGTCAAACATCAACAAACCGTCTTTGACAGCATCATATGCAGCCAATCGGTTTGTATAGGATTCGTGTAGTCCTGTGTAGGTTAAGTGTAGATTGCAACTTTCTGTAAATAATTGATCTGATTTGGAAAGTGTAGGTTGTGTAGGAAATGTAGGGTCTGTACAACTTTCACAACGCGAGAGTGGTTCTGCATTTTCCGGCACATCTGCCTGATATTCTTGGTATTGTTTGCGGGATTTCGGTGCGCGAGAAGTGTTTGCATTGTGGGCAGGGCGGGCAGTCGCGGCGGGTTTTGCTTGGCCCTTGGCCGTCTTGGGCGGTTTGGCATTGCGCGAGCCGTGCTTGTCGCGGGCAGGGGTGGCGGCGGTCGCCACGTCCGGCGCGAAATCGAACTCATAAGGTTCGTGGGGTGGCGGAAATTGCGCGAAGTATTCTGGGTCAAACGGCGGGGGTTCGGGTGGCGGTTGGATGTGCCTGATTACCGGTGGCTCGGCTACTTCGTGAAGAAAAAACTTCTGGCCGCCGTGTGCGTTGGAGTTAATGACGGGTTTATTCTCCCGCGTGTTCGCGTAGAATTTCGCCGTGGTGCGCCCGTATTCCGGCCCTTCCAGCGGGTCGGCCAGGGTTTGGCCCTCGAAACGGGCAGGATTCGCCAAAACGTCTTTGACGGTCGCAAAACCCAGTTGGGCAAATTCAAGGGGAAAGTCGGCATACAGGTCGAAACTGCCGCCATCCTTGGCAATCCGTGAAATTTGCGCCCGTGCGGTTTTTTCCGGCACACCCTGCTGAATCATGTCAGCCACCTTGCTCTTCGCCCATGCCGCCCGTTTCGCTTGGCGGTCGGGTTTGCGGGCTTGCTTGGCCTGTTCTACCAATGCCTTGAGTTGGGCTTGTTCCGCTTCAGTCAAATCTGGCAGGGATTGGGTGTCCAGATATATGCCATCAAAATACGCTGGTTTCGGCGTTTTGAATGCCAGTCCTTCTCCGACAACCGGGCTACCCACAAAGTCCAGCCTCTCGCCGTCGAAAACAGCAGCGTCGATCATCGAGCGCACCAAACAACTCCCCGCCACTGATAGCGCAATGAAACCATGCCCTGACAGCCACAAGCGATTGAACAACACCTTCCCAAAGCGCGGGATGTCGCTCGCATTGGTCACAGCGAAATACAGATGAAAGCCCCGCCCCGGCTTGGCTGTTTCTCCCTTCTTGTAGACTCCCGCCGAGAGTGATCCTCGCACCCAACACGCGGCCTCGGCAAATGGTGGATGAATATCGGCCAATATCGTCTGCAACTCGCCGGGTGTCAGCGTCGGCCCGTCTGGGTGCGGGTCGTGGTCTATCATCAGGATGCCCGGTTCAACCCGGTAGTCGAAAAATTCACGGGTTCGCGCCAAAATCTTCTTTTCCGGGTCGGCCTTGGTTGCCGTTGCGATTTTGACAACCTCGCCGTATTTCGCGTTGTCGTGCAAGCCATAGCAGAAGGCCACATTCGGCCCAGCCCGGTCTAAGCATTCGTCGAACTTGTGATAGTCAACAGACTGCCGCCGCGCCCTGCCGGTGGTCATCTGTGCGGCTGGTATTTTAGAAATGGCTCCGTCTTCCGCCAATGCGAAGCGTTTGGATAGCGGTTCCGGCGATTGAAAAACGGTGAAACTGACTTTGTTCATGGTAAGATCGACGAGGTACTTTTTGAATTCGCCCCTGCCGTGCCGTTGCTGCGG
>QJPH01000254.1 GCA_003242955.1 Candidatus Methylumidiphilus alinenensis
GCCTGTCACCATGATTTCTTCATTGCATTGTTCGGCTTGGGTGCGGGCCTGCTCGGCTTCCTGTATCCGGTTCAGTGTCGCCACTTCGCCGGCGCGGACGACACGCAGCAGTTCCCCTGACTCCTCCAAACGGGCTTTTAACTCTTGGCTTTCGGCGCGTAACGCTGCCAGTTCGTCGGTTTCGGATGTAATCATTCACTTACCTGATTAGGAAGATGTTTCAGCTAAACCCAAAACGCCGTCATTCCGGCATGGAGCGCCGGAATCTAGGCTCCATGGACGGCGGGGTTTGTGGGCATCCCTGCAATCTGGATTCCGGCGGTCCATGCCGGAATGACGGAATAGCTGAAACATCTTCCTAATCAGGTTCAGTTATTCATATCAATGACCCAGCACATGGCATTGAAAGAAGTCTTCGGGCGACAGGGGCCGACTATACAGATAACCCTGTATGGTTTCGCACCCCAGTGATTTTAGAACCTCCAACTGTTCCGATGTTTCCACCCCTTCTGCCACAGTGGAAAGTTGCAGATTCTTCGCAATCCCGATAATCGCCCCGCAAATCGCCTTGTCCTGTGCCGAATGGCAGATATCCCGGACAAACGATTGATCGATTTTGAGCCTATCAATTGGAAATCGCTTCAAATAATTTAGACTCGAATAGCCCGTGCCGAAATCGTCTATCGCGATACAGACACCCATTTTATTCAATTCATGGAGTGTGGCTATCACATTTTCGGCATCCTTCATGATGGTATTCTCAGTGACCTCCAATTCCAGATAGTGGCTTTCAAGGCTGCTTTCGATAAGAGTGTTCCGCACTATGCTTACAAGGTTTTTATCGTTGAACTGGCCTGCCGAGAGATTAACCGCCACAGGAAACCTCAAACTGCTTGCCAGTTGCCACTCTCTAAGTTGACGGCAAGCCTCCCGCAAGACCCATTGGCCGATAAGCTCAATTAAGCCTACCTGTTCCGCAAAACCAATGAAATCCACGGGATAGACCAGTCCTCTGACCGGATGAACCCAGCGTATGAGTGCTTCAATGCCAACGAGGGTTCCTGTTTTGCCATCCATCTGGGGCTGATAGTGAAGGACAAACTCGCCTTGATCCAGGGCTTTGCGCAACTCTTGGATCAGCATCAAGGAATCCTGCATTTTCCGGTTCATGTCGGGGGCAAAGAAATGGATATTATTGCGGCCTGATTCCTTGGTGAAGTACATCGCCGATTCGGCATTCCGCAATAAAGTATCGGTATCTGGGCCATCTTCGGGAAAAACACTGATGCCGATGCTGAGCGTGATGGCAAAGGATTGTTTATCCAGAACGAACGGTACGCTCAATGTCCGCAACAGGGTGGCGGCGAACCGACCGATCTCGGCTGGCGTGGAAATCCCGTCTAGGATAACGACAAACTCGTCGCCGCCCAGCCGGCCTATCGTATCCACGTCTTTAGCACAGGTTTTCAGCCTTTGCGCCACTTCCTGCAATACTCGATCACCGGTCGCATGGCTCAAGGAGTCATTGATATATTTAAAATGGTCGATATCGACTAGCAGCACGGCAACCTTAGTACCGTCACGACGCGCTGATGCAATGTCTTGGTCTATTCGGTCACGCAGCAATCCCCGGTTTGGCAGTTGGGTAAGGACATCATAGTTGACCAGATGTTGAATTCTTTCATTGGCGAGTTTTTGCTCGGTAATGTCATTAAACATGCCGATATAAAGAAAACGGACTACCTCTTGCTTCCGATTTCGAATGGCCTTGGCCTTAATCGACGTGAAATAGGATTCCCCCGTTTTACGGGTACACTCACCGATGCCTGACCAAATCTGTCGTTGCCTAAGCAAT
Organism: Candidatus Methylumidiphilus alinenensis; assembly: GCA_003242955.1. Taxonomy (GTDB): domain Bacteria; phylum Pseudomonadota; class Gammaproteobacteria; order Methylococcales; family Methylococcaceae; genus Methylumidiphilus; species Methylumidiphilus alinenensis. The sequence goes on from QJPH01000254.1 coordinate 1,856, forward strand.
TCCCACACTGAATCTCCTTTGGGTTCCCCGAAGGCTTTACACTTGAATTGCTCCAACGGCTGACCCACTATCTCGGTGCGGGAAAAACCGCTCATTTCGCAAAACGCGGGGTTTACGGCAACCACCTTCATCTGTGAGTCGGCAACTAAGATGCCATTCTGGGATGTGTCGAAGACGGCTTGCGATATCTGTAATTCGGTGTCGGCCTGAAGCCAATACCCAATTTCCATCAGCGCCTGTTCCAATTTGGCTATCCTGATGGGTTTCATCAAGTACTTGGTTACGCCCAGTTCAATCGCCTTCAGCAGATAGCCAGTCTCGTTGAAAGCGGTGGTGATCAGGATGGGGACGTGCGGATCGATCTGGCATATCGCCTCGATCATGGTCAAACCGTCCATCTCCGGCATCAAAATATCGGTAATGACCAAGTCGGGGCGGTGCTCGCGAAACATTTCGAGTCCCTCCTGGCCATTGCTTGCGGTCAGCAGCTTTCCCACCCGACGCTCGATAAGCTTGCTAAACAGTGTGCGAACTTCTTCCTCGTCCTCGACATAAAGCAGGCTGAAATTTTTTAGATACTGACCGCACTGTTCAATAGGAGGGGCTGTTATGTACATGTAAGTGTTCTGGATGGATTACGTTGTCGGATGGTAAGGACAGGGTGAACTCTGCGCCGCAGTCAACATTGCGGACACCAAGAGTGCCGCGCATACTTTTTTCGATGATCATTTTTGACATGTATAGGCCGATGCCGGTCCCCATTCTCTTGGTGGAAAAATAAGGCTCGAAAATCTTTTCCATCACCGCCGGAGGAATTCCTCCGCCGTTGTCGGTCACTGTCACAACGGCTAGTAATGCATCGCGGCAAAGCCGAACGGTCACACTGCCATTTGGCGAGTGCCGGGACAGGATGGCATCCTGGGCGTTGTTCAAAAGATTGATCAAAACCTGGGAGAATTCATTGGCAAAGCCGACGATCAGAATATCTTCTTCCAATTCCAATTTAAACTCGATGTTGTTGTTGCGAAAGCTGGCTTCCACCAGCGATAGGGCTTCTTTGATGGCCGTGCTAAGATTGAACGGCTCTGCCCGCTTCTGGGGACGGAAAAAATGCCTGAAATCGTCAATGGTGGTGGACATCTTCTGGATCAGACGTTCGCCATCGCGAACCAAACTTTCCAGATACTCGGGCGTCAGTTCTTTGTAATCGGCGGCATCCTTAATGTTAGCCAAGATCAGCCCTAGCGCATTGAGGGGTTGCCGCCACTGGTGGGCGATATTGCCGATCATTTCCCCCATTGCGGCCAAGCGGGATTGCTGGATTAGCATGGCATCTTTCTGGCGGTTCTTCTCGGTTTCCTCCCAAACCCGCTGTTCCAAGGCTTCGTTGAGGTTCTTTAGCGCGGCTGTGCTTTCAGCGATTTTGGCTTCGAGACCGATTTTGTTCTCGTCAAGGTGGCGGATATGTTCTCGCGTTTCAAGCGTTGCCACAAGCGCGTTGGCGATGTTCTGAACAAAAGCCAAATAGGGTGAAAAAGCTTCTTTGTCATAAAGACAAAGGATCAATTTGCCGTACTTTTGGCGGGCAGATTGCAACGGAGTAGTTACGATCAGGGAATTATCGCCCCCTCGCCCGATATTTTCACTTGAGGTGTCCCCGGCGGTTTTTGATTCGGTGCAGATTTCTTCCAATAATTGGAATGATGGAAATACAACCCCCTCCACATAGAGATGCATGTGGAGCACCCCAGGGATTTCGCCCAGTGCGCGTTGCAGGAAATCCGCGATTGTTGGGTAATCAGGGAGGACATCCAAGGTTTCGTGAATCCGCAAAAGCTTAGCCAGAACGTCAGCCCTGATTATGCTGTCCATCAATCATCAAGACCAAAAACTGGGGGCCACATAGTTCGCGAGAAATTTTTCCGGTACAACATAATACGGGTTGCGAACCACCTGTCCGCGAATAATCATCATTGGGTGTACATTGAGGACATCGAATAGGGTGGAGCCATTGAAACGGCGGGCATCATATTGGCAGATGGCAGTCAGGGGGTAGTCCAGCAACACGGTGTTGACCAAGGACTCATACTCCATCAGCCGGTCAGTATCCTCCAGCCCTTCCCTCAGTACCCAAGACATCTCGCCGCTGATGCGGGTTCCCGAGTAACCTTCGTCAATGCTAAGCGCGTACATCGAACGCAACTTTTGTAGCGTGTTCTCCGGCACAAACTTGGAACCGGTGCAGTATATCTCCAAGGCGCGACTGATCGAAAAATCGCGTTCATCCATTTCCAATGGCAAATTCAGCCCCAACTCATTAAATTGTGCGCGCATCTCCTCGGGAGAAATCACATCAACAAAGTAGTTGACCTTCTCATGCCCTTGCAGACCAAGCGAAAGGTACTTTGCAATGAACTCCTTGCGCTCCTGATCGTCCTTATAAATGTAGCACATGTGGGTTCCAGCGGGGAACTGTTCATCGGTAAAACCCATTGAGACAAAACGTTCTGTGTGAGTCATTTTGGTTTTTCCCCATAGTGTGGTAGGCATAAGTTCAATCTAGAAACCGAACACTTTCTGTGATTTAAGTCTGGTGATGGCAGACATCATAAGCGTTCACTTCCCCCTGCCTTTTTCTGGGATCGCGGCCATCTTGGCCGCCCTCAGCGGGCGAGACGCCCACGCTCCCAGGGGGATTGAACGCTTACCAGTCATCAAAATCATTAATGACTGAAGTTACACGCGTTGGTGGGCTGCAATTCCCACTAGGCGTAAACCCTAGGGATAAGGATACTCCGAATACATCCAGCTTCCAAACCACTTGGAGCTTGTCGAAGGGGATGGCAGGCTTTAGTTTACCTGATTCTGCTTTGCTCTTAACGTTGCGCCGTTGCGCCGTTGCGTGAGACAAAAAATCTTCGCCCATTGGATAACATGCCGCATTGCGAGAAAGGCAAAAGAAGGTTTCACGCAACGGCGCAACGGCGCAACGTAAAAGCGCAAGTAATGGGTGATACGGCAATCTCGAGGTTGACGGTGACGGGTCTGACCGGTTTATCCGCCCCAAACGCTCCCTTTGACGACGAGCGCGAAATAGCTCTTTGTGAATTGCACCTTACCGCGTTGCGTAACATCAGCAACATAATCACTATCCACTGCCCTACAGCCTATCCCCAAAAATAGCCGTCCCGACGCGAACTAGCGTAGCCCCTTCCATCACAGCGGCCTCCAAATCGTCCGACATGCCCATGGATAAAGTGTCCAAACCTTCAAGATTCAATTCTTCGAGTGCCTTGCGCAGGGTACGGAAGGCCCCCCGCTGTTCATCAAAATCATCGCTAGGCGCAGGGATGGCCATCAAGCCCCTGAGTTTTATCCTTGGCAAGCGAATGATGGATTCGGCCAAGGACCTCAATTCATCAAGCCCAACCCCGGCTTTGCTGGGTTCATTGCTGACATTGACCTGTATGCATAGGTTAATCGGCGGCAAATCGACCGGTCGCTGCGCACTCAAACGCTCGGCAACTTTCAGTCGGTCAACGCCATGAACCCAGTCGAACCGTTCAGCCAAATGGCGCGTCTTATTGGATTGTATCGGGCCTATGAAATGCCAGATGATATCTAACCCCTTTAGTTCATCCTGTTTGGCGAGTGCCTCTTGCAGGTAGTTTTCACCGAAATCACGAATCCCAAGACGGTAAGCCTTTGCCAAAACCGCCGCAGGCCATGTCTTGCCGACGGCGATCAATCCCGTCGAACCTTCCGGCCTGCCGGCAATCCTCTCCGCCTCAAGCAGCCTGCGCCGGACCTGAGCCAAATTTTGTGTGATTTCGTTCATTAATTACTCCTACTTTGTTTATACTACTCATACAGCGTTTTTAATGTCCATTGATTACTTTGTTTATCGTTGGCGGCAAGGGGTTGCCGCCCTACGGCCCCAGTTACGCAGTAGGTCGGCAACCCTTTGCCGACATAGACGGACATTATGTAAATAACTTGTGATATTAAAAACGCTGTAAATCCACCTGATTAGCAAAATTGATTAATCCTACAGAGAAATGAACTTGTGGACATAACCGAACTGCTCAAATTCTCCGTCAAGAACAAAGCTTCAGACCTTCATCTTTCCGCCGGTCTGCCACCCATGATACGAGTGGATGGCGACATACGCCGTATCAACGTGCCTCCCTTGGAACACAAAGAGGTCCACGCCCTGATCTACGACATCATGAACGACAAACAGCGCCGCGACTACGAGGAATTCTTTGAAACTGACTTTTCCTTTGAACTGCCTAGCGTAGCCCGTTTCAGAGTCAATGTCTTCATACAAGACCGGGGCGCAGCGGCAGTGTTGCGGACAATTCCCTCCAAAGTGTTGACTTTGGAAGAATTGGGATGCCCGACTTTTTTCCAGGAAATCACCAAAAAACCGCGTGGCTTGATCCTAGTCACTGGACCTACCGGGTCAGGCAAGTCCACAACCTTGGCGGCGATGATCGACTTCATCAACAATAATGATTATTCTCATATCCTTACCGTCGAGGATCCTATCGAATTCGTCCACCAAAGCAAGAAATCGCTTATCAACCAACGCGAGGTTCACCGCGACACATTGGGATTCAACGAGGCCTTGCGTTCGGCGCTACGCGAAGACCCAGACATCATCCTAGTGGGTGAAATGCGCGACTTGGAAACCATCCGCCTTGCACTGACAGCGGCGGAGACCGGCCATTTGGTATTCGGAACCCTGCACACCAGTTCGGCTGCCAAGACCATCGACCGCATCATTGATGTGTTCCCGGCAGCAGAGAAAGAAATGATCCGATCCATGCTGTCCGAATCGCTGCAAGCGGTAATTTCCCAAGCCCTATTGAAGAAAACCGGCGGCGGACGGACGGCAGCATGGGAAATCATGGTGGGAACGCCGGCTATCCGCAACCTTATCCGCGAGGCAAAAGTCGCCCAAATGTATTCGGCCATTCAGACCGGGCGCAAAGAAGGAATGCAAACCCTCGATCAACATTTAGAAGATTTGGTCACTAGGGGCGTTATCACCCGACAGATCGCCCGTGTTAAAGCGGTCAACAAAGCAGCTTTTTAACCAAAAATTCTAAACGAATCATCCCAATGGAAATCAATCAGTTACTCATGTTGATGGTAACAAAAAATGCATCTGACTTGTTTATCGTTGCGGGAAAAGAGCCTTGCATAAAAGTGGATGGCATCGTTGAACCCATTTCCAGGGCAAAGTTGTCCACCCAGCAGACCATGGAAATGGTCACCAGCATCATGTCACCTCAGCAGCGTGAAACATTCTTCCAAACCAAAGAATGCAACTTTGCCATCCACGATGGTGATTTGGGTCGTTTTCGCGTCAGTGCCTATATACAAAGAGATTCAGCCGGCATGGTCTTGCGCCATATCAGCTATAAAGTACCGACCGTGGCAGAGTTGAACTTGCCCAATTGCCTTAATGATTTTTCCATGATTAAGCGAGGACTGATCTTGCTTGTGGGTGCCACAGGCACAGGCAAGTCAAGCTCTTTAGCCGCGATGGTCAAGTACCGCAATGAGAATTCAAAAGGCCACATCATAACCATTGAAGACCCGATAGAATACCTGCATCCCCATGCCGGGTGCATAATCAGCCAACGCGAGATTGGAATCGATACCGAATCCTACGAGGTCGCACTGACCAATACATTACGGCAGGCACCGGATGTCATTCTCATCGGAGAAATCCGCACGCGTGAAACCATGCAACACGCCATCATGTTCGCCGAAACCGGACACCTCTGCTTGAGTACCTTGCATGCTAACAACGCCAACCAAGCGCTTGAGCGCATCATGCATTTCTTCCCGGAAGAAACTCATTCCCAGATGCTCATGGACCTCTCTTTGAATCTGCGCTGCATCATTGCCCAGCAACTCATCCAGA
>QJPH01000290.1 GCA_003242955.1 Candidatus Methylumidiphilus alinenensis
CTGATCTGGGTGACGCCTTCGGGGAAAAAGGGAAGTTGGATTTGGGGCATGTGCTCGAACCAATCGGTGGGGCAGATAAGTGTGGCAAGGTCGGGATGACGAAAAAAGGTATAATCTCAGAATCCAACTGCCACGCCAAGCCATCAGCCGTTTTTCAGTGTCATATGACCAGCAAATCTCTGATTTGAAAGCAGTTCAGTCTTAACATCCACCGCTTGGGTTAGACCAAGGGGACAGGTGTTCTGAAGTTCGCTTTTTCATCCAACAACCCGCTTTAGGAGCTTAACTGGTTTCATCTCGGTCAACTTTTCCACCGCATCGATCAATTCCTGAATGTTAGCGGTGACTCGTCGGCGGCGGAAAAGCGCGGCAAAAGGCACGCCGGCAACCGGCATTCGTCGACCGGCGTGGTGCGGTGGCGGCAAACCGCGCAACAAAAGGAAAACCGCCGCCGGAATTCATCGCCAAGGGCGCACTTCGCGCCGCGCGGCTTGCGTGGATAATGCGCCTGGTGCAAAGTCCCTTGGCAATCATGGCAGCCTTGGGCCTTCGCCACAGCGGCAAGGTCGATGTCGATAAGCAGGCTCTATTGAGGCTTACTAGATGCGACGGTTGGAATTCCGTCAGTGGTTCGCAGGAAATCGACCATCAGCGCATTGACCCGTTCGGGAACCTCGGCTTGCACCCAGTGGCTTGCATCGGGAATCCGTTCGAGTTGAAGCTTGGGAACCAAAGCTCCAAGTCCTTCGGTCAGGCGAATGCCCAAATAACGGTCCTGCTCGCCCCAGATCAACAGAGTGGGGACGTCGATTCGCGTGATGGTTCGCTTGTAGCCTACTGGATTGACACGAAACAGCGCACGGTAGTAATTGATGGTGGCGGTGAGCGCCCCCGGTTGGCTGATGGCTTGTTTGTATAGCGCTATGTCCGCCTCCCCGAAAGCCCCCGGATGCACGGGGTCGTTGCGCAGTGTGCGCTCCAACCCGGCATAATCGCCCGCCCGGATCAGCATTTCCGGCAGCCAAGGCAGTTGGAACAAGGCCATGTACCACGATTTGCAAAATTGGGAAAAGGTGAGCAGTTCCTCAAGGAAGCGTTGCGGATGAGGTGCGTTAAGGACAATCAGCTTTTCCACCGCCTGCGGGTGGCGCATGGCGAAGTTCCAAGCAACCGCACCACCCCAGTCATGCCCGACAACCACGGCGCTTTGCTCCCCGGCATGGCGGATGATGCTCAACACATCGTCAAGCAGTGAATCCAACCGGTAATGCCTGACCCCTTTCGGCTTGTCTGACAGATTGTAGCCGCGTTGATCGAGGGCAATCACCCGATAACCGGCGGCGGCAAGCGCCGGTATTTGATAGCGCCACGCATACCAGAATTCCGGGAACCCGTGCAGCAAAATCACCAGTGGGCCGCTGCCACACTCCACATAATGCAGGCGCACACCGTTGACGACGGCGTACTGATGATCCCAGTCTTCCGACCCGATTACACCCGAAACCATGCCATCCACGCTATTCTGTGCCATGGCCTATCCCGAGCCATCCGTGCGTGACACGTCAATATGGCGGTCTTCCCCGTCAGTCCATACGTTTACCTCCCACGGGTTGCAGCAAACCTCGCAATCTTGAACCAGATTGCCCTCCACATCGGGTTCCAGATAGATTTCCACGGATTCTCCGCAGTAGGGGCAGATGATGATGAACTGGTCTTGCATTTAGTGGTTAGGTGATATCCAATAAAGAACATCCCATCCAAAGGCCAAGCTGGGGCTTGGCGCTCCCAGAAGGAACGCCAAGCCCCAGCTTGGCAAGGTGATTTGCGGAGGAATTGTTCGTGATTTTCGTGGACAATTCATTTCTGTTTTGGTGGATTCATTATTAGAAATCACCTTACGCATTAGCCATTTTTCGGATGTTGCTGTCTTATGATATTTTCAGGGAAAACAAAAGTTCTTGTCCCAAAGGAAAGCCACTCTTTATCTTCAAGGACAATGAGGTCATATGTGAGACTATGAAATCTATAAGTTACCTCGGTTATCCTGCATAACACTTCTTCAGTTCCATAAAGGGCTGACCTGAATCTTACAATTACCCGTGATCCCTCTTGATATTCTGGTTGCTTCTTAAACATCAACCATTTTGCATGAGATGCTGCGGCCAGATGTTTCCTGTAATACCAAATAAAGTATCGTTTCATGGCTCACCTCAAGTGAAAAATAAATCTACCGTAAAGGCAGATTGAAGAAAGGCGGCGTATCCAACTCAAACAAGATTTACAAGACCGGTTTTCAACACAATCAGAGAGATGCCCCATGAATGAATAAAAGCCAATTTGTTGGGTACTCCAGCATCTATCCAAGATTCATTGACCGAGTTGTTGCGCAGGAGGCATATAGCTATATGGACAAAGCCGTGGAAGCGGAGTTCCAACTACTGCTGGATGTGCATGCCAATGTGACCGATCTCACCGGATACCGGGCGGCGGTGAGCAATGAGTGTCTGCCTAAGCGACAGGGATTGATGCGTTGTATTCAGTTTTAGTGTTGATGGATTGCTCAAGGTCATTGCCAGACGCGGGTTCCACGATTTAGGCCAGCGACCGAAATGTATACGCCCAGACGGCCTTGGGCAGCGACTTCAAACGTCCGCAAACGTATTCGGCTTGCATTCACTTATCATTCATTAGCGTTCGGAGACCCTTCAGGCGGGTAGTCAAGCGTGTCTGTAATTTGCAAGCGATACTCCTCGGCGAAATCTGGAAACGGTAGTGTATGCGCCAAAGCCCACTCGCGTACCTGCTTTTCAGCTTGCTGCTGTTGTTCACTGTCGAGTCCTCCGTCATGAGCGTGATAAAGTGTATTAGAGGGAAACGCAAAACCGGTGCCGGCTTTCTTGACGACCTGCATCACTCGCAGGAGTATGTCTTCCTGCACGGCAAGAAACTCATTACGGTCCGAGGTTTTGACATAGGCGCGCATCTCCACATTCAAGGAGAAATCGCCGAATCCGATAAAACGCACACGAATAGGGTCTGAAAGGGTGTGGATGGTTTTTGGGTGTCCGTGAAGAAGTTCACGGAGTTCCGCCAGCAAGTAGCGCAATTGGTCATCTGTCGTCTCATAACGCATACCCAGCGTCGTCTGCAATAACATGCGGTCACACACGCTCAGATTGACGATATACTTTTGCGCAAATTCCGCGTTGGGGATGGTGATCAAGCAGCGATCATGACGGCGAATTTTAGTCGAGCGCAGCCCGATGGCTTCCACTCTGCCTACCGAGAGCCACCCGGCTGATGAACCATCATCATAACGACAGAGATCACCAATGCGCACTGGATGGTCGGCGAAGAGATTCAGTGCGCCCATAAAATTCTCAAGTGTGCTTTTTGCGGCCAGCGCGATGGCAAGCCCTCCCACCCCCGCACCGGCAACCAGTCCATAGACGGGAACTCCAATTTGGTTAGCCACCCTAAAAATCAACATCAGTGCCGCGATGATACCCACAGAACGTGCGGCTAGGCGAATCAGATGGGCATCCAAACTTTTTGGGTTGATCTTCGGTGAAAGAATAATGGCATCGGCTACCCAGTTTGACGTCAGCCATACCATCCAGACCAAAGCCATCCCGTAGAGGATTTCAAGGAAATAGTTAAAGCTGGCTGACCCAAAGCCCGTGATATTCACCTGATTGCGAAGGAATAGTTTAAGCAACAATCCCATGCAGATGATCAACAGAGGGGTACAAATCTGGCACAGATAGAATCGCAAGGGGCCATCACTAGAACACTCCATAGACCAGCGGAATACGAACACCCCCAGTAATACCGCCAGCCCAATGCTCATCAACGTCGCCAACCATTTCCAAGCCACTTGACCGGCAATCGGCGTGTTGGCCCAAGCGGGCAAGGATTCCGTCCATGCCAGCGGTATCATCCATCCGGTAACTGTTTGCGCCACTAGATACAGGTTTTTGGTAGGCACTGGGCGTTTGTACGGCAAGTCGCTTACCAATTCATAGTAGTTTGTTGCCCGCTCCACTGTTTTGGCGCTAAACAGAAACTCCCCGGCTCCAGCACCTTCCCCGACTCGGGCTATGGTGATGTCGGTGCTGGGGATGAGCCATTGAGTCGGTCCTTTGAGTTTTTCGCCGTCCTTGTCGTAGGCTGAACTGTCAGGAATGTCCTCTAGGTTTGGCAAATCCAAACGGGCAACCACTTCCCAAAGTTGCAGGAAGGTTTCAATTCCGGTCTCTTGTCGGCTGGCTTCTGGAATTTGGCTCAGATCAAACAAAGCAGTTGTTTTGACGGCGATTCGCATGAGGGCTCCTTGCGTAGCCGGACTCGGAGTATCCCGGTAGGCAGAATAGCTGCGCCCCATTTCCTCGGTGAGTTTTAAAAAACTCTCGAATGTCGCCCGAGGGCTGTCCGTGTCAATGGGTTCAAGGATTTGATGGTTATCCGCAACGCTGACGAGCGGTACGAAAAGCAACAAAGCCAAAAGTTTGGCAAACATGCGATAACCTCCGGAACGCATCAACGTAGTTGGCTAGTTACAGGCCGTTTCTGCTGAACCATGCCTTGGGAGAATGCCGCCGCGATTGCTGCCAGTTTTTGCCCCACGGCTTGTCGTTGAACGTCAGGCGGGGTGTTCAGCGGCAACAGTACTAGGTCGCTGTAACGGCCTTCGGCGAGTTCATAAGTCCCATTCGGCTGGCGATGGCACAAGCCTAGTGACAGGTAAACGATTTCCTTTCCAAATTGCGCAGGCGTATGCCGGTCCACCAACACATGGATACCATATTGCCGTATCGGAAAGAGGCGGACAAACTCGGGGTCTATGCCTTGGGTCAGGGCCATCTGAATGTCGGCATCGGTCACTGCGGTGTTAATCCGCGTAGTCCGGGCATCCCAATCGGCTCCTTGGGCAGGGACAAGAAAAGCGGATAATAGTAGCAAAATTGGTAAAAAGAGCTTGTTCATGGATTTCCCCTTGATGAAGCATTGATGGTTCCCACGCTTCGGCGCACTGCCATTAAGTTAAGCCGTTCGTGGTGAGCCTGTCGAATCATGATCGGCTTAACGATCAATGTCCCGAGGGTTTTCCGTCCACCCTTCGACAGGCTCTCAGGGCGAACGGAAAATCCTTAACTTAATGGCAGTGATGCCGGAGCGTGGAAACGATCAACGATCAAAAGAGCCGCAGCTTGGGAACCAGCCAAAATTTAGGCTCGCTTGATCAACCGAATCAAAAACAGTAACGCCATTGCCCCCACAGTGGCGGTCACAATGGAGCCGATTAAACCACCGCCAGCACTGACACCCAACAGCCCGAACAAGTAGCCACCCACAACCGAACCGACAATGCCAACCACAATGTCACCCAAGAGGCCAAAACCGCCGCCTCTCATTATTTTCCCTGCCAGCCAACCTGCCACTGCGCCTATTAAAAGCATGATCAACAAACTATTCGTATTCATTTTTTTTCCAGTGTTTCATGATTGATAAAACAGGCTTCTCGGAACCTTACGAGAAGTCAAACCTTATATTATTTTTTGCCAAACAGCGTGATGTTGCCGACCTGGTCTGGCGAGTTGTTAATCTTGCTGACGGTGCAGTTTTTCTCGCGTGTCTCGCAATGCATGCCGTTGCTCATCGTGAAGCTCGACATGTCGGAATCAGTACCCATAACTTTCAGAAGCTTTTGGCCATAGTTTGCCATCCTTGGACGCTGGATTTCGGCATCCATGCCGAAATGACGGGTTTCCAACATTTGTGTATAACGACGAGCGCCGGAGTGTGGGAACGATCATAACTATCATTAGCGAAAGGCCTTATTGCTATTGAAACTCAATAAGTTAAAGTCCCATCTTAGTGAACTAAAATGTTTGCAATCTAGTGGACAACCGTGTCGTTTACAACGGCATAATTATGCAAGTTGCTGCAATCTTCACCCTGGAAACGGTAAAATCACCAGTAGAACTTTTTTGTGCATCTCCTGCAACTTGACCTCAGGAGGGCCAATTTAAGCCTAATCATGAAAAAGCTTATCAGGCGGATACTTGGGAAACCCACCACTTTTCCCTACTACCGGGGGTAACGTTGACGCTCAACCCCCGGCTAAAATCTGGCAACCCTATGGGGTGAAAAAAAACTGGGCCAGCACGAAAATCCACGGACTCACACTGATAACTAGGAACACTAAGGATTTTTCTGAAGACTCGCCGGACATCCGAATTCCTTGATCCAGTTTCCAAGGCACTCGACATACTCGGCCGGTGTCACCGTCGCGGCGGAGATGATGCCCTACAATGGGCAAACGGGGATTGGGCAACTGGCTAAAATTTGGTCACCTATCTGCAACACCCAAGGCAGTTGGGCCAAAGATCAAACATCACACAGTTATCCACAGCGTTGCCCCCCTTTATTGTGGATATTGTATAGCCAAAGCAAGCCGTTTATGATGTCCGAATGCGATTCCCAGCCCTAAATCTAAAGAATATGCCATTGATGCAAGCAGACAACGACACGGATCAGCCTCAAACCGACCCCGAATCCCCCGAGTTTCACCGTTTGCCTTACCGAATGCCTGCTTTGTTTATAGGGCATGGTAGCCCGATGAACGCGATTGAGGACAGCGAATTTAGCCGCGTTTGGGCGGAAGTCGGCCAATCAATTCCCAAGCCAAAGGCCATCCTGTGTATTTCGGCGCATTGGGAAACGGAAGGAACCCGCGTCACCGCGATGGAACAGCCAAGGACAATTCATGATTTCAGTGGATTCCCCAAGCCCTTGTTTGATTTTGAATACCCGGCATCGGGCAATCCTGCATTGGCTCGATTGATCCGTGAAATGGTTGCCGATGAGCCAATAATTCTGGACTCAGACTGGGGGCTTGACCACGGCTCATGGTCGGTGTTGTGCCGGATGTTTCCGAGGGCTAACATTCCGGTGGTGCAACTCAGCCTTGACCGCACCAAACCCCCGGCCTTCCATTACGGACTGGGGAAATCGCTCCGGGAGCTTCGGAACAGGGGAATCCTGATCGTCGGAAGTGGAAACATTGTCCACAACTTGGGCGCAGTGGTGTGGAAAGACACCGCTTTTGACTGGGCGTTGGAGTTTGATGATCAAATAAAGCGATTGATCGTTTCCGGCAACCATGATGCCATCATCCACTATGACCGGTTGGGGGACGCTGCCAAGGCTTCGGTGCCGACTGCCGAACATTTTCTGCCCCTGCTGTATCTGTTGGGTCTGCAAGAGGCAGGGGAAGAAGTGCAGTTCTTTAGTGAGAAGGTGACGCTGGGCGCGATTTCCATGACTTCCCTGCAAGTGGGCGGGAATAGTCAAAGCCCCAATAATCCCTAAACCTTCCAGCGGCGTTTAGGACTGGCAGGGGCTTTGGAATAGTCAGAACTGCGCTTGGATGGATTCCACCACAAGCCGGAACGAGCCAGCCTGCCGGTCTGAAATCAGCAAGCCAAATCCAACGAAACAACGCCGCTGAAGGCCATCCCATCGGCCATTGCCGTGGTTTGGCTGGTTGACGCACCGCCCATTACCCGGTCGTTGACTGGTATCCACTCCAAAACTTTGGCCGAGTCCGGCAGATTGCCGATGCCAAGCTGGGGCTTGGCGTTCCCTGGTTTATCTTTGTGATTGCTCCTGCGTGGGAGCGTATGACTCGGTCGCTCTGCGTACAGACGTGGCGCGGAGCGCCGTGGATGCGTTCCCACGCGGGAGCGT
>QJPH01000399.1 GCA_003242955.1 Candidatus Methylumidiphilus alinenensis
CGGTAGAGTTTGAGCTTGTCGTCACTGGACAGGTCGCGCCGCCAGCTTAGTTTAATGCCCAATCGGTCGGCATCCAGCGGGAATGTTGAACGTTCCCACGCTCCAGCGCTCACCGTTATACACAAGTCCCGCCGAGCCAAAAACGCCGTCATTCCGGCATGGATGCCGGAATCCAGCGCCATGGACGGTAACGTGCCGCTTGCACAAGTGCTTGATTCAGGCAATGCGCCAACCCTCAGATTCACATCCTTGTGACTGGATTCCGGCATCCATGCCGGAATGACGGGTATCTTATCCGGCGGTTGTTGACGCGGAGCGTCCAAGGATGGGTTCCCACGGAGACCGTGGGAACCATCGGGAAGCTTTGATCGTTCCCACGATCCGGCGTGGGAATGCGAGTCCAACCGCTCCGGCGGTTGCGGACGCGGAGCGTCCAGCGATGGGTTCCCACGGAGACCGTGGGAACCATCAGGATGGAGACCGTGGGAATCATCAGGAAACTTGGCTTTGAAATAATCCCAAGGATTATCCAGTTCAATCCGGGCAGCGATGTCGGCGGGCTTCAAGGCGTTTTGCATCAACGCACGACGGGCCAAACCTTCTTCGTCAAACCCCATCAGCTTCTCGAAGATATCCAAATCCTTTTCCGGGTTGTCCGTAGGTGGTAATAGCGAACCCAACACGATGGCCCGAACCAAAATCAGCGGCTTGCGTCCTTTCCAATACGAACCCAAGGCCGTTAAGGTTTGCCCTGCCCCTGCCTTGCGCTCCCGTTGTGCCTCAAAAGAAACTTTTTGCGCAGGAAATACGGTTTCAATCAGCGCGGGGGCATTGTGCAGGGAGTTATGGACTAAGGGCATGGGAAAGTATTCTTCAATGGTTTACTCCCGTGACTTCCAATAACCGGGATTTCTTCTGATAGGTATTTAGCGGTCGCTGGACGGATGGCGACAGGGTTTGGCACGGGCGGCATTTTACCTTTATAAAGGAATATGCCTGTCCGCGCTGTGCTGGCGGGGACGGAAGGTGACACTGACCTCAACATCCTCGTCGAGCTTGCCTAAGATCGCAATCATCCGGTCGAGTGTGAACCGGCGAAGCTGCGCATTGCGGATGCGGGAAAATTCGGAGTGGGAAACCCCGGTCAATTTCTCGGCATCGCGGGTTGATAGGTGGCGGTCATCGAGTACGCCAATAATCTTCGCCGCGACAATGGCGCGAGCCTGCTCCAACCCCGCATTGAGCCGTCCGAAGTCGCGGTAAACATTGCCGCTTCCGCGCACCAGTCCCATATCGTCGTCTGTCATTGCAAAGCCTCTTTCAGTCTTTTGAGTCGTTCTCGGATAAGGTCAATCTGCATTTGGGGTGTTTTGATCCCTGATTTTGATTTCTTCTGGAAGGCGTGGATCACCCATATATCATCCCAGATTTTGACGGCGTAAAGTGTGCGGAAAGCATCGCCGCGATATTTGAGCGCAATCTCAAAGACACCCCCTTCAACGCCCTTAAATGGTTTCGCCTTGTCAGACTTGCCGCCCTCGGCGGCAATCGTCAGCGCGTCGAGCATGTCACTCTGGACATCATCGGGAAATTCCTCGAAGTCCTTGTGCGCTGCCTTGAGCCACGAAATCGGTCTGGTATTTCTCATTCGTGAATGTTGGCATATTTGCCACCGACTTTCAAGTGGAAGACCCGATCACACGGCAATGAGGCAACCAGCAGAGCAGGACGTAATTTAGAGGCAGACAGGTCAGAAAAAGGGAATGGCAACAGAATGACCGAACCGATTACAGGTTTGACCATGCTTCCTCTTCTTCTGGACGTAACCAGTCAGCGGCTAGGCTAGGTTCGGACAGTAACATTGTCTCTATGCCCTTAGGGGGAAGTTCGTCTAGCACTGTCACCAATGCACGATGCACGCCTTTTATCTTGATCGATTCCGATAAATAAATTTGTCCTTTTTCGTCGATGGTTGCTTCTATGGTTTGGATCATGTTTATTTTCTCTTGGGAAATGAGGTAACAATGATTAGACTCGCAATTGCCGCATAGTCGACTCATGATCGACCAGTTTAGCCACTCCGCTGTCGATGGCGGCACAACGCCGATTTATTTCTTCCATCCATTCCTGTGAGATTGCAAAGTCTTCTTCATAATCGAGGGTTTCCAGTAATGCCTCGGCAATCAATGCACGAGTATGGGTATCGAGTTTTAAGGCTTCTTCGATAATGATTTTAGGGTCGGCATTCATGGGGCGTTTCTCCGGCAGTGTCGTTTATTTGATCGTTCCCACGCTCCAGCGTCACTGCCATTAAGTTAAGAAAAATCTCGTCGTTCCGGCAGGGATTGCCGGAACCCAGTTGCCATGGAGGGCAGACTAGATTCACCTCCCTGTGTTCTGGATACCGGCAATCCCTGCCGGTATGACGGCCTAACTTATTCCTCGAAGGCCGTGGGAACGATATTTAATTTTATTATCCATGCTCAAACAAATCCAAATTAGGCCGCTCGTCGTGTGATCCGCCAATCAGCCGCCGCGGTTGCGGCATCAGCAAATCGCTTTGCGCGACATCGCCCAAGGCATGGCGCAGGGCCAGTCGCCAACCTTTGCCACCATCGTTGATGCCGCCTGTGCAAATCGCGGTCATGCCAAACAGCCACCAACGTTCCTCCGGGCGGAAGGCCAGCCAGTTGCGGACCGCGACGGGGATTTTTTCCATTTCCATGTGTTCCACCGCCCAAGCCAGCACGCAAAGCTCTTTGCCGAGTAGCCGGTCTACCGGGTTTTCGCCGATTTTCCACGCCGATGCCTTCAAATCGTAAGCTTTGAGACGGGCGTTGAAGGCGCGTTGCACTTCCCCCCGGATGGCAGTCCAGCGCGGACGATCTAGTAATACACGGTCGATCACCGCCATTTCATTGCCACTGGCTTGAAGCCCAAGAAATTCGCTGATCTGCACCTTGCCGCTATTGTTGCGCGGAATGATGACCTTGAAATGGTGCGGGTCGCTGGTGGCGGGAACACCAAAGCCCAATGTTGGACGAGGCGCGGCGGCTTTATCATTTGCCGTTTTATGTGTCGCCTTTGCTTTGACCATGCGTTTATGACTCTTGCACTACGTCGCCGGGTCGCAGATGAAGACCGACGATCTTGGCAAATTCCTTGACTTCAAACCCGGTTTCAAACTGGATGCCATCTGCAATGGTGATGGAAACCGGCGCTTGATCCTCTTTCAATACTTGGCGCAAGCTGTTGACCACGCCTTCGATCATGGCGGCGGTAATTTCCCGTTCTTGAAAACGAACAGTCACGGTGTTTTCGCCTTCGCCAATTTCTATGCGCACTCCTTTGAAACGAGTGCCAGCTTGATCGCGGAAGCGGTTAATCACCCCAAAAACCCGGTCAGTGGTGTCCAAAGCCACTCGCTTGCTGTTGAGTCGGGCGGGTTGGGTATCGACAATTTGCACGGTGGTATCGCCACTGGCGGCAACCTGAAAATCGGCGCTCTTGGCAGCCTCGCCAGAGCGGGCATAGACCAATAGGCGCATCGCTTGTGAGCCTATCTCAAAGGGGCTTTCATAACGATGCCCATCTTTCGGATTTGAGCCATCCAAGCTGTAGAACATCTCCGCCGTAGGGGTGCATTGCAGCGTGACCTTGCGCTTGTCCGCCGCCGGTTCCACTTGATGGCGGATTTTAAGTTCGGCCAACCAGCGGAACGGTGTACCGCTTTCGTAGTGGCCCGTAGGGTCTTTGACCCAAAAATAAACCGTACCCGCAGATGTCATGAAGTTGTCCAAATCCTCTACCGACGGGCTTAGCTCGGAAACTTCCGTTTTGGTCGAGTAATGCACTTTTGGGCTGTCGCCCGCATGACGCGGCGTGATGCTAAGAATAGATTCGCCAGTTTCGGGGTGGTTGCCGACCAAGGAAACATTGACGACGGCCTTCTCTTTCGGGAACGGGCCTTTTTCAATATAGCCGTCTTCTCCTAAACGCCAACGGCCTTGCTTCAAAGCTTCCGTTTTAAGGGTATCCATGCCACTGGCATAGGGCATCCAAGGCCAGCCGGCATTGCTCTTGGCACGGTTGACCACATCTTTCCAAGGTGTTCGGCGGTTGTCCTTGCCTGTTGGCCATAGTTCAGTTTCCGCCATCGCAAAGTATTGGATAAATTCCGTGGTCAAATCCAGTGCGAGTTTGTAATTGGCCCTAGGGCTGGCAAGCAAAGCTTCAATCTGCGCTTCGGCGGACTGGTCGCCCTGACCGATGCGCAAGCCATTGTCGATGGTGACGCAGACTAGCGTTTCCCGTCCGTCGAGGTGATCGAGTCCGGGAAAATAGACGCGGTTATAAGAAGCAGACAGTGCTTTATTGAATCGATCCTCCGCTTCTTCCAAGCGATCCCTGGCCTCCTCAAACAGCGTGTCGCCCGGTTTTAGGCGTTTATGAATTTGCTCAGTCGCGTAAAGTTCGCGCAGCCTGTCCTCCACCGCTTCTGCCAAATGACTGTCTTGACCCGTCAATACCAGCAGATTGTTCTTCATCTGCTGGAACTCGAAAAAATTATTGAGTTCACTCGGCGGAATTCTGCCGTCCGGCCGGATGACGATCAGCACACGCGGCCCGGTCAGCTTGAGTTCATCCAAGCGGGGTAGGATTTGAACCTCCTGATAGGCATTTCTGCGTTCCGGTTGAAGAATCCCCGTCAAACGGTTTATCAGCGCTTGGTCGATCTTGGGCTGTGGCACTTCCTTGGCATTGCGTTCAATCTGGCGTGACAGATTTTCCGTTTCCTTAATAAATAAGCGTTGTTCTTCACGATGGAGATACCAAGCCAGTTCGCGCAAGCGTTGCAGCGCAGTGAGAAACTCATCCGGCTTGCGGTTCGGAGAGGCTAAATATTCGATGATCTCGCTATCGGACAGGCCAATGCGACCACCCACGGCCCTAGACAAAGAGGATGCCAGCAGCAGGGTCATGGCTTGCTGGGCGCTGTCCCCACTCAGTTCGGCATCAACGGTTTCAGCAATCGCATTACCGTTGTCGGCAATATCGCGGGTAACTGCGGGCATCAATTTGGGGGCTATACGCTCGATTTCGTCCTTTACTTGATCGTCGTTCAAATCCAGGTGCTGGGTTCCGATCAAAAATACATCGTCAATCTCGCGCTGTTGCACACTTTTCAGTAAACGGGCGGTGAATTGCATCAAGCCGCGAGTTTGGCGGAAGCCTTCATTTTCTTTGAACAAGGCCACCAAATGCTTGAAGGATGGATGGAAAGGATAAGTCTCTCGCACTTGTTCGGCTATTTGCTCAAGGCTTGTCGCTACGATGTAACCGCCGTCCTCGGCCTTTTTCACCTGCTGTGCATATTCCTCGGCGACATCGGCTATCACCCGATCATCTGGGAGTTCGTCTATCAGCCGTTTTTTGAGTATTTCGTAGATTTCGTTACCCGCCAGTTGCACCGGAGTAATGGTCATAGCCTGACGGCGGGTTTCTTGTTGCAGATTGGAGATGGAATCAGCCAATGCCTTGCTTTGGGCATTGTAGCTGCCCGACAGATTGGCGACGACGATACAACAATTTGGCAATTCCATTGCTGCGCTCATCAAGGTGCCAAGACTGTAAACCACCATGTTGGCCAAGGTGCCATCGCCAAAGACTTGAGTGCTGGCATTGTCCAGATACGGGGGAAGCTCGTCAAGCAATATCAGCGTGGGATGATCGCCAATGATTTTCTCCCAATCGCGTTGGTCTACCGATTTTGGGCCATTGACCCAGTGAGGCTTTATGGCTTCTGATTCGCCCAGTTGATCGGCAATCTCACCCCAGATGTAGTTAGTTGGGCTGTTGCGTCCATTAAATGCCGCAATTCGCGCTTTGCCAAAGTCAATGCGCTCGCTTAAGCCCGACGGTAATATCTCTGTACGCAAGTGTGGATGACGTGCCAACAGTCCCAAGGCAATCATCATGTGGGTCTTACCGCCGCCCATCGCCTGGGTCAGTTCGAACACCGCCTGATCGGATTTGCCGGACAGGCGCAACATGCCCTCACGAAAGAGTTGCTCCATGCCGTGAGTGACATAGTTGCGGGAAAAGAACTCCCGGCCGTCGCCTTGGTCATTTATAAGATCAGCCAGTTTTTCTATGCCCTGGCTCATTCGGTAATCTTGGATGACAGGATTAAACCTGCAAGCCTGCTTAACCGTCTTTATCATACTTATCGCTCTCCGCTGTTGATTTCAGATTCCTTGGGGGATAGCCACTGACGATCTTGCGATGCTTGCAGCCATCACGGATCAACACTTCGACCATCTCGAAACCCATACAAACAAATATCCATGCCTGAATCCATGAAAACCCGTTGATTTTGACAATACCTTCGCCAAAAGTTGCGCGGCTTTGGCATGAATCCTGCCAATTTCTGCTGTCCGGAAAATACTGTCGTCGATTAATAACGACTCGCCATTTTTGCCGAGCGAATTTAATATCCGCCGCGTGTATTTTCGCGCCCTGAAGATGGTCTTCAAGTCCAGCATGCTGCCTCTGTCGAGCCCTTCAATTTTGGCGGACAATAGCCGCGAAAAGGTCACCATGAACAGGGAGAAGTTGGCGTTGTGCCGACTTGCGCTTCCTTGATGTTCATGAAATCTTCAAGCCCCCAGTATTGCTTCGCGTCCCTAAAGTTAAACTCAATTTGGAACCTCAAAGAATAATAGTGGATCAAGGTCTCGCTGGCCAGGGCCAAGTCATCACTAAACAACAACACCTTCGCTGTCCTCCCTGTCTTCATGTCGGTCTTTACGATGACGACGACATTCAGCAATTCCGGGAAGTTCCTGTGCCAAGCCTGCGCCTGGTAGACGCGGGTACGGATGTCCTTTTCCACGGACTCTGCTTTCAGGTGCGCATCCATCAGCGCATCCGGCGTCAGTTTATCGCCGTATTTGCGCCGCCTGCCTTTGCCTGAATATTCGCCAGCGAAGGGGAAGTACAGCTTGGAGTCATGGCGCAACTTGGAGATCAGATGCAGCCCCGTTTGCGTAACCCCCTGTAGGCCGGCATTGTTCCCCAATGCGCCGTCGTACACGACACGACGATGCCCAAATCCGCCCCTGCCAGTTTCAATGCGGCACGGATGCAGCCTTGCAACTGCATTTGGAACGGGGATAGCCCCACATCCTTCCTGTTTTTGTTGACGCTGCCCTTGGGCCTGCCCCGCTTGGGGTGTTTCTCCTTGACAGCTTTCGGCGCACTTTCCTTGACCTCTTCGCGCACCAGTTGTTCTGTGATCAAAGGGTAAGAGGCGCGTGTTTCGACTTGCACCAATGACAGGTTCAAAAAGCACAGGCCGGGGAGCGCCTTCTTGTAAATCGAAGAAAAAAAATGCCCAACCCATGTGTCTCCTTGCCTGACTTGGTCACCACGACCTCGTCGCCGGTCATCAACCAAACCCCCTTTGCCCTGGCCACATTCTGCTTGATGAGTTGCCAGCGCAACGTCGGCCACTCTATTTTTTCGCCAAAAAAACGCTGCACTGTCCGGTAACTTCCACCCTTTTCGGCCCAGCGGGACAGGCCCAGCATGGTGACGCGGCCCGTCATCGCCAGCACGGCCTCAACGATAATGGCGAGTTGGTTCAGCG
>QJPH01000516.1 GCA_003242955.1 Candidatus Methylumidiphilus alinenensis
GCCTTCAATTTAGACAAAGCCGCATCAAACGGCCGTGCGTCTATCCACTGGCTGACATTGACCGGGTTAGGCAAGAATTTCCAACGATAAAGAAAATCGGTGAAATCCTGCAAGCCCTTGATGTTTTGCTCGGACAAATCCGTGTCTAGCCGCTGGTGGGCGTTTTCCCCATATGCCGTCACTACCCAATACTCGCTGCTATTGGTTTCCTTGGCTAGGAAGCGACGAGTTTCGTCCGGGTGGGTCCGTGCCCATTCCTGCGCCCTCAATACGTTATCGACAATCAGCACCGCCGAATCAAAGTGGTTTTCGATCAAGTTAAGATCGACCGTCAAGGTGCGAGGAGTGCCATTGTTGGCACGGATCAACGGATCGGGATGGATGCCTGTGTCGATCACCGTCACCAGGCCAAACTGGCTGGCCGCTTGCGCCGCATGGGCGCCTTTCAGGAAGATCGCATCGACCTCGCCTCGAATCAGCGCGACCAGTTCAGTGTTATGCCCTCCGCTGCGCCGACCGCCGAACAATTGGGTTCCAGCCACGCGCTGAGCTGGCTCGTCACTATGGCCCGCGCCGATAACCAGATCGACGATCTCCACATCTTCCACGTTCAAACCCTCGGTTTTAAGGGCGTTCTCCAAACCCCGAATCGCCTGCGCCCTGGAAAAGTCGATTTGTACGTTTTCCCATTTCGGCAAGCCGACCTTGCGTCCCTTTAAATCCTTGACTTGTTTGATTCCGCTTTCCGGCAGACTCAAAATCCGTTGGGTTTCATCGGACCATGACAACCCCAATAGACGCGTTTCGCGGCCTACCGAGCGCGCCCAAATGGCGGGGATGTTGCCGCCGTGGCGCACGGAGTTTTCCAAGGTATGGTCGAAATGAGATTCCCTCACTGCTTTGTCATTCGACTCGCGCAATGACTTGATGACTGTGCCTTGAGCGTTGAAGCTCTCCTCCAGCCAGCCTTTTTGTACCGCGATTCCCAACCCGGTCGGGACGGGGCAGCGGGTATACCACAGGGTTTCTAGTTTGTTACTCATGATTTGCGCCTATTCGGATGGGTATCGTTTGAAGCTCAATGCTTCGTTTGATGGGATTGGCTTTGCCACTCGTCGCTGCCGATCTTGGGTTAACGTAAGCGTTCACTCCCCCGCTTTTTCCTGGGAGCGCGGTCATCTTGGCCACCATTTCAGCGGGCGAGACTCCCGCGCTCCCAGGGGGGAGTGAACGCTTACGGGTTAACGGGTTGACCAGATAGTCATAAGGCATGTCTTATGCCACTATCAACGTTTGCGGTGTCCGTGCCAAACATCCGTCGTCAATGGGTGCTATTAAACGTGATGCAAACTAAGTTGGGCGGTGTTTGAAATTACGTCTGGAGTGCAAGGCTTGCCTTGCCCACGCATGCCATCGCAAGGCAAGCCTTGCACTCCGGCATCGCTTAATCACACCTGTCGTCAATACCTCAGCAATGACCGATGAGGTGTTGCATCCCATCGTTAGCACTCCAAAAATTTGACTCTCTGGCAACAACCAAGAAGCAAAGATGCTTTGAATTCAACAACCCCACCACCGTCAGCTTTTTTGAGGTTCTCTGTTGGCGCGTGTCGAGCCGCCCGGCTGTTTGGCGTTTACGCAATGGAATTGCTTAATATTGAAGGGTTTTTTCCGTAAAACGCACTTTCCACGCACCCGATAAAAAATTGGCATGGTTTCTGACACTGCGACATTAAATAACTGATGTTACGCACGGTTGCAGATACCCACGGCGGCAAAGGGTTGCCGCCTACGGCTCCGGCTTCTTGGTTGGGAAGCAGAGCTTCTCGTAACGCATTCCCAAGCGGAGCTTCACTGCCATTAAGTTAAGCAAAAACTCGTCGTTCCGGCAGGGATCGCCGGAACCTAGGCTCCATGGATGGCATGGATTGTTGGCATCCCTGCAATCTGGATTCCGGCGGTCCATGCCGGAATGACGGCTTAACTTAATGGTATTGAAGCGGAGCTTGGGAACCCTTGGCTTGGAAGCTCCTGCTTCCGGGCTGCCATGAAAGTGCTGACTCATCACCGTGGTAGGTCGGCAAACCTTTGCCGACATGTGTGTGCCATCAGTTAAATAACATAAGTTGTATGCGTAATGTCACGGGACAGACCCTGGTATGCGTTAAAAAATACTAACCCTTAAATTGTAGAGTTTTCTGATGATTAGGACTAACCCAAAAAAGAAAGCCAAGCGTAAACTATTGGATCAATCTTTGGTTTCGGCGTGGGGCGGGGCAGTGGCTTATTTGTGCCTAACGGCTGGAACGGCCTTTGCCGAAGATGCCAGTGACCCCGCAGCAGCGGTCAAAACGAACGCCACTCCTAGGGTGACCGCTACTTCGGGTGATGGGTCATCCACTTCAGGCAAGAATACTGCCGCAAAGGCCAAGGCCAAATCGCGCCGTGCTAAAACGCCGACGCCGGCAACTACCCCGCAAACCGCAGCCCAGGCAACCCAGGAGGAGGACGGCTTTGCCGCTTATGACTGGGACGGAGACGGCAGCATCACCCGGGAGGAATGGTCGCGTGGGCCGAAGCCGAAGGCTACCGCAGCGGCGGGTGTGCCTGGGGCAGCGGCAGCGACCGGTTTGGCTACGCCTGATTACGCAGCGCAGGAAAGGGCAGCCGAGTTGGCGGAGTCCAACCCTAAACAGTTAGGCGATGTGACGGTGACCGCCCAAAAACGCAAAGAGTCGGCGCAGAGGGTTCCCACCGCCATCACCGTTCTTAGTGGGCAAAGGATCATCGACCAAGGCATAGGCCGGTCAGCCAGCGAAGTGCTGAACTATGTGCCCAACGCCTCAGCCGGCACTCAATTCAATGGCCGTCCACGCTGGTGGATACGCGGCGTCGGCACCGGGCAGCAGCAATTGGACCTCACCAACCCAATTGGCTTCTATCAAGACCAAGTCTATATCAGCAACTCCACATCCACCGGCTTCCCCTTGTTCGACCTGCAACGGGTGGAAGTGTTGCGTGGGCCGCAAGGCACTTTGTGGGGTAAAAACACCACTGGCGGTGCCATCGACTTGGTGTCGCGCAAACCCAGCTTATCGGACAATCAGGAAGGCTATATTAAACTCGGCTATGGCACCTTTAACGATGACATTGTCGAAGGTGCTTATGGTCACCGTCTAACCGACACCATCGCTGCACGTGCGGCTTTCCATTATGAACATCGGGACGGGCGTTTCCAAACTCAAGACCCCGTCACCCATATGTTGAACGGCCAAACCCAAGGCGGCTTGGACGATGCGATGTTCCGTGTGTCTTTCTTAGACCAGATTACGCCCGACCTGGAAGCACTGTTCAATGTGCATTACCGCAATTATGACACCCAAGGCGGCGTGACTACGCTGAACTTGGGCGCGGTAAACCCGGTGACGGGCGTGTTATTCAAAGACCCTCTTACCGGCTACACCGTTATCCCCAAACAAGACCCCAACGTGATCAGCACGGCAAGGCGTGTGGTGCTTACCAACAACCAGGTTAGCCAAAAAGGTGCTTTGCTGAACTTGACGCAGAAACTGAATGGCTACACTGCGACAGGCATCACCGGCTACGAAGATTGGAGTTCGGCGACCTACGGCAGTAGCGCCCAAAGCCCACAAAGTTCATGGCAGGTTTCCCAAGAGTTCCGACTGGCTTCGCCCCGTGAGGATCGCTGGAACTGGATCACAGGTCTGCATTATTTCTATGAAAAAATTCTCTCGGATACAACCACTTCGACCTTGCCTTGCGGAGTCGGCCTGACCACCACCCAGATTGCTGCACTGCCCAACGGCAACGGCTGCTTATCCGGCACGGCGGGCCAACAGGCTTATTCCAACGCCAATTACAACCACTCAGACGAGAGTATCGCGCTGTTTACCAGTCATACGTTCAATATCACCGATGAGTTCCTGACCACGGCGGGCCTGCGCTACACCCACGAAACCAAAAATGTGACCTTGAACCGTCAACAGGCCGTGGCCCCGGCTAATGGCACGCTCAACTATAACGATGCGGGGAATAGTGGCGGTGTGCAAGGCAACGGCGCGGTCAGCAGCAACCCGTTGTTTTTCGATGCCACCAACTGGTGGCAATCAGTCAATCCCGCCTATCTTCCCAAACAAGTTGTGCTGACACCGAATACGGTGAACAGCAACGGCACGGCCACCAACTTCGTTGGCAATAAGAGTGTGAATTGGGACATGATTACCTATGATATCACTCCGCAATACCGGTTCAACGACACCGATATGGTGTTTTTCAAACAGGCTAGGGGGATGAAATCTGGCGGCTTCAACACCTCGGCCTCTACGCTGGCCGCATTGAATGCCATCATCAAGCCGGAGACGCTTATTTCTTATGAGTTGGGCCTGAAAACCG
This sequence comes from Candidatus Methylumidiphilus alinenensis, assembly GCA_003242955.1. Classification (GTDB taxonomy): domain Bacteria; phylum Pseudomonadota; class Gammaproteobacteria; order Methylococcales; family Methylococcaceae; genus Methylumidiphilus; species Methylumidiphilus alinenensis. Next base: position 4,414 of record QJPH01000516.1, read on the forward strand.
GATGGTTTAAGGGGCGCTTGAAAGCCAATGCCACGCTGTTTTATTACGACTACAAGAACGACCAGTTGAATATCACGGCGGTTCCTAATCCACAGGTTCCGACTACCCCGACGGGATACATTTACAACGTCAGTGCTGCCCATTCCCAAGGCGCGGAGTTTGAACTCGAGGGCTTGCCTCATCCCGATTTGCATCTCATCGGCAACATTGGCTTGTTGGATACGCGCTTCGACGATGTCAGCAACATCAACCAAACCGGCGTACCCTTGGCTAACCAAATCCGAGTCGGCAACGAAATGGTACGTTCCCCCCATTTCACCAGTTTCCTGCAAGCTGACTACAAGATCCCCTATACCTTGCCGTTCGATACGCATTTATTGGCCAGCATGGACTGGAGATACACCTCGTCGCAATATTATTACGTCAACTTCCAAGACCAAGGGCACACTGACAGGGGGCTTATGCAAGGCGGTTATTCCATCCTCAACTCACGGATAACCGTGGCTAGCAATGACGAAAAATACAGCCTCACCGGCTACATCAACAATGCCTTGGATACCGTTTACCTGAATCATAGCACAACCGGTACGCCGGCTAATTTTAACACGGGCAATCAAATCTATGGCATGCCGCGCACCTTCGGTTTGCAGTTGAACGCCCGCTTTTGGTAGGCCGTTGATTATTATTTACCATCAACACAATGAGGAAAAAACATGACAATTGAATTTTTGTGGCAATTACCCACCAGCGGCGACGGGCGTTATGGCGATGCCAGTCAAACCCGTCGGGGCGAGCGTTCCCATAGTTTACATTCGCCCTTTACCGACGGGGTCAGCGACCCGCGTGGCAACCGTTTCAATTTTCTTGACCATTTGCATCAGATTGCCCGTGCGGCGGACCTCTCAGGCTTTGACGGCATCCAAATTCAAAACGATTTGGAAGGCGACGAATCTTGGATTGTCGCAGGTTATCTGGCGCGCAGTTCAAGCCGGTTGAAACTGCTCACCGAGTTTGAGGCATCGCGGGGTTCTGCGGTTTACGCCGCTAAAAACGCCGTCAGTTTCCAGCGCTTCACCAATGGGCGATTTGCCTGGCAGATCAGCCCAGGGGGTGACTCGGCCCTGCGTCGGCGGCATGGCGATTTTGTGCCTGACAGCGATGTCCTGTCCCGCATAGGGGAGTTTATCGAAGTGGCCAGGGGTGTCCTCACCCAGTCGCCGTTCAGCTTCAAGGGACACTTTTTTGAAGTGTTGGACGGGGGCTTTAAAGGGCCTTTAGCCAACAAACCTGTCCCGCTGGTCTATCTGTCTGGCAATACCCCTGCGGCTTACCGACTGTCGGCGCAATGGGCGGATGTGCATGTATTGGATGCCGCCCCGGCAGAAGAGCTAAAGGAAAGCATCGCCGCACTCCAAGCTCTAGCCGGCGAACACGGGCGCAAACTCTCGTTCGGTTTGCGCATTGATGCCCTCGCCCGCGAAACCGAAGATGAAGCCGTGCATGATGCACAACGATTCTTAGCCCAGTCGGGTCGGGCCGTGGGTACTAGCAATCCAGTGGTCGGGCCTAATCTGTGGGAAGGCTTCGCCACCCCGCAGACGGGTGCAGCCGCCTCGCTGGTGGGCAGTTACGGGCAGGTGGCGGAACGGCTGGTCAAGTATGCCGATATTGGCATATCCAGCTTTGTACTCGCAGCCATCCCGCATTTTGAAGAAGCCTACCGGATCGGCGAGCAGGTGCTACCCGTCGTCCGTTCACGCATTGCGATTGTGCAAGCAAAAGCCGCTTGAGAAATTTTGTATTTTTAGCAGGAGTTAAACATATGACTATCGACATATTTTGGAGAATCCCCACCCACGGCGAACCCAGTTCCCATCGCAGCCGCAAGCCTTGGCGCGGTGACTGGTTTCCCGGTAATGACAACTTGACCAAACCCGGCCTAGGGGGAGGCGAAGACGGCACGACTTATATTGATTATTTGGCGGAAATCGCCCGTGCTGCGGAGATTTCCGGGTTTCAAGGCGGATTGATCCCTTCCTTTCCCAGCACCGACGAACCTTGGGTGATCTCAGCCTTTTTGGCCAGGGAGACCAAGACCTTCCGTTTTATGATTCCTTTCCAACCCGGCTTTCTCAATCCAGTGGTCGCGGCCCGTAAGACGGCCAGTTTGCAGCGCGCCACCGGGGGTAGGGCTTTGTACAACATCATCACCGGCGGCGGTGGGCCGCAGCAATTGTGGTGGGGCGATTCCGTCCCGCATGACGACCGTTACACTCGCACCACCGAATTTTTGGACGTGGTGCGCGGCGTATGGCGCGGCGGACCCTTCTCTTACCAAGGCAAGTTCTATCAAGTGGAAGAGGCCGGCCTGCCTGATCCGCTTTCACAGGAGGACTTCCCGGAGATTTATTTCTCTGGGTCTTCCGACGCGGCCTTGGCATCGGCATCCAAGCATGCGGATTACTATTTATCCTGGCTGGAGCCTTTCGATGCCTTGCGTGACAAATTCAAGCGGGTGAAAGACCGGACCGATGCGCTAGGCCGCAAGATCAAAACCGCCGTGCGCGTTGACATACTGGCCCGCCCCACCGAGGAAGAAGCTTGGGAAGAAATACGCAAGGGTTTTGCGAATGTCGATCCGGCTGCCTTGGCCCGCTTCCAAGGCACAGGGGAACCGAGCGAGTCCGTGGGCGCAGCCCGTCAGCGTGATTTCAGGCCCACCACCATCAACAGCTATAAAGATTTGATCACCGAACCCAACATCTTTTCGGGCTTCAGCCTGTTACGGGGTGGGCAGACCCAAGGCATCGTCGGCAGCTACGAGCAAGTGGCCGAGCGCTTGGATGATTTGGTTCAACTCGGTGCCGATTCATTCATCTTGGCCAGCACACCCCATTTGGAGGAAGCCTACCGCGTCGGTGAAGAAGTCCTTCCCCTAGTGCGTGGACGCCCGTCGGGTTCTGCTGTGTTGAGGGCGGTGGGTTAATAATTGATGTTACGCAGCGTCTTTGCCTCCCCCTTTGCAAAAGGGGGACTGAGGGGGATTTGTAGAACAGGGCCACGCAATCCGGTATTCAGAAAATCCCCCCTAACCCCCCTTTTGCAAAGGGGGGAACGATTTCCACGCACAGTCGGGCGGGATTTGTAATCCCGTCCGTAACGTTTCGTGGTTAGACAGGCATGGTTGCACACACAAAACGCAAGCGACGGGGTTGCAAACCCCGTCGCGCTTCGC
>QJPH01000415.1 GCA_003242955.1 Candidatus Methylumidiphilus alinenensis
ATCTTCGGTGGATAGGGCGGGGAACCCCCGCCGCCATACGAGGCTTCCAGTGTGCTGACATCCAAACCGTCGACGATGGCCACGACAAAACGCGCTAAGTGATCTTTTTCCAGCCATTCCTGTACAGGAATCACAAACGGCTGGTCACGCTCAATGGGAATGAATTGGTTGCTCATGGCTGAACCTCTGGATACGAGGAATCATCCTAACAGGTTTACACCGGGGAAGTCAGACAGACTCCTAGCGCATTGGTATTGTATGGTATAGGTGTATTGGGTCCCAGCCGCCACCGTGGCTACGCTGGATGTCATCGTCAACTGAAGTGTCGGGGCATCGGCGTAAGCAAGCGGCCCGAACAACAAACCCAACAAAAAAAATAGCAGGTATCCGCAGTTGATGGCTATATGCCCCACAGATACCTGTTGGTTAGTACTTGACACCGAACGATGACTGATCATGATTTCACCCATTAATTATTTTTTTGCGGTCCATCTGCCGTTTACAGCGAATCTGTAATAGCTTAAGTTTAGTATCATCTTCAGAGAAAAACACCGAAGAGCATACACTTTTTTTGGTTTGGCAAGGCTACTGTCATCAAATAACGACAACTAGGACTGGATATACAATGACCCTTGCGCCGAAGCGGACGATGAGAATATTTCATAAATCACCTGATTGACCGTCCAAGGCGCACTGGCGGCGAACTTCAAGTTCGCTTCGTTGGTCACACGGCCTATGAAAAACACCGTTTGCTGGGTTGGATTGGCGGGGTTGACGGCATACACTTTGACAAACACCGTGTCTTGGCTCAAATTGAAGCCGGCCAATTCGGGCAGGTTGACACCACTGAGGGTGACTGGTTTCTGGAAATTGCTGTAGCTGAATTGGCGGTTGAAATTAAAGCCAGTGACCGTATCTGAAAACTGCGCGACGGTCACGTTACGCGCAACAGGCAGCCAAGTGAAGGTGGGGAAACGGCCATCAATAATCGTAACCATGTAGGCTCCCGGACTGACTTGGCCAAAAACATAATTCCCATTCGCGTCGGTGGTTTGCGTTTGAAGACAGTTAGGAGCGGCGGTGACGACCGTACTTTGCGCCGAGAGGCACAGCGTGCTTTGCGAAATGGGTTGTCCGTTTTGATCGACGACTTCGCCGCTGACATAGGCACCCATCGCCGCATTGGAAGCAGCCATCAGGAAGAGTATGATCGACAGGAAAAATTTGTTCACAGTAGTTGCCTTTGGTTAGCTGGAATCGTCGGTTAGTGTTTTTCTCTACAGCTAAATAAATGCAATGTGTGTGCCATAATTATATTTGCATAACTTTTAAATACTTACAATATAAATATAGCATTAATTCTTTTTTGTGAGACATAATGAGACAGATTGATCTGTCTTATTTCTGTCTCATGAGACATAATGAGACAGTATCTGTGGTTGGGCTAGGTGCGCATGCCGAGTACGGCCGACCGGCCGGTCGTCCCTACCACGGCAATTTCCGCGCACCTAGCCCACCCTACATTTCGCCTTGTGAGAATTGCTGTGCGATTTAAAGAGGAAATAGACAGTGCAAGAGATTGCTAATTTAGATTGGCTACGCCAAGTATTCGATGCCCTGCCGTATGCCGTTGCCGTTGCGGAGGCCAACATGCCGGGTTTTCCCATAGCCTACGTCAATAGGGCGTTTGAACGGCTGACTGGCTACTTGGCGGAGGAAGCAAAAGGGCAACCCTTTAGTTTTCTTGCCGTCGCCGGACCTGGCCTGCCAGTGTTGGACAGAGTAAGAGAGGGGCTTGCCCTAGGTCATGATAGCCGGATTGAACTACAGTGCTTAAGCAGGGACGGAACCGACTTCTGGAGCGAAGTTTCAGTCGCACTCCTTTGCGATGGACTCGGTCAGCCCACACACTATGTCTGCGTCTATACGGATATCAGCGGACATCGGCGCTCCCTTGATGCGCTGGCCGCAGAACGCGAACGCCTGCTGGGCTTTATCGAGCATGTCCCATGGGGTATGCTCGCCCTCGACTGCATAATCAGCGGGGTTTTCATCGTCGATGCCACTCAACCGGACACGCCTGTCATCTACGTCAATGCTGCTTTCGAGCGGATAACCGGTTACCAAGGCGAAGAGGTCCTGGGCAGGAATTGTCGTTTCATCTTTGACGAAAATGAGGACCAAGCCACCCTGGAGGAGCTTCGATTGGCGTTCTCGGAGAGAAAGGAGATGAAAGCCGAATTACTCAGCCATCGCAAGGACGGTTCGCCATTTTGGTTTGACCTGACACTTTCACCTGTGTTCGACGAATCCTCGCAGTTGACCCATTATCTGGGCATACAAACCGACATCACCGACCATAAAGAAACCGAGAAGCGGCTGCAAGAATTGAGTGCCGAACTAAGAAAGAACCGGGATGACTTGATTTCGATTTTGAACGAATTCCCGTCTGGCACACTGATCGTGGAGGCTGGGGGGACGCTCTCGTTCGCTAGCACAACCTGCGAGTCTATCTTAGGCATAAGTCCAGACATCATCCCCGGACAACATTGGCGGCAGGTTTTTCCCGTGGACGGAAAAACAGCCCAACTCTTACAAAATACCCTTGAAACCCCAGCAAAGGATAGAAAGCCGGTAACCATCCAATGGCAAGACGCATGCTTTGAAACCCACTGGGTGGAGTGTTCGGTCAAGGACGATCCCCGCGATCCAGCAAGACGCTTAGCCTTTTTGGATGATATTACAGAGTTGCATAGGCTTAGGGACAAACTCGAAGCCAAACGGTTTGGAGGGCTTATAGGAGAAAGCGAGGAAATGCAGGAGCTAAACCGTTTGATTTTCGAAATTGCCCGCGGCGATTGGACAGTGCTGATTGAAGGCGAAACCGGGGTAGGAAAGGAATTAGTGGCAAGGGGCATCCATGAAGCCAGTCTGCGCAAGGAAGGTCCATTCATCGCAGTCAACTCGGCCGGACTCAGCGAATCGCTCCTTGCCAGCCAATTGTTCGGACACCGCAAAGGCGCGTTCACCGGTGCCACCGCCGACCAGCAAGGGTTTTTCGAGGCGGCCATCGGCGGGACAATCTTTCTCGACGAAATAGGCGACCTGCCGTTCCCGATGCAAGCAGCGTTGTTGCGCGTCCTTCAGGAGCATGAAATCACCCGCCTAGGGGAAACGCGCACCCGCAAAGTTGATGTACGCATACTCGCTGCAACGCACAAAAACCTCGTCGCCGAAACCGCCGCCGGACGTTTTCGGGAGGATCTGCTTTTTCGCCTCAGGGTGGCACGGATTCACATACCTCCTTTGCGGGAACGGAAAACCGATATTCCAATGCTTGTCGAGCATTTTCTCAAATCCGCCAGCCGACAAATCGGCAAATCAATCAACTCGCTTCATGCTGATGCCTTGCAATGCCTGATGGCCTATGACTGGCCGGGAAATATCCGCGAATTGCGCTCATGCGTCGATTTCGCGCTGATTTATAGCAAAGGATCAAACATCCAATTGGCCGACTTGCCGCCTGAAATTCGTGGCAGGCAAATTTCAGCCAGGCTGGAAACCGAAGCACTCTTAGAGTTTGTGGGTGACGAACGGCAACGCATGCTGCAAGCTTTGGAAAAAGCCAGGGGCAACCGGTCTCAAGCCGCCAAGCTCCTTGGGATCAGCCGGGCGACATTTTACCGACGTTTGCAGGAACTGGAATTGACCATTTAAGGACTTGGTTAAAATCATTCAGGCTTAGGCATGCGCTGTTCGAAATTCGCAATATCCTGCTTCCATTGTTGCTGCTGTTGCGGGTTCAGCAACTGATAAATCGCGTTGTCAATGCGGGAGTGGATTTGCGCAGTCTCAGCCATCGCCTTGGCACCTTCTTGACTGAGCGACTTGGCTTTGGCTTCGGTGTACTCAGGCGAAAGGGCCAGATTGCGCAGTGCTTCATGGGAATTAAACGCTGTCGTGAAGCTGTCGTGCAAGGCTTTATTGTGGTTTTGGATAACCTCGCTAATTTTGGCCTTCTGCTCTTCACTAAGGTTGAGTCGCAATAAGTCTGGGGGCAATTGCGTGGCATCAAATGCCCCGGAATTTCCTGTCATGGACGGTGAACCGCCGCCGCTTACCGGGCCGTAGTCAGGGGAAACATCGCTGAAGGCAGGCGTTACGCCCAAAGCCAAGGCCAAACTGCCGGCGAAAAAGCAAACTTTAGTCAGATGTTTATACATTGAGTCTCTCTTTGAATTAATCACTGAAGACATTATACGGGCAAAATTATTCGACATCGAATATGAATAGTACATAGCACCTTGTCGCCCCTCGCCTGCGAACTTTGTCTTGTTTCCTACATAATTTGTCTTCCAACCGCCTGTAAGATCAGCCACATTAATCATGGCCCACCACTTGCATGTACTCTGACAAACTTCAACGCTTGGCAGATTCCCGCATGAAAACCAACAAACAAATCGCTGAAATCTTGGACGAACCGGCTTGCGAGCATAACAAAAAGTCCAAGTCCGGCTGCGCCAAGCCAAAACCTGGAGCCAGCGCAGGCGGTTGTGCTTTCGACGGTGCGCAAATCGCCCTACTGCCCATTGTCGATGTGGCGCATATCGTCCATGGGCCAATTGCCTGCGCCGGCAGTTCCTGGGACAATCGCGGCACCCGCTCTTCAGGCCCAACCCTATACCGGATGGGCATGACCACCGACCTCACCGAGCAGGACATCATCATGGGCCGGTCAGAAAAACGCCTGTTCCATTCAATCAAACAGGCGGTGGATACTTACTCGCCACCCGCCGTGTTCATTTACAACACCTGCGTTCCAGCTTTGATCGGCGACGATATCGAAGCTGTCTGCAAAGCCGCCACCGAACGCTTCCATGTCCCAGTGATTCCTGTGGACTCGGCCGGCTTTTACGGAACCAAGAATATGGGCAACCGCATTGCCGGGGATGCGATGGTCAAATATGTGGTAGGCACCCGCGACCCCGACCCGCTACCCGAATCAGTGCAAAGGCCAGGCATAACGGTGCATGACGTGAATCTCATTGGCGAATACAACATCGCCGGAGAGTTCTGGCATGTGTTGCCCTTGCTGGATGAGTTGGGCCTGCGAGTGCTCTGCACTTTGTCAGGCGACACCCGCTTCCGCGAGGTGCAAACCATGCACAAGGCCGAAGTGAATATGATGGTATGTTCGAAGGCCATGCTCAATGTCGCCCGCAAGCTGGAGAAAGAATTCGGCACACCCTGGTTTGAGGGTAGTTTTTATGGCATCAGCGACACCAACCAAGCCTTGCGCGACTTTGCCCGGTTGATCGGCGACACTGATTTAACTGTCCGCACCGAGGCATTGATTGCCCGTGAAGAGGCCAAGATACACGCGGCCTTGCAGCCTTGGAAAGAACGGCTTAATGGAAAGCGGGTGCTGCTTAACACCGGTGGCGTGAAAAGCTGGTCGGTTGTATCGGCCCTCCAAGACCTAGGCATGGTTGTGGTTGCCACCGGCACCAAAAAATCCACTGAAGAGGACAAAGCCCGTATCCGCGAACTGATGGGAGAAGAAGCTTTGATGCTGGATGATGTCAGCCCTAGAAAACTACTGCAAGTAGTCAAGGATTATCGTTGCGACATCCTGATTGCCGGTGGGCGCAACTTGTATACGGCGCTAAAAGCCCGACTGGCATTCTTGGACATCAACCAAGAGCGGGAATTCGGCTATGCCGGTTACGACGGCATGTTAGAACTGGTCCGCCAACTGGCCCTGACCATCGAAAGCCCGGTGTGGGAGGCTGTACGCACCCCCGCGCCGTGGCGACCGACTGGAACGGCTTAAAAACCGGCTCGGTTTACAAAATCGAAACAGTTGCCATGAAAGAACAGTGGTAGCGGTTTTTAACCGCAACCCAGACCCAGGCGGAGAAGTCGCGGTTAAAAACCACTCCCACGGTTGTAGAATTTTTCATGGCTCGGGGGGTGTCGATGCCACCGACATGATCGTTAGGTTAGATGGGTATTTGATGAATGTTTGGGCACAGATGATCGAAAACATAGAGTTAAACAACTTGATCGAATTATTGGAAGTGCATTTCAATATCGGATAGCAGCGATCTGATTGATTTAAAAAACTTTAATATTTTTCTGACGAGGATAATGACATGGGTAAAATTGGCATTTTTTTTGGCTCCGATACCGGCAACACAAGGCGCGTTGCAAAAACCATCCACAAAAAGCTCGGCGATGACGCGGATGCGCCTGTCAATGTACAGAAAGCCAGCATTGACGATTTGCTCAAGTATGACGCTTTAATACTCGGGACACCGACGCTAGGCGAGGGCGAACTGCCCGGACTAGACTCGGGGGGCAGTGCCGAAAGCTGGGCAGAATTCTTGCCGCAGTTGCAGGGTGTGGACTTAACGGGAAAGGTTGTGGCCCTGTTTGGGTTGGGCGACCAGGAAGGCTACGGTGATGAATTCGTCGATGCCCTTATTTTCATCTATAACCAAGTCATCGAGTCGGGTGCAAAAGTCGTAGGTTCTTGGCCTACCGAAGGCTACAGCTTCGAGGCATCCAAAGCCATTGTCGAAGGGGATTTCGTCGGCTTGGTCATTGACCATGACAATCAAAAGGATTTGACCGAGGAGCGCATTGACGAATGGCTGGAAATTGTCAAACCCGAGTTGTTGGCCGCTTGATTCTGCGGCTGACTTTTTGTGATGCCCCCTCGCTTGACTTTTGCGTTAGGGCCTAAATTCAATTACGAGACAACACAGATTATGAGTATTGCAGACATCAAAGCTTTTTCTGAAAACGCCAAAACCAACCCTGAAGCAGGGAAGAAACTACTGGAATGTGAGAAAGTCAAGGGACTCCTTGCCTTGGCCAAAGAGCAAGGCTTCAATATTGAGGAGGATGAGCTATATCCGCCTAATGAGCCGCAATTCACCGCCGAGCAGCTTCACCCCAAGCTGGGAAAGGCGTTATTGCGGGCTTGACACTATAACAACGGTTGATGGGTGCGGTGAGAGTGTGCAAACCGCACCCGTCAAGGAAAATCATTGATACTGAAAAAGCTGTCACTTAAATATAATGCTGGAAAGTGTCGGGATTTAGATACAATCAATTCATGCCAAACTGGGCTTTGTCGCGGAATCCCAACACATTACGGACTTTTGCATGAACCAGAAAACAATAACCGATTGATATTTATAAATTGTTACAATTGGTACGATAAATGCTGTAATTAAAATCATTATAAAACCCAGTTGAGGAAATCGTGATGAATAACGACATTGACATCGTAACTATTACTCGGGTAATGGCGGACGGTTCGCATGTCTCGCTAGGTGACAGTTCTTCGACCATTGAGCAAATAGTCGCTGCGTTGGACGCTATGACTGAGGGCAGGGAAATAGTTGATGATATATTTACCCATCAGACTATCTCGGTCAAGAGTGATGTGGGTAAGTTTTTGCCTAAGATGTCCACGCTACTGGGCAAAAAGCCCGCCACAAACACCAGCCGCAACGAGATCAATTTTTCAAATCGATTCCTAGTGTTCTAACTCAGCAACTGTTTTGGTAATATTCACTGTTTTTTCAGTCCATGGAC
>QJPH01000569.1 GCA_003242955.1 Candidatus Methylumidiphilus alinenensis
AACCGTTTGGGTCAAGAGTTCGACTTTCATGCACAAACCGCCAAAAATGATGCCGAACGTACCCGCCAAGTAGTTGCCGCCGAACCATAACCAAGCAAAGTAAATGAAAAATAAGTGCAGCAGGCTGAAGCGGCGTTCCTCGGCGGTGACTCGCCAAGCCTCCCGCAATGCGGGCCAGATAATATAACAACCTAAGGCCAGGATGACCGGGACAAGCGGCCAGCCGGTCAGTCGCTTCAGCGCGATCAGCCCAAGCCCGCCAAACCCCCACAGCAGACTGCGATTGACCCGCTTTTCCTGCCGGCCGAGAATCCGTTGTTTGCTGCCAGCAAGTTCCAGCATCTGCTGGCTGCGCAAGCGGCCCATGAGGAAAGGGTCGAGCCGGGTCTGGATTAGGGATTGATAGTGCCCGTCCCACCGCTCAACGCAGGCGCGGATGGAAGACAAGGGCTTGGGGATGTCCGCCAACGGGTTTTGCTTTTGGCTGTCGGGAGCGGTGGTTCCAATCATGTCCAGCAACGTGGGTCGGCGGTGCTGCTGTGCAAAGGTGGCCAAGACTGCCAAAACACCCCCACCGAAGGTAAAGGCGAAGATAGGGTTCATGAGGTGTAGTACCTACGACGCGGGCTGGCAACTATATCGGGCAAGGCTACTTTGATTGACATGACGATTGATTGGTTAGGGGATTGGGCTTGGTTCGAATCAGGGTGACAGTTCAGCAAAACTCAAGGCTTTAATCCCGTGAAATTTTTCCGCACTTCTTCCTTGCCTTGCTCGTATTGCTGCGCATAGTAGGCTTTGACCTTGTCCGGGTCGAAGGTGAGGAAAGTGTTGCCAGACTCGAAATGCTGCACGAAGACTTTGCCCAGCGCGTAGGTGGAGGCAGCGCCGAGCAAGGCGCCGCTGGCCGCGCCGACGGCCCAGCCGATGCCTGGCAGGCCTTTGGCTAGGATGCCCAGGCCGGTCGACAAGGAAACCGACAGGTCGCTGCCGACTAGGGCACCGATGGCCGACTTGCCGATTTGGCTGGAGAATTCGACACCGTAAATGCCGGCCAGGCTGCGCAGTAGGTTGAGTTGAAGGCCCGCCAAGGCGGCCAGTTCCACCCAAGGCAAAGGTACCAGGCCGATGCCGGCGGCGGCTAGCATGTGATGTTTGATGGTTTGTTCCGCTTGGGCGGCCTTTGGGTTGGTATCTGCCATAATTCACCTATTTAGGTTGCCATGAAAGCTCGGTATGCATGTAGGGTGTGCGTACTTTCCAGAATCTGAATGGTACGCACAGCGTGCCCTACGGTTTGGCTTTCATCGTCGGGGATGTAAAAAAATTGACATGACTGATGGGTACTCAGTCGAAGAACTTCCAGTCCTCGACGTAATTGCCGAAGATGAATCTCGGATAGCCGGGGTCGGCGCGGAGAGTCACCATGTCATAGCGAATGTGCTGGTTGCCCCGAAAGAAGAATACCTTGGCGTTCCCCCAGTACACCGCCGCGTCGATGCGGTCGAAGGTCAGCCCGGCCCAGCGTTTTGACGTGGCCTCGGGATAACCCTCTTCTGCGTGGTTTTTCAGCATGTTGAAGCGGACGTATTGGTTGCCCAGGAAAAAATACAAGGCTTCCGGCGAAACGTTCAAGGCGGCATCAATGCGCTCAAAGGGTACGCCCGGCCAGCCTTCGGCGATGCTTTTCGGGTAGCCGGGGTCGATGGCCATGCCATCGACATCCACGCGGATGTATCGGTCGCGGTTGAAGAAATACAGTTTGCGGCTCAAGTCTTCGCCCTTCGACGACACGAGGTATTTGCCCAGGAAGGCGGCATCCACCTGCTCGAAGCCAACCTCGGACAGCATTGGCCATTTTTCCTTGACCGGTCGCGACTGCGTGGTTTCGCCGGTGTCCGGGTTGTAGGAGAAGCAGTTTTTGCCACGGAACACATGCACCCTTTGGTCGAGGTTGAACACCACCCGCAACGGCGTGAACACGGTGGCTTCGATGTACGCCTGCCGCAAGGCCTTGGCCTTGTCGTCGTCGTCGACTAGCGTCCAGATGCCGCAAGCGTCGAATTCGATGACTTGCGGGTTGTCTTTGATCGTCGTCAGCCATTCGTTATAGTGCGCCTCGTCCAAGGAACTGAGCGCTGCCAGCTTGAACTCGTCGCCGCCCTTGCCGAACACGGTGCATTCGGAATTGCTTTGCAGTTTTTCCTTGGCACTGTTTGAACTGGCGTTGCTTGAAGCCGAGCCCATGCCGACCATGCTGGCTTTGATGCCGGCCTTGATGTCGTCCTTGCTCATCTCCGAGGACTTGGCGACGGTGAAAGCCAGCATGGCCTTGCCGCCGACCCAGACGCGCTTGATGTAATGGGTGCCGAAGCGGTCAAAGAAGCGCTCGTAGGCGCGCCGCTGGAACGGGTCGTAAGGCGTGGGGATGTCGAGGTCGAAATCTTCATTGACAAACCGGCGGTTGTCGGGGATGTACACCGTCCACAGCGGGATGAAGGAGTTGCGCAGGGCATAATAAGCCTCTTCCTCGGAACGCAACTGCCCGGTCTGGCTGGCGTTGACATCGACACTGAACGGCCCGTTGCCGATGGCGGTCGAAACGTCTAGGTTGGTGGACTTCTCGAAACGCTCCCAGGACTCTTCGATGCGCATCTGGTTAAGCGCCTGTGCTGCCGGCATGGGTGGACTGTCGTTCACTTCATAACCCTCTGGAACCTGGTAGTCTAGGCCGGTTTCTTTGGAGGGGTAGATTTTGGGGTTGGCTTGGCGAAACAGGATTCCCTTCAGTTCGAAAGCTTGCTGTGGCCGCAGGTAGATGCCGCGCCCGACCATGTCCAGGCCGGGGATGTCGGGAAGTTGGCTGGGGGTGTCGCTCATCGCGGTGTCTCCTTGTGTTTCGGTTTAGGGGGTAATCCTTGAGGATGTCGGCCTAGGGCAAGGTCATCGGCTTGTTTAATCCAAGAGCTTATGGGTTCGCCAGACAATGGTGCCCTGTGTCCGACGATTTGCCTGATGCGTTCCGGCGACGAGGCGGCCAGTTCGGCAAAACTGCCAATGCCGGCTGCGCGCAATCTTCCGGCGAAGACCTCGCCGATGCCGACAATATCTTCCAACGGATCCCCGCGCGGCGGAGCGTAGGGCATGGACTGGCCGGTCTCATGCGTATCCGGCAAAAGGGGACTGGCAAGCGTTTCCGCAATCGCTTCTCCTGTGGGGGCCGGGACAGAAGCTTCGTCCGGAGTTTTGGCAGAGGCTTCGTCGGGGGCTTCGGTAGGCGCATGGGCTTCGGCCTGACCGTTTCGCAACTCAAACAGGAACGATGCCTTCATCTTGGCCGGGTCGAAGTCCAGCAAGCTGCCGCTGGCCTCAAAGTGCCGAATAAAGACCTCGCCAACGGCATAGGTCACGGACGCGGAAACGACCGCCATGCCGCCGCCGCCGGCTAGTCCGCCCAGCCCCGGAACCGCCTTGGCAAGGCTGGACAAGGCGAGCGCACCAAGCTTCCATGACGCGCCAGAGAGCAGCGAGGCGACCAGCGACCGGGCGAGGTTGTCTCTGAACGGCACTGCGTAAAGCGTGGTGAGGCCATGCACCAGCTTGACTTGCAGGGCCATCAACGCACCCAAGTCGGCCAGGGGAACCGGGATCAGCGCGGTGCCGGCGGCGGCCAGGACATAGTGCTTGGCGAGGGTGTGGGCGTTGGCCAGCCGCTCGGCGCGGGTGGCTGCGGTGAGCTTGCCTTCAAGCGAGACGGCAGAATCGGGTGTCGCCATGGTCTTCTCCAGTCAGGTTTCAGTTAAACGCATCAAGTGGTTTCGCGGGCTTTTCCCCGTGATCCCCCGTATGGGCACCTACCAGTTAGCCGCCGACGCTTAAGCCGTCGGGCCGGACGGCGAGTCTTCGCCGCCGTCGGCCAGTAGTTCGGCCAGCAGTTTGGCGAAGGCATCCCAGTCCTTGGCGGCGGCTTCGCGGATGGCCTTGGCCGCCAGCACCTGCCGCTGCCGTTCCGAGGCCATGATAAGTTCGTAAGGGGGCACCGGCGCGGACAGCCCCGAGGCGGCCAGGCGGGTGAACAGCCGCCGCCGCAAGTCAATCTGCCGGGTGTCGGCCAAGTTGGCGGCCAGTTGATGGTAGATGCCGAACAGGGCGATGCCGTCCTTGTGGCAGACGGCCTGCCAGCAGCCTTGCAGATAATCCACGACGATGGCCTTGGCGGCTTGTTGCACGGGCGGGGCCACATCGAGGTGCCGCTCCGCCAGCCAGGACAGTTCGATTTTCAAGTCGACGCAATACCTCACCGTCCCTTGGGTCAGCGCTTGGAACCCTGGCTCCGGCAAGGACAGCAGCCAAGCTTGCAAAGCCGGGTGGTCGCCCAAATCGCATGCCACCCAGTCGCGGAATTTGGCCGGCAGGGCATGCCGTTTGCGAAACGATGCCAAGACCGTTTGCTTGATCCCCTTCAAGGCCATCCTGCAAGCGGCCCACAATGCCCCCGGAAGTGCCAGTATCTGCTGCTTAAGCAGTTCCGGTGCTTTCCAGTAGCCGCCCAACAGCAGCGCGAAAGCCGCCACAAATCCCAGGGCCAGGGCCATGACCGCAGTGATAAAAATGCTCATCAAAACACGCCAAATAAGGTGTGCGGCTCCGCTGACGGCAAGCCGCACACTGTTCAAATGGCCGCTTACACGGCGGCGGGGGTGGAATCGACGGGCGTTTCCGCAACGGATTCATGGACAACCTCCTCGGTTGCCTTGTCTTTTTTCAGCAGCCGTTGGAACAAGCCCTTCACCTGCTTCGGATCGAAGTCCAATAAGGTGCCGCCGGACTCGAAATGCCGGATGAACACCTCGCCAACCGCATAGGTCACCGACGCGCCGCTGATGGCGATGCTGCCCCCGGCCAGTGTGCCCAGCACTGGGATGGCCTTGGCGAGACTGACCAACCCCTTGACTAGGAGGACGGACGAAGCGCCGGACAGCAACGCGGCGACCAGCGACTTGGCGATGTTTTCCTTGAACGGCACGTCGTAATGCTTGGCGAGGCTATGCACCAGCTTCACTTGCACGGCCGTGATGCCAGCCAGGTCGAGCAGCGGCACCGGCACCAAGGCGATGCTGGCGGAGGCCAGCACATAGTTCTGGACGAGGCTGTGGGCGCGGGCCAGCCGCTCGGCGCGGGCGGCCTCCGTGAGCTTGTCTTCAAGCGAGATGTTGGAATCGGGTGTTGCCATGGTTTTTCTCCAGATTTAATGGTCAAGTTGAAAAAACGGGTAGGGTTTTAGAGCAGATGCCGAGGTGTCTGGTGAGCAGCTTGAATTGCAAGGCATCGTCGGCCAGCAGGATGTCGATGGCCGGGAGTTCAGTCCGGAAAAACGTGTGGTTCCAAGGCGCATTTTGTATTCATCGTATTTGCCAATACTACTTAAATAGTGCCTAAACGAAAAGTTCTATTATCAGTATAACACAATGACATTCGGCCAAGTCGACGTTTCTCAGCAATTCTCATTTTGAGCCAAAACTAAAGATTGTGGCCGGCGGTTTAGTCGGCTAAACCGAGTCGGTCTTGATGTTGTATCCAAGGCCTAAGGCGCTGCTTCCAAGACCGACTCGGTTTCCCCCACCCTTTGGTTTACGCCAAACTGAGAATTGCTGGCGCGTTGCCGAGAACCAGACCATGATAATTCCATGTATTATAATGCTGGCATTTCACTCCATCAACATACTCCTTAACAAAAAAGGGTAGCCACTGAATTCGGTTTTCTTAATCCATCTCCCGTTGTGTCACCCATTAACTTGCCAAATAAAAAAACATGTATACGATCTCCAAGCAATTCCACTTCAGCGCCAGCCATATCATAGAAGGTCTCCCCGACGGTCATCCGTGTGGTAGGCTGCATGGGCACAATTACATCGCGGAAATCGTCCTTGCGGCGGAATCCTTGAACCCGATTGGTTTTGTCGTCGATTACAACGCCCTCAGTCCATTCAAAGACATTATCGAAAAAGAACTGGACCATCGCCATCTGAATAATATCCTGCCGTGTCCGTCAACTGCCGAACATATGGCAAAGTATTTATATGACAGGGCCAAGGCAATCTGGCCCGAGGTGGTCGCCGTCCGCATCAGCGAAACGCCCAAGACCTCCGCCGAATATAGGTCTTAGGCCTGATGCTTTTCCGTTAGCTTGGGTCGCGGCCACGCCGATAAACTTGAAGATAAGCCAGACCATCCTCACCAATTGAAAATATGTCCAGAAACGAATGCCTTGACTATGCCCAGAACTGCTGCATGCACGAATTGTTTCAACGCTAGGCGGCAGCGACTCCCGGTAACATCGCGGTTTCTTTCCAAGGCCTGCAACTGACTTATCGTGAAGTCAACCTTCAGGCGAATCGCCTAGCCCACTGCCTGCAGTCCAAAGGTGTCGGACCCAATACCCTAGTCGGTTTGTCGGTACCCCGCTGCGCAGACTTTGTCATCGGCATTTTAGCCATTCTGAAAGCTGGCGGGGCTTACCTGCCCTTGGACCCATCCTTATCCGGTAGACCGCCTGGCGTATATGGCCCAGGATGCGAAACTGGCCCATTTGCTTGCCACCCGTGAAACCGCCGGGAAATTTGCCGATGCCATACCTCTGGTGACTTTGATGGACGGCGACGCGGAGGGTCTGTCAACCTGTCAGGACAGCGATCCGCCCGGCACGGCGAAACCCGGCGACCTGATGTACGTGATTTACACCTCGGGGTCGACCGGCAAGCCCAAGGGAGTCATGGTCAGCCACGCCAATGTCACCCGTCTGTTTCCCGCCAGTTCCGATCATTTGTCATTTGGCCCCACTGATGTCTGGAGCCAAGTGCATGCGTATTCATTCGGCTTTTCGGTGTGGGAAACCTGGGGGCCGCTGCTGCATGGGGGGCGCTTGGCCATATTGCCGGACGATACGGTCAAATCGCCGGAAATGCTGTTTGACTCGGTTTGCCGGGAAGGTGTCACCGTACTCAGCGCGACCCCCCTTGTTATTCCGCCTAATGGCCTGGGCGGAAGAATCCACAAGCACAGCACAAGCCTTGCCGCTTCGCTATGTCATATTCAGCGGCGAGCCAGTGCAGGCCGGACCGTTGCACCGCTGGTTCATGCGCCACGGGGAGGATGCGCCCTGGCTGGTTAATATGTTTGCGATCACCGAAACGGCTGGCGAACTCACCTTCAAACGGCTACTGAAAAGCGATGCCGACCCAGCCAACGCCACGAATATCGGCATACCTTTAAGCGATGTCAGGCTACACCTGCTGGACGAACAACTAGACCCGGTGGACGAGGGAACTCTTTGTGGGGGGCCGATGCGTCGCGCTCGGCTATCTTGGAAGCCCTGACCTGACTCAAAAGCGCTTCATCCCCGATCCTTTCTCACCTGACTATGAGGCAAGACTCTATCGAACCGGGGATTTGGCAAAAAAGCTTGCCACCGGCGGCAATGGCTGCAAGGCGAGGTGTTGGCAAGGCAACTGAATTACTGGAAGGCCCAGTTGGACGGCATTCCGCCGTTGTTGACCCTGCCCTTAGACCACCCCCGACCCCCGGTCGAAAGCTTCCGAGCGGGGG
>QJPH01000333.1 GCA_003242955.1 Candidatus Methylumidiphilus alinenensis
CCTCGCCCTCGGGTTAAAACTTTACAGCTTAGTATTTGCCGTCTTGGATTTCTTTCAATTTTTGGACCGCAGGAGTCAGAGCCTCGATGGCCTTTTTGATATCCTTTTCTTCGTTCAAGATTCTCATGGTCTCTTTGACAATTGTGTTGGCATTCTGCAACTTTATGCTTGCTGCCTGACCAGTGATTTCCTTGCTGTATTGACGTTCATTCTTCAGTTCGACTAGAGCTTCGTCAGGACGGCCACTTTGCAGATCTTCCAAAGCCTTTTTGGCGGAATCTGCGGTTTTGTTGATGTACTCGGCCACTCCAGCAGAGTTTTCAGCAGCATAAACTGTAGAAACGGTTCCGATAGCCAGCAAGCCGGTTACCAAGGCAACGCAAATTTTTTGGTTCATTTTTTTCATATTTCTGAGTTCTCCTCAATTGTTGTTGTAATCTCCACCCACGTAGGGCATGGATTCAGTTTTGCGATGTGCGACGTTTATCGCACTCGACCGGCCGTTTCCGCCAAAAGCGAACAGGCACGGCATGAAGCGGCTGCGCCGGGAAGCCCGAGCGAAAACCACGCCATTTCTCTTGTAGAGGGATGTCATCCCTAAGTAGTTTCTAATGTGGGCGAAACTACCAGCAATTCTCGTTTTGGCTAGAACGCCCGTCCAGCCTAGAGCGGATTAGGTGCGCTCCTGCCAAACTTTCCGCCTGCTTTGGCCCTGAAGCGCACCGTAACCCTCCAAGCAAGCAGCCACCTTTGTCGGATTACGACGCAGGGTTTGAAGTTTGGGGGTAGGAATTCGCGGTTTGCGCCTAACCCGGCCTACGCCATAGCCAAAATGATAATTGCTGTAATACTACTCAATAAATTGACGTACCGCAATGATTCAGCAACTCTCATTTTAAACCCAAACGATGATCGTCACCTGTCATTCCGTCCGGGATGCCTGAATCCAGTCACAGGGATGTAAAACTACGGGCAGTTAATAGCTTTGAATCAAACACTTGCGCAATCGGAAAGTTACCGTCCATGGCTCTGGATTCCGGCATCCCGGAGGAATGACGGCGTTCTAGCCAAAATGAGAATTGCTGCAATAGACTTTATCGGAAACCTAGTTGATAGCCTCACCATTGCTGCATGAGTGGAAGGTTTCCGATAAAGTCTAATGATTACGGCTTAATATGAAAAACTAGGGGTTTGGTTTCATGCTTAATATCGAAAAAAAGCTTGCCATCGTTCAGTCTATAGGCTCTTGCGGCCTCCAAGGCTCTTAGAAAAGCGTCTGCCCGCGAATCGCGGTTACAAGCCCAAAGGCTTAGTTTAATCAGAGTCAGTGCGATGTGTCCAGCATCGGACTCATACATGCCGGTGCCATGCCTGCAATCCGCTAGGATTTCGAACCATCCGTTCGATTTGAACTCCAACTGATAGACGGACGAATCATTCAAAGCATTAAAATCATGGGGGCTTGACTCGTCCTCCCACTCCCATGTTGTCCCCGCCAAGGGTAAATTTCTGCTTAAAGACGATGTCCCATAATAATCAATGTCGTATTGATTATCGGGCACTTCGGCAGACAGAGGGTGCTGCACAGGTTTCTTGGCTTTTAATATTATCGGTTTGACTGCGTTTGGCGAAGGGGAATGGCTACAGCCTATCAACGCCATGACTAGGGTTGCCAGCAAAACCGGCCCGATTGCAGAGGTGACACTACTCACTTCCTAGCCAAACCACGAATTCCCACACTATTTCGAATATTTTTCATAAAAGGCACGCTGTATGCCCTCGCCTTTTCCGCACCTTCACACAAAACCAACTCAATTTTTTCGGGTGACTCCATCAACGCGTCATAGCGCTCCCTAGCAGTTTTCAAATGGTCATTTAAGTAATTGAATAAAAATTGCTTCATTTCCCCCCAACCGATACCTTCTTCGTAACGCTGACGCACAGCCGCGACCTCATCCTTGGTGGCAAATGCCTTGTAGATTCCAAAGAGAGTGCAACTATCGGCATCTTTAGGGACTCCAGGCTCCAAGGAGTTGGTTTTGATCTTCATGATAAGTTTGCGGAATTGTTTTTCCGGTAGGAATAGCGGAATGGTATTGTCATAACTTTTGCTCATTTTGCGACCATCCAAGCCGCAAAGAATTGCAGAGTCTTCGCTAATTACCGCCTCGGGAATGTTGAAGTGCGCACCATAAATATGATTAAAGCGCCCACCTATGTCCCGCGCCATTTCAATGTGTTGGATTTGATCCTTGCCCACCGGCACTTTATGCGCGTTGAACAGCAAAATATCCGCCGCCATCAATATCGGGTAATTGAACAAGCCCATGTTGACACCCCTGTCCGGGTCGGACTCGCCCGTCTCATCATTGGCCTGAACCGCGGCCTTATAGGCATGGGCGCGATTCATCAAGCCCTTAGCCGTTACGCAACTGAGCATCCAAGACAATTCGGCTATTTCAGGAACGTCCGACTGACGGTAGAACACGGCATTTTCGGTATCCAGGCCTAATGCCAGCCAAGTTGCTGCAATTTCCAGCGTCGATTGCGCCACCCGTTCAGGCTCCAGGCATTTAATCAATGCATGGTAATCGGCAAGAAAATAAAACGGCAGCACATTATGATCTTGGCTGGACTCGATGGCAGGGCGTATCGCGCCAACATAATTGCCCAGATGCGGGGTTCCTGTGGTCGTGATTCCAGTTAAAACAATGGTTTTGCTCATCAATCGAAACTCATGGGGCGAGTAAAAGTAAGTAGAATGGTTTGGGTTGTCACAACCTAATTAAATATGACACAAAGTAACCCGCCTAGCCAAGCCCTAGTTTGTGAAACCAGCAATTCCCACGGGTGCAACTGTAGGCGTACCAGTCCGATTCGGTTTTGAAAAACGAGCTGGCCTTTCGTCAACCGGAACGAAATGGCAAAAACCCACTCTAAACAATGTTCTGAAACATTTGGCTTAGTGGCTTCAGATACGGGCAAAAGCGTAACAGACCGACTCGGTTTTCAAAACCGAATCGGTCTTTCAGCAAAAGCGCGGCTATGCATAAGCTAATCACAGAATATAACTTGACATTACTTGGCTCGACCAAAATACTGCACAGGCAAATCCACACCAGATGGACACCTGATTAACTCAAACTAAACTGAAGAGGTATACGTTATGAAAAAAATTCTCATTGCATTGTCCAGTGCCTTGTTGCTGACCGGAACCTTGGCATTCGCCGAATCCGTTCACAATCCGCAAGCGGTGGAACACACCAAACAAGCCATCATCCACGGCGAAGCAGGTCATGCCGCGCTGCTGGTCGAACATGCCAAAGCCGGTTTGACCCATGCGCAAGCATCACAACAAGCCGAACCGAGTGTGCATACCGAGCAGGCCATCTCCCATTTAAACGCCGCCATCGAGGCCGGCGAGAAGGGCCATGCGGACACAGGCACCACCCATGCGAAGGAAGCCCTAAAACACTTGGAAGCCGCTGGCAAGCCACCTAGCCATGTTGCCCAAGCCGAAGAGCATGCCAAAGCCGCCATCACCCAAGGCGAAGCAGGCAATGCATCTGCCTTGCTGGAACATGCCCAAGTCGCTCTGACCCATGCACAAGCAGCCGAGAAAGAATCGCCCAGCGTCCATGTGCAAGAGGCTATCAACCATTTGAATGCGGCGATAGAATCCGGCAAAAACAACAACGCCAAAGATGGGACCATCCATGCCAAGAAAGCCCTTGAGCATTTGGAGATGACAGCCAATTCAAAGCAGTAATCAACCCAACGATCATGTCGATGGGCATCGACATCCTGAGAGTTGAAAGATTCAACAGCCGTGGGAGCGGTTTTTAACCGCGACTTCTTGGCTTGGGTCGCGGTTAAAAACCGCTCCCACCGTTGTTTCGTAGCAACCGTTGAACTCTAAATGGCCACAGTGAAATATGTGGCCATTTTTTTTATCGCAGATGTTATTAACTGATGTTACGCAGATGTGTAACCCCGTAGCCCGGATGGAGCCGCTTGCGGCGTAATCCGGGGGATACGGTACAATCAGAGATACCGCCCGAACCCGGATTACGCCCGGAGGGCTCCATCCGGGCTACAACACTGGGATTCAACGGCACGATGCGTAACATCACTTATTAATTTGGCATGACATCCGTTTTGCTTAAGCCATCGTTCCAAAGTCATAAATGTCTCGCAGGCCGAGCTAATCTGTATCGTTTTGTCCAACCCTGCGGCGGTCAACTGCAACCTGAAAGTCTGCCACATCGCCCCGGTTGCTTCGCCGTAACCAGTAAAGAAGGCAGCACCGTTATGGGCATCAAGGTTCAATGCGTTATGGAGATGACGGATGATCACTTGCCCACCCAAGGTCGCGCCCTCCAACACGTAAAGGCAGCCAAACGCTGCGGCAGGGTGAGTGCAATCTGGGATTTCACGGCAAATGGGAAGCTGCGCCAACGCCTCGGCATCAATACCCAAGGCCCGGAGGTCCGACTCCAGCAAAGTCAATTTGGCACGCCGGTCAAGGTCAGGCAACCACGCCTTCAACTCTGCCACCCCCGCGATGCGAGCCTCAAGAGGACCATAGTATCCCCAGAATGCTTTGATCAAGCGCAGATAATCCGTGCGCAAAAAGCCAGGGGACAGCAAATTCATGTTTTTTTCCAGGCGTTCGTGATACGGCCAAGTGGCTTCTTTTAGTTCGTTTAATATAGAAATCGGCTTTATTGTGTTCATCATCGGCCAAAACAAGACAACGTAAGCGTTCACTCCCCCTTGGGAGCGAGGGCGTCTCGCCCGCTGAAATAGCGGCCAAGATGGCCGCGCTCCCAGGATAAAGGCAGGTGGAGCGAACGCTTACCAAGACAACATCAGGTTCTATTACAAACCATCCCTTTCTGGACTCATCCGTCACTCTCCGCTAACGTCACAGACTCAAACCAGTATTGTATCAATCTGCGCATCTTCTCTATGTAGAGTTGAAGGCTCATCGGCTTGCAAAAATACCCAGACGCCCCTAAACGATAGCAGTCCGCGATATCACGCGGATTTTTAGAGGTGGACAGGATCACCACGGGAATCGAAGGTGGATGTCCGGCCCACCGTAATTCCTGAAGAAATTGTAGGCCATTCATTCCTGGCAGGTTAAGGTCCAACAGCACTAAACAGGGCAGTTTGCTTGTCCAATCCGGTCGCGGGGGCATTGGACACAGGTGTAGTAATGCTTCTTCGGCACGAACCGCACGGGTAATTGGGTGGGTAAACCCCGCCTGCCGCAAAGCCCAACAAGTGACCTCGAAATCTTCGTCAGAATCTTCAATAATTAGGATGGGATGATCTTCATTCATTGTTTTTCCGCCCCTCTGTCTTGCCAATGGGCCAGCGTAAAGAAAAAGGTCGATCCTCTGCCCTCCGAGGATTCCACCCAGATGTTGCCCCCATGACGGGCAACCGCCTTTTTGACGATAGTCAAGCCTGCGCCCGTGCCGCCACCGTATTCATCACGCCCATGCAAACGCCTGAACAATTGGAAGATAAGTTCGTGATGGCTAGGTGCTATGCCAATCCCGTTATCCCGCACGAAAAACACCGGGGGAACCTGGGCTGAGTCACAGCCAATTTCGATCCATTTTTTTTCTTGGTCGTTATATTTGATCGCATTCATAATCAAATTTTGAAATATCATACAAACCCTAACCCGGTCCCCGCTAATCTCAGGAAAAGCAGGCTGTATCTCAATCTTGATATCTTGGCTTGGATTGACTTGTTGGATTAATTCGACAATCTGCTCCAATAAGGCTCTAATTGGCAGGGGCTGTAACACCAACTCATTCCTGCCTATCCGCGAGTATTGCATCAACGATTCCAGCATATTATCCATGCGGCCAGCCAATCGAATGATGGTCTCAAGCCGACTGCTCCCCATCGTCGACAACCGGGCACCATCCTCTGCGCGAAGAAATTCGGCAAAATTATTGATGCCCCGTAGTGGTTCCTTTAAATCATGGGAGGCCGCATAGGCAAATGAATCCAACTCTTGGTTACTGCGCTCGAGTTCCACATTGGCCCGCGCCAACAACTTGGCACGGTCTACAAGCACATCAATGATGGCCTGGCGCAGCTTGGTTGCGTGGTCGATTTCGCAGCCCAACCAAGGGCGGGATTGGCAATGGACGGTTTCTTTCCACAGTTTGAAGGAGGTGCGCGGTCGTAGCCGCAGTTGCTGGTCATCTTGGCCGACGATCTCAACGGGTTTGTTTGGATCGCCAGCCCAATGCACTTCAGACAACACCTCCGGGCGGAACCAAATCACCCGGTCCGAACTTGTCCTGGTCAGACTGACCGTCAAGAGCCCACTAGCCACGGCGCTGAAATCGCTGGAGGGGGGAAAGTCGTGCGGTAACTGGTGGGTGGAGAAAACCGCCGCCTTCTGTTGTGCGAGCCAGTTGGCAATCATGCTAACTTGGTGCGGGGAAGGGGTCTGGCCCAGCAGTAAAACCTTCCCATCGGCAATCAATGCCACCCCGTCGGCATCCATCACAGACAATAAGTTGGCCCCACCTGACAACAGCGCTTCGGGAAATGTTGCAACCCGTCCCAGCGCAGTGACGAGTACAACAAGCACCTGATCGAGACGAAGGCGATAGGCTAAGTGATCATAGTTTTCCTGATCAGCCAACAACATCGAAATCGTCTGGATTAGCATTTCGACCAAGACACGGTTTTCAAACGATAGATATTTCGGCTCACTATGTTGCATGCAGGAAATCAAGCCCCACAGTTTGCCTTCCTTCAGCAAGGGCGACACTAATGTGGCTTTCACCCCCATATTGCGCAAATGATCAGTGTACATTACCGAGACACTGCGCAGAAACGAGTAGCTTAAATCCACTGGTTTCCCAGTTGCCAGCGGGGAGTGTGCCGGGAACAACGGCACAGGGACATAGTCCACATTGGGCAGATGCCGGAGCAAGCTGAACGCGAATAACCGCCGTGCCGGTTTGGGTATATCGCTGGCCGGATAATGCAGGCCCAAATAAGCTTCCAGGCCCGGTGCCTTGGCTTCAGCGACGACTTCACCGCTGCCGCCCTCATCGAATCGGTAGGCCATGACCCGCTCAAACCCGGTAATCAACTGCATCTGCACAACTACAGAATCCAAGAAAGCGGAGAGTGACGAAGCACATCGCATAGACTGAAACGCATTGCGCAAAATAGGAAGCGAATCACTTTGCGGCTTCTGGCAACGGTCTTCATCGACCAACTCAAACTCCAATAGCAACAAGCCGTCAATGCGATTGCCAAATAGGTGGAATCGTCGACCAGACCGAGACCGGCAAGGTGCTGTCATTAAAAGAGCAAGGATGTCGGTCAAATGAGTTTCTGCAATCCTCAGGCGAAGCGCTTCAGTATAGTCATCGCCCAATAGAGCATTGATCGTTTTCCCCACCAAAGCTTCGCAAACCACACCCAGAAAGTCCAGTGTGTTCGCACTCGCCTGTACGATAATAAGTTCGGGTTCTTTCAGTATCAGCAGCGCCCCATGCGGCTGG
>QJPH01000367.1 GCA_003242955.1 Candidatus Methylumidiphilus alinenensis
TGTGCTGGTTCCCAAGCTCCAGCTTGGGAACCCCGGCCTAGAAGCTCCAGCTTCAAGGATATAGGGAAAACCAAAGCACTTCGGACCCTCACGGAGCGAGAATCGAGGGCGCGGAAACGTGACGGGATGCGTTACCAAGCAGGGACAGCCGTTCCCAAGCTGGAGCTTGGGAACGAGCGGAGCAGCAGCAGACGTTCCCAAGCTGGAGCTTGGGAACGAGCGGGGGCTAGGGAACGAGCGGACGAGCGGAGCCACGAAAACGAGCAGAACAACCGGATAAACATACTAAAGAGCAGAATCCAACCATGCCTAGAAGCCGCTATCGAGTGCTGAACGGAGAAGCCCCGCATTTCATGACCGCCACGGTCAATATGTGGCTGCCGCTGTTCACCCGCCCACAAACCGTGGAGATCGTGCTGGACTCATGGCGGTATCTGCAACGGGAAGCAAACTTCCAGCTATACGGGTATGTCATCCTAGAAAACCACTTGCACCTTATCGCCGCGTCGAAGAATATAGGCCATGACATGCAACGCTTCAAATCGTATACCGCCAAGGAGATTATCGAATATCTGCAACATCACGGATCAGCTAGGTTATTAGAGCTACTGGCGTTTTTCAAACGCTCCCATAAAACCGAAACGACTTACCAAGTCTGGGAAGAAGGCAATCACCCGCAACTCATCGAATCCGAGGAAGTGATGCGTCAAAAGCTGGATTATATTCACCACAACCCAGTAAAGCGCGGATATGTTGATCAGCCTGAACATTGGCGATATTCCAGTGCGAGAAACTACGCCGGTCAGGAAGGTTTGATTGAAGTGGTAAAGGCATGGTGAACAGGGATGG
The DNA here is from genome assembly GCA_003242955.1 of Candidatus Methylumidiphilus alinenensis. GTDB lineage: Bacteria > Pseudomonadota > Gammaproteobacteria > Methylococcales > Methylococcaceae > Methylumidiphilus > Methylumidiphilus alinenensis. Next base: position 850 of record QJPH01000367.1, read on the forward strand.
AAGCCAATTTCGCTTCCCAATCAGGAAGGCTCGTTCCCAAGCTGGAGCTTGGGAACGAGCCGAACATCTTACGAATTTGTTGTTGTATTGAATGATTTAAATTGATGAAAATCCAAGGCAAAAACATGGTTAAGAAAGCTATCATCATTGGCTTATGCCTTGGCCTTTTTCTGCGCTTGGCTTTTGCTGCCACCCCGGTCACTTTCCAATACCATTATGACGAGAAAGGCCAGTTGGTTACCGTCGAAGATTCAACCGGCAAGGTTTTGCAATACGTCTACGACCCGGTTGGGAATCTGTTGGCAACCATCACCGCGACGCAAACAACCAAACCGACCATCACCGGCATAGTCCCCAATACCCTGCGGCAAGGCCAATCGGCGGCTGTCACGCTGTCTGGCTCGGCGTTGCTGGGTGCTCGCGTCATTTCGCCGAGTTCCGCCCTCGCCGTCGGCAATGTCCAGCCCGGCAAAAATTCCGTGTCGTTTAATTTGACCGCCGAGGTTGCCGCCCCCTTGGGCGCACAGAATTTCAATCTGATGACCAATGCCGGTTCGACAGGGTTTTCGATTACCGTCAAACCCCTTTTGCCTGCCATCTTGGTTTCGCCCTCGCCGATTGTGTTGACCAATAACGGCAACGCCGCGCCTTATACCTTATCCCTCGCCAATGTGGACGATGTTGACCATATCATCAACTTAGCGGTATCCGACCCCAACACGGCCACAGTCGATAAAACCTCGGTAACCATTCCGGCAGGCCAAACCAATGCGGTCATCAATATACAAGGATTGGCAATCGGCAACACGGCGCTAAACCTAACCTCGCCTGACTTAACCGTCCGCTCGATTCCCGTTTTTGTACCCACGTCTTATGTTGGACCCATTGATGGTTACGCGGTGTCGGTGCGGGTGGTCAAGCAAACGGTCTCTAATCCGATAGTGGATCAGAAAGGTCCATTCGTCGCGCCATCCGTTCGCATAGTCAAGCAAGTGGCACTTGATCCGCCGTTGAACCAGAAGGGACCTTTCGTTGCGCCTACGGTTCGCGTAGTCAAGCAAGTGGTGACTGATCCGGCAGTGAACCAGAAAGGGCCGTTCATTGCACCTACGGTTCGAGTGGTCAAGCAAGTAGCGCCTGATCCGGTGGTGGATCAAAGAGGGCCATTCATAGCACCCTCCGTCCAGGTCATCAAGCAAACGCTTGTCAGCAACCCACCCATTGGCCCATTCGTATCTGGGTCAGTCAGAGTTACCAAGCAAACCGCGACATCAGGCTTGAGTTTAAACCCCTTGCTGGCCCCTTCGGTGGCAGTCCAGAAGGAAACCGCTGCCCCGGTCGCCGCCGCCTCGGTTCTCACGAATGGGCCAAATGTTGCGAACCCGGTTTCTGTCAATGCCACGCAAGCAGTGACAGCGAAAAAGTCAGTGAGGCGTTTAACAACGACAGTGAGCAAAAAGCGGAAGAAACGATAAGTCTTAAGTTCCGTTCCCAAGCTGGAGCTTGGGAACGAGCGGATAATTGCTGGTTCCCAAGCTCCGGCTTGGGAACCCCCGGCTGAGAAGCTCCAGCTTCAAACCCTTATAAGGGGCGAGGCTGCATCCGCTCCACACAAGACGGAATTAGGGGAAGGGCAGACAGGACAGGATAAGTCCATTCCCAAGCTAGAGCTTGGGAACGAGCGGAGCTTGTGCTGGTTCCCAAGCTCCGGCTTGGGAACCCCGGCCTAGAAGCTCCAGCTTCAAGCCACTGAGGGAGAACGGAGTGCTTCTCCCCACACGGGACGGGTAGATCACGCGGAAATGTGAAAGGATACGAAAGCCGTTCCCAAGCTGGAGCTTGGGAACGAGCAGAAAAGCTAGAGCTTGGGAACGAGCGGAAACAATCAAATTTCAATTAATTGAGGAAGGGTAATACCATGCATAAAGCGTTTTCTATTTCTCCAAGCTTATTGGCTTATGCAACCCGCTTGCTATTAGGCACGGCCTTGATGACTACCCCATTGCTGGCGGCGGCGTTCAACAGCGGCAGCACCGGGGCGGATGGCGATTTCAACCCCACCCTCAACACCCAATTGCAGTTGCCACCCGATGGGATATTCAACTATAAGTCGGTCAATATCCCGCAAGGGGTCACGGTCACATTCAAACGCAACGCGGCGAACACACCCGTTTACATGCTGGTGCAAAACGATGCCACGATAGCGGGGACCATTGATGTCAGCGGCGGCAATGCAGCCGATGTAGGCTCGGCGGGCGATGGCAATATGACGGATGACGGAACTCCAGGAGTGGGCGGACCAGGAGGGTTTGATGGGGGATGGGGTGGAATTGATGCGGTAACGGCAAATTGCACACCTACGCCTAGTAGTGTGTGCACGGGTACACGCGGTGGCAATGGTCAAGGCCCCGGTGGCGGGGTGGGTGCAGGATTAACTTATGACAACTACGGCAATCCGAATCCTAACGGTGGCCATTCCGGTTTATACAATTATGGGAATAATCTCTTACAACCGTTAGTAGGAGGTTCCGGCGGCGGCGGCGGGAGTGGCCATAGAATTTATTTGCGTGGTTCAGGCGGAGGAGGCGGCGGCGGAGCAATCTTGTTGGCGGTAACGGGCAAAACAAACCTGACCGGCTCAATATTAGCCAATGGGGGTTCTGTTGGTAAGCCGGCATTAACTTTTACTACGCCGTTCAATTTATATCCCTCTGTGGGAGGATGTGGCAGCGGAGGTGGAATCCGCATAGTCAGTTCACAACTGAGCGGCAATGGCTCATTTCTAGCTCAAGGTGGAAATGGTAATTGTTATTCTCCAGTTGGTGGCGATGGACGCATCCGTCTCGAAGCCGATCAACTATATTTCACCGGTACCACCACACCCACATTCTACACCAGCACACCCAACGCATTGTTTGTCCCCAACCTTCCGCATTTGGCAATTACCACGGTGGCCAACCAAGCCGTGCCCTCCAACCCCAGTGGCATGGCACAGGTTACCTTGGCAGCAACCACGGCCAATCCTGTGAACGTGGTGGTTGCATCGTCAGGTGTGCCGGTGGGTACCAATGTCGCATTGACCGTCAAGCCTGAAATTGGCGCTGACCCTATCACCGCCACCCCAGTGGCAATCACTGGCAACCAGTCTGCTGGCACGGCAACTTTGAGTGTCAACCTACCCGATGGGGCCAGCGTCTTGGAGGCAAGCACCAGTTTCATCATCACCGCCGCCGTCGGCGATGCCTTGGCCCGTTATGCCAACAACGAGCGGGTGGAAAAAGTCACGCTGACCGCATCCACCGGCGGACCCGGCCTAGCCATCCTGACCACGGTGTCCGGTAAAACCTACCGTGTACCGCAAAGTGTATTGTCAGGGTCTTAGCTGTGCCGGTGTTCCCGTTCCCAAGCTGGAGCTTGGGAACGAGCAGACGAGCTAAATACGTTCCCAAGCTGGAGCTTCACTGCCATTAAGTTAAGAAAAGCGCGTCGTTCCGGCAGGGATCGCCGGAACCTAGGCTCCATGGATGGCATAGATTGTCGGCATCCCTGCAATCTGGATTCCGGCGGTCCATGCCGGAATGACGGCTTAACTTAATGGCAGTGAAGCTGGAGCTTGGGAACGAGCAGTGGCAGTGAAGCTGGAGCTTGGGAACGAGCAGACCTGACAACCCGCTTCCGCTTCGCTACCTACGGGCTAGGTTCACGGGCAATTGGCCTTTGCCAGCCAAGAAGACAATGGCCCTTGGTCTGAGCGGTTGCCATCCGGCCCTTGGTAATAAACATGGTTGTCGGTTGAAGAGACCGCCACGTAAGATTGGGTGTCTGGATAGTAGCGGTAGGTGAAATTCGAGGAAATCTTGGTAAATTGACCAACCGGGGCAAACAGTTTGGCATAGTTTTCTTCCGCCCAATTGAATAGGCATTCAGTGACATTGTAGCCACTGCTTAATTTTGGGTCGCGGATGTAATTCAGGGCTTTCTGCCATGCGTAATTGCCCACTTTAGCGCCTGCATCGCGCGAGACCATGTCGCCTTGGACGAAATGAATGCCGCCATAGCGTCGCGAAATGCCCGCCTCGTCGGCGGCTTCGGTGAACGTTGCCCAATACAGGGTCACATCGTGCGCGGGAACCGTACCCGGCTGCACCCGCGAACTGCCCGCCGGGATGGTCACTTGGTTGCCGAAAGTGTCCGAACCGGTGAAGTTCCGCAACACCTCGGCTGCCGCTCGCGAGAAAATACTGTGGCCGGAGATATATTCGGGAAAAGCTGGAGTCACCGACGTGGACACTTGATAGGGTTGCCAAACTTCGGTAGGCACTACCTGCCCATCGTAGTAAGGAAGGGTCTGGCCGGCGAACAAATAGTGGATTGCCGTTATTGGCCGCTCAGAGTCGTAAAAGCGTTTGGCCTCCCATGCCACGATGCCCGCGTCAAACGTGGCATTGGTCATGGCGAAGAACATCTTCGCGTCGTCATCCAAGGTGTGCTTGTCGCGATTGGAGACAAAAGTCGCAAATAATGCCCAATGACCAGGCGGCAATTCAGAAGCGGGGCCATCGGCCCAATATTCTGCGATGACCTTCTGGTGGTCGTCCAAGCACCGGGTGTATTGCACCACTTGATCGGCTTGGGCGCGAAATGTTGGCGAACTAGTGAGGGCCGGTGGACCTGGACGGAACTGATAAGTCGTCTCCAAGGCAAACGGTGTGACCTTGCCCCATTGTGGCGCGATAAATGCTTGTGTCACGTAACCGCCGTGGCCGTCCGACACCCGTAGCGGTTGCCAGCGCGAGGGATCAATAATCGCATCGGGCGTATTGACCGGCGCATAGCCCGTGTAGTCCGAATAGGGTATATGGCTGGCGCTTAAATCGCCTAGTTGGTTGGATCCGTCATGATGACGATACTCTATCAGCGTCGAAGCCGCGACGTTGCCAATGCCAATCGGTGTCGTGACATCGTTGCTGGTGTTCGCAGGGTCATAGCCCAGCGAGGACATTTTCGCATCGAATAGGGCTTTTTCCGATGGGAACAAATCGACCAGTGCGCGGTAGGCGGCGAAACTGATGGCCGTCTTCTTGTTGGCATCGGTGCGTTCGCTGGAAGGTCGCCGTAAAGTGGCACCGAGGCGGGTGCCGACCGCCTTGGCATCATAGGCCACCCAGGCATCAAACATGGCGGTATGGGTGATCGCCAGCATACGCGCGACAATCGGAGGGCCGGGGTGGGTGTCGCGGATGGCCTGCAAGGCCACGTTGTCCCAGTCGGTGACAATGGTGTCGGCAGGTGCTGATCCCGAGAATACTGAACATAACGCCAGCGCTGCGCATGACCTAAAGAAAGTTTTGTATTTAAGGTTCATTGTTACCTCCTCGGTTGAACCCGGAAACTTCGCCAATTCGATACATGGTGCAAGGGATCACACCCCGGTTGCAGTTATAGATGTTTTAGAAGCGATAGCATATTTTGTCAGGATGGGTTCAAATCCCCAAACTCTCCCAAACCTGATCGACCTTCTCCTTCACTTCTGGGGACATGGCTATCGGCGTTCCCCATTCCCTCGAAGTTTCCCCCGGCCATTTGTTAGTCGCATCCATGCCCATTTTGGACCCAAGGCCTGAGACTGGAGAAGCGAAGTCCAGATAGTCGATAGGCGTGTTTTCAATCAGCGTCACGTCGCGGGAAGGGTCCATGCGTGTAGTGATGGCCCAAATGACATCCTTCCAATCACGCACGTTTACGTCATCATCGGTGACGATGACGAATTTTGTGTACATGAACTGGCGCAAGTAAGACCATACCCCGAACATCACCCGCTTGGCGTGGCCGGGGTATTGTTTTTTCATACTGACCACAGCCATGCGATACGAACATCCTTCAGGCGGCAGGTAAAAGTCGACAATCTCGGGGAATTGCTTTTGTAGGATAGGTACAAACACTTCGTTGAGCGCAACGCCTAGGACAGCCGGTTCATCCGGCGGACGCCCCGTGTAAGTGCTGTGATAAATAGGGCTTTCACGTTGAGTGATGCACTCAATGGTGAACACCGGAAATTCCTCCACCTCGTTGTAATAGCCCGTGTGATCGCCGAACGGGCCTTCCGGTGCGGTTTCGCCGGGATGGATGAAGCCTTCGAGCACAATTTCAGCACTGGCCGGCACTTGCAATTCGCTTAAGCGGCATTTCACCACCTCGGTCTTGTCGCCCCGCAACAGGCCGGCAAAGGCATATTCCGACAGCGTATCCGGCACGGGAGTGACCGCCCCTAGAATAGTCGCCGGGTCGGCACCCAGTGCGACGGCAACGGGAAAGGGTTGGCCGGGATGGGCCTGTTGCCAATCCCGAAAATCCAGCGCCCCGCCCCGGTGAGCCAACCAGCGCATGATGACTTTGTCCCTGCCTATGACCTGGAGGCGGTAAATGCCCAGATTTTGCCTAGCCTTGAGTGGACCACGGGTGACAACCAGAGCCCAAGTGATGAGCGGCCCGGCATCGCCCGGCCAACAGGTTTGCACCGGATAGCGACCAAGATCGATATCGATGCCTTGCAGGATAGTCTCCTGGCAAGCCGCATTTTTGAGTTCCCTAGGGTTCATGTTTAAGACTTGCTTGAAAATCGGCAGCTTACTGAAGGCATCCTTCATGCCCTTGGGTGGATCAGGCTCTTTTAAGAAGGCTAACAGTTTGCCGA
>QJPH01000271.1 GCA_003242955.1 Candidatus Methylumidiphilus alinenensis
CTACCCATAGCGACACCGCCAAGGAAATCTTAGGTCTATTGCTGGAAAAATACATCGAGCGTGGCGTGATCCAGTTCAACGACCTGTCCGGGCTGATCAAGTCGCCGCCGTTCGACCGCTTTGGGCTACCCGGCGAAATCGCCAACCGCCATTTTGGCAGCATCGAGTCCATGCGGCAAAGCATAGGCCAACTGCAAGAAGCCCTGTATCAATAAGACCAAACCAATCGAATGACCCAAACGCCCAAACCCAAATCAAGCCGCAAAGCCAAGCCGACGCAGACCACCGCCCAACAACTGTCTTCCCTCATCAAGTCGGCCCGCGACACGCTGCGCAAAGACAAGGGGCTGAACGGCGATGCCGACCGCCTGCCGCTGCTCACTTGGGTGATGTTCCTCAAGTTCCTTGATGACTTGGAAACCCGCCACGAAGAGGATGCAGCCTTGGACGGGCGAAAATACCAGCCCATCATCGAAGCGCCTTACCGCTGGCGTGACTGGGCGGCGGCATCCAACGGCATCAGTGGCGATGATCTACTGGAATTCATCAACCAAGACGCGGCGACGTTTTCCCATGCTGACGGTTTATCTGTCAATAAACCGGGTTTGTTCAAATATCTGCGCGGACTTGCCGAGCAAGGCGAAAAAGACACCCGCCGTGACGTAATTGCCAATGTCTTCAAAGGTGTTCAAAACCGCATGGCAAGCGGTAGCCTTCTGCGCGACATCATCAACAAAATAAACGGCATCCACTTTAATTCCAGCGAGGAAATTCATACCCTCTCGCACCTGTACGAATCCATGTTGCGGGAAATGCGTGATGCCTCGGGGGATTCCGGCGAGTTTTACACGCCAAGGCCCGTGGTGCGTTTCATGGTCGCCGTGGTTGATCCCAAGCTAGGCGAAACCCTGCTTGACCCGGCTTGCGGAACCGGCGGTTTCCTCGTCGAAGCGTATGAGCATCTAACCCAACAAGTGCAGAACACCGAAGACCGTAACCGGCTGCAAAACCAAACTCTGTTTGGACAGGAAGCCAAACCTTTGCCATATATGCTGGTGCAAATGAACTTGCTGTTGCACGGTCTGGAAGCCCCGCAAATCAACTACGGCAATACTTTGGCCGGGAGAAAAATCACCGCGATAGGCGACCGCGAGCGGGTTGACGTGATCCTGACCAATCCCCCGTTTGGCGGGGAAGAGGAAACCGGCATCAAAGCCAACTTTCCGCCAGACAAACAAACGGCAGAAACCGCACTGCTGTTTCTCCAATACATCATGCGCAAACTCAAACGCCCCGGCCACGGCAGCATTTACGGCGGACGCGCCGCCGTGGTCGTACCCAACGGCACCTTGTTTGGCGATGGCATTAGCGCACGAATCAAGGAGGAACTATTGCGCGAGTTCAACTTGCATACCGTCGTCCGCTTGCCGCAAGGCGTGTTCGCGCCTTACACCGACATCCCCGCAAACCTGATTTTCTTCGACCGGCAAGGCCCGACGCGGGACATCTGGTATTACGAACTGCCCCCGCCGGAAGGCCGCAAGAAGTACAGTAAAACCGCCCCCATCCAATATGATGAATTTGCCGACTGCCTGACTTGGTGGAACAACCGGGGGGAAAACGCCCAAGCCTGGCGCATCGACTTTGCCAAACTGTATGATGAAGCCAAAACCAAGGCGGAACCGTTTTGGCATCAGGTCGAACAAGAACGCCAAGCGGCTACGGAAGTGGGGAAACAGCTACGCGAACTCGATCAACAACTAAACGCCTTGACCGAACCCAAACCAAAGGCAACCCTGCAAAACCGACAAAAGGAACTCAAAGCCAGCCAACGGCAACATGAGGATAACGCAAAGGCCGCGCAACGCGAAGGCGACGCGATCTACTGGCCGATCTACAATTTGGACATCAAGAACCCGCATGGCAAGGAGGCTTTGGAACATGTGCCGCCCCATGAACTGGTTGCGTCCATGATGGCAAAGGAGCAAGACGTGATAAGGCTTCTGGCTGAAATCGACGCTTTGGTGAACGAGGCGAACACATGAGCCAGCCGACCCTGCCAGACAGCTACGGAAACATTCATTCCGCCATCGTCCACTTGTTGGAAGAGGCCCGCCGTGCCGCCGCCCGCAGTGTCAATGCCCTGATGACCGCCAGCTATTGGGAGATTGGCCGGCGCATCTTCGAAGCCGAGCAAGGCGGGCAAGAAAGGGCCGAATATGGCGAGCAGATCATTAAACGTCTGGCTGAAGACCTAACCACACGTTTTGGGAGGGGGTTCAGCCGACAAAACCTCTGGCAAATGCGAGCCTTTTACTTGGCTTGGCCCCTCGAACAGATTGCTCAAACAGCGTCTGATGCATCCCTTACCCTGCCAAAAGTCCAGACACTGTCTGGAGAATCGCACAACCCGCAAATTATCCAGACACTGTCTGCACAATTAACTGATCTTGCCGCCTTGTCCCGTCACTTCCCCCTGCCTTGGTCGGCCTATGTGCGGTTGCTTTCAGTCAAGAACGCACAGGCCAGAGCCTTCTACGAAACTGAAGCCCTGCGCGGTGGCTGGACGGTGCGCCAGCTTGACCGCCAGATCAATAGCCAGTTTTTCGAGCGTACCGCGCTCTCGCGTAACAAAGTGGCAATGCTGGAGAAAGGTGAAAAAGCCTTGCCGGGAGATGCCATGACACCCGAAGAGGCGATCAAAGACCCATTTGTCTTGGAGTTTCTCGGCCTGAAGGACGAATATTCGGAAGCCGAACTTGAAGAGGCGCTTATCCACCGGCTGGAAGATTTCCTGCTGGAATTGGGCGACGACTTCGCCTTTGTGGGTCGGCAACGCCGGTTGCGCGTCGGCGATAGCTGGTTTCGCATTGATCTGTTGTTTTTCCACCGAGGTTTAAAATGCCTGGTGGTCATCGACCTCAAGGCCGGTCGCTTCAGTTACGCGGATGTCGGGCAAATGCATCTTTATCTGAATTACGCCAAAGCACATTGGATGCGCGAAGGCGAAAACCCGCCAATCGGGCTGATCCTCTGCGCCAGCAAGGATGCCGCCGAGGCGCATTACGCCCTAGACGGCCTGCCCAATACCATCTTGGCGGCGGAGTACAAAACCGTACTGCCTAGCGAAAAGCAAATAGAAGAGGCTTTGCAACGCGCCCGCTTGGACTTGGAAAATCGGCGTTTGATGATGGGGAACAACCATGTTGACTAAAACGCCGTCATTCCGGCAGAGCCTACCCCGGTCAGGGATTGCCGGGGGATGCCGGAATCCAGCGTCCATGGATGGCAAGCCTCAAGTGATGACGGGCCTTGCCGTAAGTTCAAAGCTTCACAGCCTTTCTGATCGTTCCCACGTTCCGGCGTGGGAACGCGAGGCTGACCGCTCTCGCGGTTTAAGGCATAGAACGCCACTAGAGGTGTTCTCACAGAAACCGTGGGAACAGTCACAACAGGAGGCTCAAGAATGAGCCGGTGGCCGATAATAAAACTCGGTGATGTACTGAGGCTTGACCTAATAAAGGAAGTTATCGACCCGTCCATATCTTATGAAATGGTTGGTGTATTGAGTTTCGGTAAGGGGCTTTTCAAACGCGAAACCATAGATAGTGGCAATACAAGCTATAAGTATTTTCTCCGCCTTAAGGCCGAACACGTTGTGATGAGTCAATTGTTTGGATGGGAAGGTGCTATAGCTTTAAGTAAGCCGGAATTTAATGGATTTTTTGTATCTCCTCAATTTCCAACTTTCCTATGCGATGAATCTCAAATAAATAGAGGATACCTTGGCTGGGTAATGAAGCAACCAACGTTTTGGGATGATCTTGGAAGCCGTACTAAAGGAATGGGAGATAGACGCAGGACTCTTAATCCAGAAGCATTTTTTGCTTGTCAAATTCAAATTCCCTCACTTGACGAACAACACGCCATTGTCACCCGCTTGGATGCCGTCGCCGACAAAGTGCGGCAAGTGGAGGCCAAGCTGGATGAAATCGAAGCGGATGCCGAACGGTTGCTGGCGATTCGCTTCCGCGAAATCATTGAAGATGTGAAATGGCAGACTATGGCAGAAGTCGCACCTCTGGTGAGGCGTGAGGTTGAAGTTGACCTTGAAGGCAGCTACCCGGAATTGGGTATACGTTCGTTCGGCAAGGGTACTTTTCACAAACAGCCATTAGAAGGTGCTGATGTTGGCAGCAAACGCCTATTCAGCATAGAGCCGGGCGATCTTTTATTCTCTAATGTTTTTGCTTGGGAAGGGGCTATTGCAGTAGCAAAAAACAAGGATGTCGGACGTTTCGGTTCTCACCGATTTATTTCTTGCCTCGCCAATCCAGAAATGGTTAGCCCTGAGTTCCTGCGTTACTACTTCCTGACTCCCATAGGGTTAGAAAAAATTGGTGAAGCCTCTCCCGGTGGGGCTGGACGTAACCGAACACTCGGCCTTGAAAAGCTCATGGTTCTTCAAGTCCCGACTCCCAAACTTGCCAAACAACAAGCCTTCGACAAGCTGCAAACCAAGCTTGCAGAGATGAAGGCCAAACACACCGAAACCCGGCAATATCTAAAAGCCCTGCTGCCGTCCATGCTGGAACAGATTTTCAACTAAACTAGAGGAAACTATGGTTAAAGTATTTTTTTCATATTGCCACATTGATGAAACTTATCGAAACGAACTCGAAAAGCATCTAATGAGCCTAAAGCGAAATGGCATTATTGAATCATGGCATGATAGACGTATCCTTGCTGGCGAAGAATGGGCCGGACGTATTGATGATGAAATTCGTAGTGCCGATATTATACTACTACTCGTAAGCTCAGATTTTATAGCTTCCAAGTATTGTTATGAAATCGAGATGCGTGAAGCACTTAATCGACATGAGCGTGGGGAAGCCGTCGTAATCCCTATAATACTTAGACCATGTGATTGGGCAGATTTACCATTTGGCAAACTTCAGTCAGCCAATAAAGATGGTAAAGCGGTTACAAAGTATCTAACATTAGACGATGCATTTTTTGAAATAGCCACAGCCATTAAAGATGTGGCTAATAAGATTTATGAGCGAACAAATAAATCATCTAAGCCGCAATCAATAGCGAATTTTAGTTGTGCCAAAGAAACAGTTATTGTTGAAAAAAGCTTGCCAAGATCAAGCAATCTTGCAATACCAAAACCATTTACAGATCATGACCGTGACAGCTTCATTACAGAGTCATATGAATACATTTCAAGATTTTTTGAGGGTTCACTTGAAGAACTTCAATCTCGATATCCAGACGTAAAAACAAAATTTCAAAAAGTAGATGCTCGCTCTTTCGAGGCTTCTGCTTATCGTAACGGTGATCAAATATGCAAATGCGGAATCTGGCTTAGTGATTCATTCGGTTCAAGAGGACCATCGACAATAGCATTTTGTTATTCTGGAGTTAGTCAAAGAAATAGTTTTAACGAAATTATGAGTGTAAAAGATAATGGTAACGTACTTGGACTTGAACCTATGGGTATGTGGTTTCGATATGGCGCAGAGAAAAAATTATTAACATTTGAAGGTGCAGCAGAATACTACTGGTCTATGTTTTTTGAACCTATGCAGAGAAGATAAATAAAATTTATTTATTCAATTTAACATCGTAGTAGGATGTAAGCCATATTGAACTTATGTCTAGCTTAAGGAGTGACAAATGAATACCGTAATGCTTGAATTGCCTATCGACGCACTGGCGTTGCCCGGTGTCCCGCCTGAAGAACTGGCGCGTGAAGCAAAATTCATGTTGGCGCTTAAATTATTCGAGGTCGGGCGTTTGAGTTCCGGCAAGGCGGGGAAACTGTGCGGCATGGGTCGCGTGGAATTTCTCCTCGCCGCTGGTCGTGCCGGAGTGCCAGTGTTGGCACTGGGTGACGATGAATTGAGCGCGGAGTTTGCTGAAAATGATTGAACGGGCGGTCGTCAATTCCGGGCCGTTGGTTGCGCTGTCGATCATTGGGCAGCTTGACCTGCTACCCACTTTGTATGCGGAATGTTGGGTTCCGCAGACGGTTTTCAACGAGGTGGCAGTGGCGGGTATCGGCAAACCCGGCGCGAAATCACTGCAAGCCGCCGACTGGCAAGCGCGGGTGCGAACAGTGCCTATTCCTGATCCGTTATTGGTGATGGAACTGGACGCTGGCGAGGCCGAAGTCATCACCCTAGCCCGGCAATTGTCGCCATGCATGGCAATTATCGACGAACGCCGAGGCCGACGCATTGCACAACAGGTTTATGGCCTTCCCGTGAAAGGGACAGCGGGGCTTCTAGTTGAAGCGCATCGCCGGGGATTGATTGCTGGCGTGAAACTTTATCTGCTGGAATTGCGCACGGCAGGTTATTTCATCGCTGATAGCGTCATTGATGCCGCTTGCAAGGCGGTTGGAGAGTATTAATGACATCGCTTTCAATGCGCTTCGCTCCGCCGATAATGGCAACCTTTGCTTTACTTTCAGGGCTTTAGCTTGAACGGTTTACCAAATAAAATAGGATCATTTTCGCGTAGGCGAAAATAATTCATAACCTTTCTGGCTACTCTCATTACAAAGGTGGACTTCGCAAGACAGCCCCTTTTCTGGTTACCCTGTCAAAACTAAAAACATGTTCCCTTGGGCTTTCTGCACAACGCCCAACCATGCGGCGGGGGAAATCAGGTGAACCATCGTCTAGCGATACGTCGGCCCCACAAATCGAGCAAACAGAGGAATACCGGACAATGCGAATCACACGAATATCGCCTTCCCTATAAACCTCCATCTGAGCGTCTTTTTCCTTAAAGGCAAGCATAGATTCTGACACTGGCTTTATTCTATCGTCAAACAACCTAGTCAATGGTTTTATGCCATCATACCATGCCCACAATGGAATTACTATAATAGCGATCACAGTGGAAAGAACTTGTGTTGTAATCGGCTTTGGCGTAATAAAGGAAAAAATTGCTAAATATACGAATGATAATGGCAGCATTATTACACAAAAAACCCAAAAAAACATTACCCAGAATTTCCATTTATCAAGTTTGAATTCTCCTTTACGAAAAATAATACGTGCTCGCCAAGAAAGCTTTACTTCTCTTGGAGAGGAACGGCTATATTCAATAGTATCCCAACCTTCTTTTGATTTTTCGGTACTTTGTTCTTTTGACTCATCTACATTATCTGAAATAGATTCAGCGATGTTTTCTGATTTTTTTTCATTAGACTTGTTCCTGAACCTGTTCATGCTTTCAATACTGCTTTATAATACGGTATTTAAGCTCTACAATAAATAGATAACTCATGGCCTACGAAAAATTTAAAAAACTGGATGGCAAGAAACATGATCGCATGATTAAAGCCACCATTGGCATAAGCCTGGCAAAATTCAACATACTACTCGTAGCCTTCACGGCGGCTTACGATGCCGTCCAATTGGAAAGATG
>QJPH01000266.1 GCA_003242955.1 Candidatus Methylumidiphilus alinenensis
GGAGCTTGGGAACCAGCGGAAATGCCGTCATTCCGGCAGGGATTGCCGGAATCCAGATTCCAGGGATGGCGAAATTCGCCGAGATTGCCACACCGACCGCAAATGACAGGTTTCGCAAGCTCACCCCATCCTTCTTATTATTCCTCCTCACCCTCTTATTCCTAACCACCCCGATGCTCGCCCATGCCACAACGGCGGTGGGTGCGACCCCCGGCAGCTTTAAAGTCAACGAAACCGGCGCGGCGACGTACACGATACCGATCACCGTCCCGCCGGGGACGGCAGGCATGGCCCCTACCCTATCGCTCAACTATAACAGCCAAAGCGGCAACGGCCCACTGGGCGTGGGCTGGTCCTTGGGCGGCTTGTCCGCCATCACCCGCTGCCCTGCAAGCTTCGCGCAAGACGGCTTCAAAGGCGGCATTAACTACGACGGCAACGACCGTTTTTGCTTGGACGGGCAACGCTTGGTGCTGGTCGCCGGGAGTTATGGCGCGGACGGGGCGCAATACCGCACCGAAACCGAAAGCTATACCCGCGTCATCTCCTATGGCACGGCGGGCAATGGTCCCGCGTGGTTCAAGGCATGGACCAAATCCGGGCAGATTATTGAGTATGGCAATACCGCCGACTCCCGCATTGAAGCGCAAGGCAAGCCCACCGTGCGGGTATGGGGGGTGAATAAAATCAGCGATACCAAAAGCAATTATATTGCCGTGTCGTACACGGAAGACAATGCCAATGGAGAATTTAATCTCAGCCGGATTGATTACACCGGCAATGCGGCGGCGGGAGTTGCGCCGTATGCGTCGGTGCAGTTTGGGTATGAGGTGAGGCCGGATGTTGAAAGTGGTTATGAGGTTGGTTCTATCGTCAAAAATAGCAAACGCATTGTTACTATTAAAACCTATAGCACTAATATTTTAATCAAATATTATCAACTATCATATGAACAAAGTTCCGCGATCCAACGGTCTCGTTTCAAGGCTTTGGTTGAGTGTGATGGCGGGAGTACTCCAAATTGTGTACAGCCGACTACTTTCAAATGGCAAGATGATACAGGAGCTTCTTCGTGGGCTACTTGGAACCCTCCGAGTACAAATTGGCCGACGGTTGGTTCTCTTCCCGGTAACCGCATGTATACAGGCGATGTTAATGGCGACGGCAAAACAGACATAATTTTTCAGGATGGCTATCACACAGGGGTTTGGTATCTTCCCGGAGGACAATCGGCTTGGGTTGTGTGGAGTCCTCAGAGCTTAAATTGGCCGACGCTGGGTGATCTTGCTGGTAATTATCTTGCTGGTAATCGTACTTACACAGGCGATGTCAACGGTGACGGCAAAACAGACTTAATTTATCAGGATGGCTATCACACGGGAGTTTGGTATCTGCCCGGTGGACAATCAACCTGGGTCGTGTGGAGTCCTCAGAGTACAAATTGGCCTACGCTGGGTGATCTTGCTGGTCTTCGCACGTATACGGGCGATGTCAATGGCGACGGCAAGACAGACTTAATTTATCAGGATGGCTATCACACGGGAGTTTGGTATCTTGCCGGAGGTCAATCGACCTGGGCAGTGTGGAGTCCTCAGAGCATAAATTGGCCGACGCTTGGTGATCTAGCTGGTAATTATCTTGCTGGTAATCGCACGTATACAGGTGATGTCAACGGTGACGGCAAAACAGACTTAATTTATCAGGATGGCTATCACACGGGAGTCTGGTATCTGCCCGGTGGACAATCTACCTGGGTCGTGTGGAGTCCTCAGAGTACAAATTGGCCGACGCTGGGTGATCTTGCTGGTCTTCGCACGTATACGGGTGATGTCAATGGCGACGGCAAGACAGACTTAATTTATCAGGATGGCTATCACACGGGAGTTTGGTATCTTGCCGGAGGTCAATCGACCTGGGCAGTGTGGAGTCCTCAGAGCATAAATTGGCCGACGCTTGGTGATCTAGCTGGTAATTATCTTGCTGGTAATCGCACGTACACAGGCGATGTCAACGGCGACGGCAAGACAGACTTAATTTTTCAGGATGGCTATCACACAGGAGTTTGGTATCTTCCCGGAGGGCAATCGACGTGGGTTGTGTGGAACCCCCAGAGCGTAAACTGGCCTACAATTGGTGCTGATAGCGGCTATCGGATGTTCACAGGGGACACTAACGGAGATGGAAAAACGGATTTAATTTTCCAAGACGGTTATCACACAGGAATTTGGACTTATGCATATGGACCGGTTTTCTCAAATTCTTTATCAAGCATCACTACCGGTTCTGGTCTCGCCATCACTTTCAGTTATAAGCTCCTTACCGATAATACAGTATACACAAAAGATACCAATGCAGTTTATCCTTATTTAGATTTCCAAGGCCCGCTTTACGTCGTTTCCCAAACCCAAACCTCCAATGGCATCGGAGGCAACTACACCACCAACTACACCTACGCCGGTGCCAAACTCCATGAACAGGGCGGAGGATTTCTAGGCTTCCGGCAGATAGCGGTCAACGACCCGCAAACCGGCATCACGACGACGACCAGTTACAGCCAGAATTACCCGTATCAAGGTTTGCCGCAAACCGTAGTCAAGCAAGCCGCCAACGGCCAAATACTAAACAGCGCACAAAACACCTGGCAGATGACCAGTCTAGGCGGCGGAGCCTACCATCGCAGCGGCCTCATCCAAACCAACGAGCAGAGTTGGGATTTGAACGGCGCGGCGATGCCGAGGACGCAAACCAACACCAGTTATGACGGCTACGGCAACGCCACACAAATTATTGTCAAGACCGACGACGGGTATGCCAGCACCGGCCCGGTCAGCCCGTTTGGCAATGTCAAAACCACGACCAATACTTATAGCAACGACACCACCAACTGGCTGCTCGGGCGCTTGACCCGCGCCACGGTGACGAGTACTTTGCCCACCGGAACCACGGCAACGCGCACCTCGGCTTTTGCCTACGACCCGGCCAGCGGTTTGCTGACGCAGGAAATCATCGAACCGGATAACCCCAGCCTAAAACTGACGACCAACTATACTCTTGATGCATTCGGCAACCGCGTGGCGGTGACGGTCAGCGGGGCGGATATTACCACCCGCACCAGCAGCACCCAATACGACGCGCAAGGCCGCTTCGCCGTCAGTAGCACCAATGCCTTGGGCCATAAGGGAACCCGCACGTTTGAACCCGGCTTTGGCAATCCGGTGTCCTTGACCGGTCCCAACGGCCTGACGACGACTTGGGCCTATGACGGCTTCGGGCGCAAGCTGCAAGAAAACCGCGTCGACGGCACGCAAAGCAACTTCACCTTTAATTTCTGCGCGAACAACTGCCCCGCCAACGGCGTGTATTACACCACCGCCACCACTAGCGGCGCACCCGCCAGCACGGTGTTTTTCGATAGCCTGAACCGGGAAATCCGCAAATCCACTGTGGGTTTTGACGGGCGCGTCGCCAGCGTGGACAAGCTGTACAACAGCCTGGGCCAAGTCGCTTCCACCTCGCGGCCTTACTTCCCCACGGATACGGTCAGTTGGACGCAGTTTCAATACGACACACTCGGGCGGACGGTGAAAATCACCGAGGCCGACGGCGGCGTGACGCAAACCGCCTACAATGGCCTGAATATCAGCGTCACTAATCCACTGAACCACACCACCCAGCAACTTAAAAATGGCTTGGGACAGGTCGTGCAGACCATCAACGCCCACAACAAATTGATGCAGTTTGCCTTCGATCCGTTTGGCAACCCGGTCAAAACCCTAGACCCGAATGGCAACACGATCACCTTGGCCTACGACATCCGGGGCCGTAAAACCGCGATGACCGACCCGGACATGGGCGCGTGGTCGTATGGCTATGACGTGCTGGGCGAAATGACCCGGCAAACCGATGCCAAAGGCCAGACCACCACCGTCAGCTACGACGTGCTAGGCCGCGTCGTCAAACGGCAGGAACCGGGCTTGAACAGCGCGTGGACCTGGGACACCGCCACCAAAGGCATCGGCAAACTAGCGGCGGAAACCAGCGACAACGGTTTTGCCCGGTCTTATGCGTATGACAATGTTGGACGGTTGGCGCAAACCACGACCAGCATCAGCGGCGCGGGTTCTTATTATCAATCCACCTTGTATGATGCCTATGGGCGGGTGTCCACTTTCACCCAGCCGACCGGCTTGTCCGTGGTCAATGTCTACAATAGCTATGGCTATCTATCGCAAGTGCTGGACGGGTCTACCCAAAAACCCTATTGGCAGGCGCAACAAGTCGATGCCTCGGGCCGGATTATCTTGGAACGACTGGGCAATAACCTCTACACCCAACGCAGTTTCGATGCGATGGGCAGGCCGACGTACATTTCCACCGGCAAGTTTGGCGTGACCCCGGACATTCAAAACCTGACGTTGAACCACGACCAAAACGGCAATTTGATTTCCCGCGACGATTACGCGACCCAACGCGGGGATAGCTTTGCCTATGACGAACTGGACCGGCTGACTACCGATCTTGGACCCGGCGGCAAGATACTGAATTACCAATACGACGAACTGGGCAACATCAACTTCAAGACCGATGTCGGCAGTTATTTCTATGGCACCAAACCCCATGCCGTGACCCAAATCAGCGGGAACATCAACACCACGCTGCAATATGATGCCAACGGCAACCAAACCAATGGCATCAATAATCGCACGGTGGCCTATACCGCATTCAACTTGCCGTCAAAGATCGTGCAAGGCATTAATACGGTGACATTTGACTACGATTCCAACCACGAGCGCTTCCGCCAAACCGCCTCGAACGGCACGACGATCTACCTAAATCCGCGCATGGATTTAGGTGGGCATTTCGAGCAAACCACCTCGGGCAGCGTGGTTGAAAACCGCCATACGGTGTATGCGGCCGGCAAGGCGATTGCCGAAGTCGTCACCCGTGGCAGCGTTAAACAAACCCGCTATTTCCACACCGACCACCTAGGCAGCATCGACGCGGTGACGGACGACAACGCCTTCGTGCTGGCCCGCTATGCGTTTGACCCGTTCGGCAACCGTACCGCGCTATATGGCAGTTTAAACACCATTAACCACGGCTTCACGGGTCACGAGCAACTGCCCGATGTCGGCCTGATCCACATGAACGGGCGGGTGTATGATCCGACGTTGGGGAGGTTCCTGAGTGCGGACCCGCAAATTCAAGCACCGGAAAATCTCCAAGATTATAACCGTTATAGCTACGTCCTGAATAATCCACTGGTTTTCACCGATCCTAGCGGCTATTCATGGTTTAGTAATTTCATGAAGAGTACTGTTGGAAAGATTATAACTATTGCTGCGGTGATTACTATTAGTGTGCTGACGTATGGGGCAACGGCTCCTTATTTTGCTTCTCTGACTGGTAGCGCATTTGCAGGAGGCATATTGGGTGGTGCGGTAAGCGGCTTGGCAAGTGGATTTGTAGGTGGCTTTATGGGAAG
This sequence comes from Candidatus Methylumidiphilus alinenensis, assembly GCA_003242955.1. Taxonomy (GTDB): domain Bacteria; phylum Pseudomonadota; class Gammaproteobacteria; order Methylococcales; family Methylococcaceae; genus Methylumidiphilus; species Methylumidiphilus alinenensis. Next base: position 5,486 of record QJPH01000266.1, read on the forward strand.
TGGCGGTAATCTGGATGTCGCATTTAAAGGTGCGCTATACGGTGGTATAGCGGGCGGTATAGCCGGTGGGATAACCGTAGGCGCGAATAGCATACTCTCTCAGACCAATGCTACGGTCAAAGCCTTTAAGGATGCGCTTGCCGCTGGACTTGGTGGCGGTTTAGGTGCCAGGGTTTATGGCGGCAATTTTGGCAGAGGCTTTGAATATGCATTTTTAGCTTCTATGGGCAGAACGGCTCTGGATGCTTATGTCGAAAACTATGCAAAGCAACATGGGCTTGGAAAATATCAAGATTACAAATCCACAGGAGAGCCCGCAAAATATGATGCCGTTTACAAAGACCCCAATATTGCCATTACCGATGAACCTATGGCATCAAATGTTGGTGAGGCAGTGACTATCGGTAAGGTTGGCACCCCTTTACCTCAAAAGTGGCTTTCTGTTGGTGAGGACAGCATATTATTTAATTGGATAGCGAAAAATGTGGCTGTTATCAACGATATGTCAAAAGTTCATGATCCTTCAATGCAGTTTGTAGAAAACAATTTGGGGGATAATTTATCAACTCAGCTAATATCAAAGCTAAGTATCCCTGTTTATACTTATGCCCAGTTTCAAGCAAATGATCTGGCTAATACGCAGTATCGATTGAGGCTGTTAAGGAATGAAAGATAACTTTGCTTACGCCCAATATGAAACATTGGGCCTAGGATCAACTGAGTATCAGTTGAGGCTTATGAAACATTAGTAAGTAGCCCGGATGTAGCCGCTTGCGGCGTAATCCGGGAAAGGAGCCACAAACCCCGGATTACGCCGCAAGCGGCTACATCCGGGCTACGGGTATTTTGCTCCGCCGGACGGGATTTTTAATCCCGTCCGAAACGTTTTGTGCAACGGCAGGACTCTGGTCTGTGGACATAACGTTCGGGTCGGATTACAAAGTGCAACGGCAGGTCCGTAGGGCGGAACCATGGACGGGTTCCGCCGAGTGTTATGGGTCGGTCGTCAGCATTCGGCGGATCACATCCCTGTATCCGCCCTACACTCCGCCGGACGGGATTTTTAATCCCGTCCGAAACGTTTTGTGCAACGGCAGGACTCTGGTCTGTGGACATAACGTTCGGGTCGGATTACAAAGGTCCGTAGGGCGGAACCATGGACGGGTTCCGCCGAATGCTATGGATCGGTCGCCAGCATTCGGCGGATCACATCCCTGTATCCGCCCTACAACTCATAACTCCGCCGGACGGGATTTGTAATCCCGTCCGTAACGTTTTGTGCAACGGCAGCAAGTAGCCCGGATGTAGCCGCTTGCGGCGTAATCCGGGGGAACGGAGCCACAAAACCCGGATTTCGCCGCAAGCGGCTACATCCGGGCTACGGCATTTTCCTCCGCCGGACTGGATTTGTAATCCCGTCCGTAACGTTTTGTGCCGTATTAAAAGTTAAATATTCGGAGCAATACTCTCGTAACCGTTCAGCCCCCCCTGGGAGCGCGGGCGTCCCGCCCGCCAAAATTGCGGCCAAGATGGCCGCGCTCCCAGGAAAAGGCAGGGGGGGGCTGAACGGTTACATACTCTCTATTGCTATTGCGATTAAGCCACTAATTTTATGAAAACCCTGTACCTTGATGTCTGTTTTCTTTGCCGTCCATTCGATGACCAGAACCAGCTTCGTATACGCCTTGAAACGGATGCGATGTTCCCGTGTTGCGAATCGCCTCAGTAAGTCCGCTCGAATTCATAGCTAAAACGTTCTTTGACGGAATTTTCACCCGTGGGAAATGAAATCAACTCGTAACCCGAAAGGCGACTTCAAAGGGACATAGGGTGGGCTGAGCTTGCGAAGCCCATCAATCGCGACGA
>QJPH01000497.1 GCA_003242955.1 Candidatus Methylumidiphilus alinenensis
CCGTCGTTTATGATTAAAAACAGCCAAAACCCAGTATTAACAGCCCTACTGCTATCCCTAGGCATCTTTCTATCCAATCCAGCATTTTCATTTGAAAAACCCGAAGCCGTCAGGATTGCCAGCATCGCCTCCAATCAGGCCGGCAAGAGCATCATCAGCGGTGGTCAGTCCGCCGTGATCTCGGCCAAAGGCTGGCTGGAGGATGATTTGAACAAAATCGGCGTAAAGTTAGAATGGTTCCCAGTGCCTACCAATGTCGGTGGCCCGTTATTCAACGAGGCATTGGCCAACCGCAGCGCCGACTTTGCCAACTACGGGGACTTTCCGGCGCTGATTGCCAAAGCAGGCGGAATTGTTCGTCCGCAAAGAATTTGCCGACAAATATCCAGAAGTGACGCAAATCGTCGCCAATGCCTATGTCAAAGCGGCTTATTGGCAGGCACAAGAGGAAAACCGCAATGAGGTGATACGCTTCGCCACGCTGTTGGGAACCCCGGAAAATGTTGTGCTGCGCGATTACGAGGGAGACGCGGATAGTTGGAAAGACCGCTTTTCCCCCTTGTTCGACCCGCTGACCATTGAACATTACCGCGATGCGGCGGAATTTACCCGTGCGCAGAATCTGATCGGCAAAACCGTTGATATAAACGGCTTGATCGATACCCGTTTCTTAGATGCCGCGTTGAAGGAATTGCATTTGGAGAATTATTGGGTTCCAAGAATAAAATAAAACGTCCCTAGCGGTACGTTTTATTTTATCTCTTTTCACTTGAAGGATAGGAAGGGGAAGGGCAATCGGCCTTGGTCATCGTTCAGCCCGATGGGTGAGTTTGTGGAGTGCGGCGACTTGTCGCCGCTTTCCGAGCCATGCGGCGACAAGTCGCCGCACTCCACATTGGGTGGGCTGAACGATGACCAAGGCCGGGCAATCCAAGTGGGCGACAGTGTTGCCCTGCAAACAACTAAAACGCAAGCTGTTGCAGGGTAAGCACATTATGCCATCAGTTCCGGGTGCGATTAACCCATCATTCCGCACCACCCTCTTGTGGAACGCCGACAGTCTTGTCAGCATTAACGAGGCGGGGAAAGCCGGTTTCCATTTTAATCACCTCTTCAGTTCCCGACTGGGAATAGCCATTAAAGTGATGGCACATCTTTTGTATATCTAATAAATGAAAGATTGGTAGTAAGCGTTCACTCCCCTGCTTTTTCCTGGGAGTGCGGCCATCTTGGCCGCCCTCAGCGGGCGAGACGCCCACACTCCCAGGGGGTGAGCCACGGCCATTAAGTTAAGATGCATTAAGCGTGAAATCAGCCTTTGACGGAACGCCAAGCCCCAGCTTGGCGCGGTACACCCTGATGCCAAGCTGGGGCTTGGCGTTCCGATTAAACGCTTAACTTAATGGCAGTTAAGGGGTGAACACTTACGATTGGTATGCCTATGAGTTATTGGCGGCCTTACTTAGATTGAATGAACAGATTTGCACCCAAGCGGAGGATTTCAGTTTTTTATGAATAAACCTTTAACGGCTTTACAGTCTAAGGGAGAGTCCCCGGTAGCGAAGAAATCTGCCCTCATCATTCCGATGAAGTTTATCGCCTACAAAACAGGAAGGTCATTCCTGCCGACAACCGAGGCCGATTTAAGCTTGGCCGGTTTCAGGTCCGAAGGGAAGACCGGAGAGCGGGGCTGGCTGGATTATTTGCTGATCGGCCTGTTAACCCTATCGGCTCATTTTTATATCCTGCAACGCTTTCATGACGGGGCCAGAAATGAACCGCCCGTCACCCCGGTCAAGGTTCCTCCGATGGTGCAGGTGACGCTGATACCCCCGCCTGTGCCTAAGCCCATTGTGCAGCCGCCCCCGCCACCTCCACCGCCAGTACCGAAGAAAGTGGAGGTCAAGAAGCCGGAACCCAAGAAAGTGGAACCGCCCAAACCGGTCAAGAAAGAAGTCGTGGCGATCAAACCACAAGTTGCCAAGCCTAAACCGCCACCCAAGCCAGTGGTCAGGCGAGTGGAACCCATAGAGGAGCCAACGCCTCCCGAACCCGAAGAGGAGGAGGAAGATCCACGTCCGGCGCCTGTCAAAGCTGCACCACCGCCACCGCGGCCCGCCCCAGTTGCGGAAAAGGTCAGCGGTCCCAGTGCCAGCGCGGGGTATTTGCACAACCCTGAACCGGCCTACCCGGAAATAGCAGAAGAAGAGGGATGGGAAGGACGGGTGATACTGAAGGTTCATGTGTTAGCCAACGGCAGGCCAGACAGCGTATCCGTGATTAAGTCCAGCGGACACGATGTGTTGGATCAAGCCGCCATCCGAACGGTCAAGGGTTCTTGGCACTTCGCCCCGGCCATGCGAGGGGATACTCCGACCGACGGTTGGGTGTCGGTCCCCATTAATTTCAACCTGCCAGGATGATGGCAGGTTTGCGGTTTCCACCATTTTCCAATCGAATGAACTGAGGTTACATCATGCCGAGCTTATCCACCGCCGCCATCGTCGATGGCACTCTTTGGACATTGGGCGCGTTTTCCGTCATCACCTGGGGGTTGATCCTTATCAAAGGCATCCAGCACTTGCGGGTGGCGCACTATAACCATAAATTTAATAAAGTTTTCTGGCGCGCCACGGATATCAAGGCCGCATCGGAGTTGTCGGGGTATTCTGGCCCTGCTGCGCGGGTGGCGTCTATCGGATTCGGCACATTGCGCGATGCTGACGGAGGGACGACGATCCACGATTTGGAGCATACCGGCGACCGCCAGGAACTGCTTGACCGCCGCTTGCGCCAACAGATGCAAAAAGAACGCGGGGCCTTGGAAAGCGGACTGTCCGTGCTGGCCACCATCGGCAGCACCGCACCCTTTGTCGGTCTGTTCGGCACGGTGTGGGGGATCATGCATGCCTTGCAGGACATCAGCAAAAGTGGCTCGGCTAGCCTTGATGTGGTGGCGGGCCCCATCGGCGAAGCCCTCGTTGCCACCGCCCTCGGCATCGCGGTCGCTGTGCCTGCCGTGATCGCCTACAATTTCTTCGTGCGCCGCAACAAAGTCATCTGGGCCTTCCTCGACGACTTCGCCACGGATTTCGTCCATCTTGCCTTGAAGACATCCTTCATCATCAAACGCCCTGCCGCACGGTATGTGGATGATCCAGGGGTCGCCCCGCCGCAAGGCAAAAACCCCGTTGCCGAACTTCACCGCGACCCTGCCCATGCGAAGGGGGCGCACGCCTAATGGCCTTCCAGACGCAAAACGACGACGATGGCGTGATGAGCGAGATCAATGTGACCCCGCTAGTCGATGTGATGTTGGTGCTGTTGATCGTGTTTATCGTCACAGCGCCCCTATTGACCAACGCAGTGCATGTGAATTTGCCCAAAACGGCGCAGACCGCCCCCCCGGAGGAAAAGAAGGCGGTTGACGTGAGTGTTGATGCACAAGGCAAGGTTTATATCGACAAGCTCGAAATCAGTGTACAAGGGCTGGAAACCGAGTTGAAGACACGCAAAACCTCCGACCCCGAGCTTGCCCTGCATCTGCATGCCGACGAAGGGGTGAATTACGGCATTGTGGCCAAGGTGATGTCGGGCATTGAGCGCGCCGGTGTCACTAAGTTGTCGGTGCTAACCATTGCACAGTGAGGTCTAGCTCATCGTTTTACACAAGTTTGGGCAAGCCGGAAAAGCCGTCATTTCGGCATGGATGCCGAAATCCATGCCATGGACGGTAGCCAATCGGTTGCGCAAATGCTTGATAAAGTCACTTGCCGACCAGTAGTTTCATATCCTTAGGATATAGGGGCATCTGTTTCGCCCCCGTGTTGCCATCCTTGGACGCTGGATTTCGGCATCCATGCCGAAATGACGGGCTTCGGTCTACACTTGTGTAATCGCGCGAGAGCTTTAAAATCAATGAAACCATTTAAAAAAAAGAGGAAAGATTAATGAGTATTGTCGGAATATCGGGAAGTTTGAGCAATCCGTCCAGAACCACCGCATTGGTGGAACTGATTGCCGGGAAAACTGCCTCTGCTGCTTTTTCAAAAAAAGCCATCATCACCGTAGGTGACATAGCACCCAGCCTAGGGCTCGCCCTCAATCCGAAACTACTGCCTGCCGAAGTCAGCTTGGCTTATGAGAAGCTTGCGTCAGCCGATGTGATCATCGTTGGGACGCCGGTTTACAAGGGTTCTTACACCGGGCTAGTGAAGCACTTTTTCGATTTGCTGGACCCTAAGGTTCTCAGCGGCAAAGTGGCCGTCCTTGCTGCAACTGGCGGAAGCGACCACCACAGTTTGGTTTTGGAGCATCAATTGCGCCCGTTGCTCAGTTTTTTCGGTTTGCACACCGTGCCGACGACGGTGTATGTCAAGGATTCAGACTTTGTCAAAGAGGAAGGCGGCAGTTATCGGCTTAACAACCCGGATGTCAGCCAACGCATTGACACCATCGTCGAACAAACGCTGTGGCTGCTCAGTCGCAACACGGTGCAATCGATTGCCGCTTGACCTGGATGACTGATGTGACGCAGTCCGCGTAGGGCGGAATAGCCGGTACTCCGGCGTATTCCGCCGTATGGATGGCGCGATACGCGGCAAAGCAGCTATTGCGCCGAATGATTCAAAATCCGATATAATAAGTGATGTTTCGCAGATGTGCAGGTCGTAGCCCGGATGGAGCCGCTTGCGGCGCAATCCGGGTTATGGCCTAGGTTCTCCCGGATTGCGCCGCAAGCGGCTCCATCCGGGCTACCAAACTGAGATTCAACGGCAGGGTGCGTAACATCATATAATAACTATCGTAGACAGTTTCGACATGCGGCGCAATACGCGGCGGAGCCGCTATTGCTGCCTACGAAACCGCCTTACCGTGTTGGAAATAGGAGACCACCTATGCGTTATCCCCTAGTGCTCCATACCGATGACGGCATTCGTTTTGGTGTTACCGTACCCGACTTGCCCGGCTGCTTTTCGGCAGGCGACACCTTCGACGATGCTTTGTCCAGCGTGGTGGAAGCGATCAATTTGCACCTCGAAGACATGGCTGAAGACGGCGAGGACATTCAAGCCCCCCGCCCGATTGCCGAACACCGGCTGAATGCAGACTTTGACGGCGGCGTTTGGGCATTAGTGGACGTGGATGTCACCCGTTTTGACGGTCATTGCGAAAAAGTCAACATTACCCTGCCGCACCGCTTGCTGACGAAAATCGACGACTATACCCGCGCCCATGGGACAACCCGTAGCGGTTTCTTGGCGGACGCGGCACGGCAGGCAATGCGGTGAAATTGAGCCCTGACTTATAACCGATGTTGGGGTTCGTTACTCACCCCAACCTACGCGGGCTTGGCATCAAGGAAATAACATGTTTCTGTAATAACTGCCGCAATACTCAGAATTGATTGCAAAGCATGAAATGCTAGCTCTCGATTTTCTTCTTGAAAATCGGTTAATTGATCTTTGAATGCATCAACTATATTACTTTTCTTCTGTATCAGAGTTGTTTGTTTATATCTCTTTATTAAAATATCTACTACTTCATTTTTATTCTTTCTGCTTGGTAAGGTTGATACAGCGTTTTTAATGTCGATTGATTACTTTGTTTATCTTTGGCGGCAAGGGGTTGCCGCCCTACGACCCTTGTTACGCAGTAGGTCGGCATCCCTTTGCCGACATGGATGTACATTAAGTAACTAATAGATATAGAAAACGCTGTATATTTTCAATATACCAATCCGTAGTCCATAATTCATAGGCTAAAAATTTATACATTAGAGCTTTTATCATATTTATTGTCCAATAATTTAATGCTTAAATCGCATCGGTTTTAGATAATTCGTGGAATAATTAAGGCCGAAAGGGCGCAATAGCGGTACTCCGCGTATTGCGCCAGTGCAATGTTTAATCATTCCGAGCGCAATACGCTTCGCTATTGCGCCCTTGGGCCTACGAATTACACCTTTACCGCGTTGCAAATCTTCAAAGAAGCGCGGCGCGAAGATCGGGCAGCGTCACCATGAGCGTCGTCGGGTCGCGTGGGGATGGGTCAAAACCCAGTGCCAGGTAAAATGCCTTGGCCTGTTCCGAAATGGCGTGGACGACAACGCCACGGATGCCGATGGCATCAGCCGCATAGACCACGCGCTGAGCACTGTCACGAAACAAAGCGCGGCCAAGCCCGCGCCCTTGGTAGGCACTATCCACGGCAAGGCGGGCCAGCACAACGACAGGGATGGGGTCGGGCATGTTGCGCTTGAACCGCCCCGGCACATCCTGCACGGCGATGCCGCCGGACGCCAATGCATAATAGCCGACCACCCTGTCCCCGTCGCACACCACGTAAGTCCGCGATGCGCCGCTCGACTGGTTGGCCCGGGCTCGGCGCTTTAGCCAATCATCCAGCGAGGCGACCCCCGAAGCGAAGTCGGCGACTTGATGACCGTCGGCCAGTGGACAAGGTGCGGACAAAGGCAAGGCTTATTCCCAAGGCGCGGGGGTTTGCAGTGCTTTGCGCAAACGCTCGTTAGGTTGCGGCGGGGCATCGAGGCGGGCCAAAAACTCTGCGTAAGCTTCAGGACTCACAGCAAACACCGTGTGGTCAAGAATAGCCTCCTCAGCGGCCCGGCGGGTGGCTTCCAGCATGAAATCAGTCCGGTTCTTGCCCAGCAACTGAGCGGCTTGGTCAATCAAACAGCGTTCTTCGGGTTTGATGCGGATGGTCAAGCTTTCTCGCTTGGTTGTATTGGGAAGGGTCATGCTTGTCACCTGCTTGTCTGGCTAAAATCTGGTTTCAGGATAGCATATTGTAATGTCATTGTCATTACGAGATGAAGCGAAAGCAGCAAGAACGAATAGGAGGTTACGCCCATCTTGGTGTGGAAAAGACCCCCGGCAATGAATGCGTAACATCAGCGAATGACTAAGCCGCCAGCCCCCAGCCTTGGGTCTGGATTTCAAACAGTTTGGCGTAAAGCCCTCCAGTTTGGTTGGCCAAGTCTTCGTGGCATCCGCGTTCGACCACGCGGCCTTCTTTCAGAACTAAAATCTGGTCGGCATTCATGACAGTGCTGAGGCGGTGGGCGATGATGACCGAACTGCGCCCGGACACCAGTTTTTCCAAGCCCCGCTGCACCAACACCTCGGACTCCGAGTCCAAGGCGCTAGTGGCTTCATCCAAGATAATCAACTCGGGGTCTTTGAGGATGGCGCGGGCGATGGCGACGCGCTGCTTTTCGCCACCGGATAACTTGATGCCACGCTCGCCGACTAGCGTCCCATAACCGTCCGCCATGC
>QJPH01000490.1 GCA_003242955.1 Candidatus Methylumidiphilus alinenensis
TGCCGGAATGACGGCTTAACTTAATGGCAGTGACGCAGAGCGTGGGAACGATAATGAAAGTAATTAATAATCTATGGAAATCAATAGAATAATCTGGCTGGAAGATATAGTCGATAAGTTGCATTGGAAGCATAACCTAGAGACCGAAGAAGTCATTGATGTTCTGAATAATAAGTCAAGATTTATACTCAAGGAATCAGGTTTTAAGGCTGGTGAAGATGTTTAGGCGGCATTTGGTAAGACAACCACGGGTCGTTTTCTGAGTGTATTTTTCGTCTATACCAAGGACAGTCAGGCTATCATTGTCTCAGCAAGAGACGCGACAGATAAAGAGAGAAAGAGATATGCAAACTAAAACCCCTATATCTGATTCAAAATCTTATCAAGAAATTGGCGAGTTTTGGGATGGACACGATGCGGATGATTTTGGAGGGCAAGAAGAAGTTGAATTTGCTGTCAATATAGAGTCTCAAAGCAGATATTATTCATTGGATCAAAACCTTTCTATAAAACTGAGAAACATAGCGAGGTCGCGTGGCATTACTGAGGAATCCTTATTGAATAGTTGGGTGCAAGAAAAAGTAAATCAAAATATGGATATTGCTAGGTAGAAGAAATTATAGACAATCTGAAATTTATGTTTTCTTTATGGAGTGTGATTCATTGAATACAATTGAAATTTCCAAAATAAACGAAGTGGAAAAGCTTCAAGCAATGGAAGCAACATGGGATTCACTAATCCATAAGGATTTTCCGTTCGCCCTGAGCCTGTCGAAGGGTGAACAGAAAATTTTACAGCATTGATCGTTAATCCGTTCATGGTTCGACAAGCTCACCACGAACGGCTAAACTTTATGGCAGTGGCTCTCTGCGGGGGAACGATACAAGTCGTAACTCTTAGGGTGCTGCAAATACGCTGTATTGCGGCAAGTAAACGGTTAAACCAGCTACTAATCCACTAGGATATATTATGCAAATCGCAGTCAACCTTCCCAATGATTTTGTGGATTTTCAGTTAGCCGCAGATATAGAAAAAGAGATGCGCTTGAGCTATTCGTTGTGGCTGCTTAAAAATGCCCGCGTCACATTGTCGAAAGCAGCCGAACTGGCAGGTATTGATATTTATGAGTTTATCACAGCTTGTAAACAGAATGATGTTCCTGTCATTGACATCAGTAGGGAGGAATTATTGGAAGAATTGGCAGGGATGAACAGCGTATGATTCTTGTAGCAGACTGTTCCGCTCTGATTGCGTTATCAGTTTGCGAGAGTTTGGATCTGTTGCAACGGTTATTTGATGTCGTCGTCGTGCCTGAAACCGTCTTCCACGAAGCCACTTGGCCTGACAAAAAAGAGGCCCAAACACTTAAACGCTTTTTGCAGGGCAAGGTTCGTAACGTTGACTTGCAAGACTATGTTTTTTTGGATGCGTTTGCCGATGTGGGCGAAACGGAGGCAATGGTATTATATAAGCAAATATCAGCCGACAAATTGCTGATTGATGACCGCCGTGGCCGCAAAGTGGCTAGGATCAACCATATCAATATCATCGGTTCTCTCGGTGTACTGCTTGCAGCCAAGCAAAAAGGCTTAATCATTGAAGTTTTGCCACTATTGCGGAAACTTGAATACTCGGATATTCATTTAAGTCCACAACTTATTGCTACCGTTTTGAACTTGGCGGGAGAATCTCACAACCTTCAAAACGGGACAGATCAAACTTGGATATGAAAGTGAAAAAGTTGTTTCTTCATTCAAGTTAACTTAATAACATACTTAACCTGATACCAAAACCTTTCCATGCCTAAACGTACAGACATAAAAAGCATACTCCTCCTAGGCGCAGGTCCCATCGTGATCGGCCAGGCCTGTGAATTCGACTATTCCGGGGCGCAAGCCTGCAAGGCGCTGAAAGAGGAGGGTTACCGGGTCATCCTGGTCAACTCCAACCCGGCGACGATCATGACCGACCCGGAAATGGCCGATGCCACCTACATCGAACCCATCGACTGGCAGACCGTCGCCCGCATCATCGAAAAGGAACGGCCCGACGCGCTGTTGCCGACCATGGGTGGGCAGACAGCGCTGAACTGCGCGTTGGACTTGGACCGCGAGGGAGTGCTGGAAAAGTTCGGCGTGGAAATGATCGGCGCCAAAAAAGAGGCCATTGACAAAGCCGAAGACCGGAGCAAATTCAAGGATGCGATGACTCGCATCGGCCTGGGTTCGGCACGTTCGGGCATCGCCCACACCATCGACGAAGCCTTGGACGTATTGGAGCAGATCGGTTATCCCGCCATCATCCGCCCGTCGTTCACATTAGGCGGCAGCGGCGGGGGAATCGCCTACAATAAACAGGATTTCATTGAGATTTGCGAGCGAGGGCTTGATCTTTCGCCTACGCACGAACTATTGATTGAGGAGTCCTTGCTCGGATGGAAAGAGTACGAGATGGAGGTGGTGCGCGACCACAAGGACAATTGCATCATCATCTGCTCGATTGAAAACTTCGACCCGATGGGCATTCATACGGGCGATTCGATCACGGTGGCCCCAGCGCAAACGCTCACTGACAAGGAATACCAGATCATGCGCGATGCCTCGATTGCCGTGCTGCGCGAGATTGGCGTGGACACGGGCGGGTCGAACGTGCAGTTCTCCGTCAACCCGAAGGACGGGCGGCTGATCGTCATTGAAATGAATCCCCGCGTGTCCCGTTCTTCCGCCTTGGCCTCCAAGGCGACCGGTTTCCCTATTGCCAAGGTTGCCGCCAAATTGGCGGTGGGCTACACCTTGGACGAATTGCGCAATGAAATCACCAAGGGCGCGACACCGGCTTCCTTTGAGCCTAGCATCGACTATGTGGTGACGAAGATTCCACGCTTTACGTTCGAGAAATTCCCCCAAGCCGATAGCCATTTGACCACTCAGATGAAATCGGTGGGGGAGGCCATGGCGATTGGCCGCACATTCCAAGAATCCTTGCAAAAAGCCTTGCGTAGTCTGGAAACCGGCATCGACGGGCTGACCCCGAGGCTGGATCAAACTGCCGAGGATGCCTGCGAAATTCTTCAGCGTGAATTGCGTGACCCTGGTTCCGACCGCATCCTATATGTTGCCGATGCCTTCCGTGCGGGATGGTCATTGGAAGACGTGTTCACTTACAGCAGTATTGATCCGTGGTTTCTGGCCCAGATTGAAGAGTTGGTGCTGGAAGAACAAGCCTTGGCAAAACGCACCTTGGCGACATTGAGTGCCGACGAATTGTTTTCCTTGAAGCGCAAAGGTTTCTCCGATTCCCGGTTGGCGCAGTTGTTGGACAGCAGTGAGGCGGAAGTTCGCACGATACGCCACAAGTTGGGGATACGCCCCGTTTACAAGCGCATCGACTCTTGCGCTGCGGAATTTGCCACGGCCACGGCGTACCTTTACTCCACCTACGAGGAGGAATGCGAGGCCGCACCCACCGACAGGAAAAAGGTCATTGTGCTGGGGGGGGGGCCCAATCGCATCGGCCAAGGCATTGAGTTCGATTATTGCTGTGTCCACGCCGCCATGGCGCTGCGCGAGGATGGTTTTGAAACCATCATGATTAATTGCAACCCGGAGACGGTCTCCACCGACTTCGACACCTCTGACCGGTTGTATTTTGAACCGTTGACCTTGGAAGACGTGCTGGAAATTATCCACTTGGAAAAACCCCATGGCATCATCGTGCAATTCGGCGGGCAAACCCCGTTGAAATTGGCCAGGGCATTGGAAGCCGCCGGCGCCCCCATTATAGGCACCACGCCGGATTCCATAGATTTGGCGGAAGACCGCGAACGTTTCCAAAAGCTGGTTGACCGCCTCAACCTCAAGCAACCGCCCAACCGCACGGCCCGTTCCCTTGAAGAAGCCATTTTAGGCGCACGAGACATCGGTTATCCTTTAGTGGTAAGGCCATCGTATGTGCTGGGCGGCCGGGCGATGGAAATTGTGTTTAACGATGAGGAACTCAAGCGTTACATGCGCGAGGCGGTCAGTGTCTCCAACGAGTCGCCCGTGTTGTTGGACCGTTTTCTAGATGATGCCATCGAGATGGATGTGGACGCGGTATGCGACGGCAAGCGGGTGTTGGTAGGCGGATTGATGCAGCATATCGAGCAAGCGGGTGTGCATTCCGGTGATTCGGCGTGTTCCATTCCGCCCTATGATTTGAACCAAGAGATTCAAGCCAAGATTCGCGGCCAAGTGGTTTTATTGGCTGAAGCCTTGGGTGTTGTGGGTTTGATGAACATCCAGTTTGCGATCCAGAGGAACGAAATCTTTATTCTGGAAGTCAATCCTCGCGCCTCCCGCACCGCACCCTTTGTCTCCAAAGCGACAGGCTATCCGTTGGCCAAAATTGCCGCCCGTTGCATGGTGGGAAAGACTTTGGACGAGCAGGGTGTGTTTGAGGAACGCATTCCGACTTATTTCTCAGTGAAGGAAGCGGTGTTTCCGTTCATCAAATTCCCCGGTGTCGATCCGGTGCTGGGACCGGAGATGAAATCGACCGGGGAAGTCATGGGCGTGGGTGCGACTTTCGGTGAAGCCTATGCCAAAGCCCAACGGGCAGCCAGTGTCAAATTGCCGCAAACCGGGGTGGTGTTCATCAGCATCCGTGATGCCGACAAACCAAAAATCGCTGTCATCGGCAAGGATTTCGTCAAGAAAGGGTTTGCATTAGTGGCAACGGGGGGGACCGCCAAGGTGCTTAATGATGCCGGCATTGCCTGTGAGCGCGTGTTAAAAGTCAACGAGGGAAGGCCGAACATTGTGGATATGATCAAGAACGGCGAAGTGCAGTTCATCATCAACACGACCGAAGGCAAAAAGGCGATTGCCGACTCCTTCACCATCCGTAGGCAGGCATTGCAAGAACAGGTCACCTACACCACTACGCTTTCCGGCGCACGGGCGACATGCCAGGCGCTGGATGAGTTGAACACTGGGGGCGTTAATCGCCTCCAGGATTTGCATAAAAACTGGTAAGCCATAAGGATCAAAAACAAACAATGAATAAAGTGCCCATCACCGTTAAGGGAGCCGAGAAGCTCCGCGAAGAATTGGTCAACCTGAAGAATGTGGTTCGCCCCCGCATCACGGCAGCTATTGCCGAAGCCCGTGCGCATGGCGATTTAAAGGAAAATGCCGAATACCATGCGGCCCGCGAACAGCAAAGCTTCGCCGAAGGCCGCCTGAAAGAAATCGAAGCCAAGCTTTCCAATTGCCAGATTATTGATGTGACCAAGGTCAACGCCGACGGCAAAGTGGTGTTCGGTGCCACGGTGGAGTTGGAAGACGTGGACACCGAGACATTTGTGACGTACCAGATCGTCGGTGAAGACGAGGCGGACATCAAGCATGGACGCATCAATATCACTTCGCCTATCGCCCGCGCACTGATCGGTAAGAGGGAAGGGGATGTGGCCGTCGTCAAGGCTCCGGGGGGGGATAAGGAGTATGAGATTGTAAATGTGAAATATATTTAGTGTAAATATTCGGCCACCCGGTTTTATCAGCATTGACAATTTGAAAAGGCATGTTGTTAAATCAAGCATAGGTGGCCGAATATTTAAATGAGTCCCGTAGCGGCACTAAAAATACTTGTTTAAATACTTGTTTGTTGTTCCCATGCTGTGCTAGGAGTACAAGTCCAGTCGGGCCAAAAACACCGTCATTCCAGCAGTGATGCAGGAATCCAGTCACAAGGATGTGAAACTACGGTTGGTGATCCCCTTAGGTTAAGCCAGCGTAGGGCGGAACCATGGATAGGTTCCGCCAAATGTTGTTGGTGTAACCAGCATTCGGCGGATCACATCCCTGTATCAGCCCTATCCGGGCTTTTAAAGGCAAAAAAATGAACACTTGGATAGAACACTTAAATAATCCTTTGGTATTAGTTGGCTTTGTCGTCCTTATTTTAGCTGGCGTTATCAGTTTGTTTATTAAAAAGCCAAACCTAAGTTCTTAAACAATTTGGCGGAGCTTTATCGTTCCCAAGGCAAGTACGCCGAAGCCGAACCCCTGTACCAAAGCAGCCTTGCGATTGCGGAAAAAGCCCTAGGCAAAGACCACCCCGATGTTGCCGTAAGCTTAAACAATTTGGCGGGGCTTAATGATACCCAAGGCAAGTACGCCGAAGCCGAACCCCTGTACCAACGCAGCCTTGCGATTGTGGAAAAAGCCCTAGGCAAAGACCACCCAACCACCAAAAAAATAAGAAATAATTTACAGAAACTAGATACTACACTGTAGTCAATTTCATAGTTCATTTTTCCCCGATTTATGGCACGAATAAGGCTCTATGTGTCAATAGCTTAGATTTTTGTCAAATTTTTTGAATTTTGGCACAGATTGAAAATGACGCTTCATGCCATTTACTGCCATTTGTGTTAAAATATTTATTTGTAAATAGAATAAATGGAGAAAACACTATGCAAAGCATGGATATTTCCCTACCAGACCCACTAAAGCAGTTTGTAGACACGCAAATTGCACAAGGGCGTTATAGCAGTGCTAGCGAATATATGCGCGAATTGATTCGCGCAGACGAGAGACTCAAAGCCGAAGAGCAGCTAGAGGCAAAATTATTAGAAGGTCTAAATAGTCCCGAGAGTGAGCTTAAAGGGGAGGACTGGAAAGAAATTCGCAAAGAGGCTCTTATTCTTTTAGAATCCAGAAGGGCAAGGCGTTAATGCCCAAAATTTACAAACGCAAGCTGGCTAAAAATGACCTTGTGGAATGTTACATCTATCTAGCAGAAAACGCCAGTTTTGCTATTGCCGACCAGTTTTTAGAAAACTCAGAAGCAAGTTTTAATGAATTAGCTATAAATCCGTTGATTGGTTCACCATTAACACTACAGAATCCAAAACTTGTAGGTATGCGAAAATGGCGCGTAAAGGGGTTCAACAACATTCTTATTTTTTATATGCCGCTTAATGATGGCGTGTCTATTGTGCGGGTTATTCACGCCTCACAAGATTGGTGGGGTTTACTTGGTTTAGCCTAAAAGTATGATTTTCAAAAGATGCAGCTACAGCATTTTCAACATCAAAGAGTTACTTGGTAGTGGGTATGATAGCACAGGTTATTCGGTTAACCTGAAGGTTTAACGGAATGTCTGTTTTAGGTATATATTTAAGATGAAAATGCTGTATATCAAGATTTCTCTATGCTTCACATACCTTTTGCAGAAATGTATGCCAACCAATCATTTAAACGCGTATAATAATGCACCTATGGGCTTCCC
>QJPH01000247.1 GCA_003242955.1 Candidatus Methylumidiphilus alinenensis
AGAAACGGGCTGCCATATTAACAGCCTCCCCGGTCCTCGGATTGCGGCCAACCCTCGGCGGGCGGCGGTGCAGCGAAAACCCGCCGAACCCGCGAATCTCCACCCGGTCCCCGTTCTGCAAAGCGAGGCCAATCCGGTCGGTGATCGCCAGCACCGCTGCCTTGACTTCGCCAGCTGGCAGGTGGCCTAGCCTGTCGGCCAGCCGGGAAATGAATTCTGCCCTAGTCATCGGCTGTTTCCAATATATTTTCAAGGTCTGAACCGCCGTTTTTACCCCCGTTAAGCAACTGAACGCTATCTTTCAATTTCCTGACGGTTCTTTCTTTTTCTTATTCTTCCCGTCCGCCGCGTCGCTTTTTTTGGCCCTAGCGGTCTTGGCCTGCTTTGCAGCCTTTTCCACCTCGGCCCTTTCCGCTGCGGCCTTTTCTACCTGACGCCTGTGGAATGCTTCCGCGACAGCGCCCTTGAAAGTCGAGCCGGGGGCAAACTTGGGGAGCGAGGTTTCCTTGATCGTAAGCGGTTCCCCCGTGCCAGGGTTGCGCCCCACGCTCTGGGGACGATGCGCGGACTTGAAGGTCCCAAAACCGACAAGGACGACGGGTTCGCCTGCGGAGACCTTCTCGACGATGGTTTCAAGCAAGGCATCCAGCAGCTTGGCAGAATCTGCCTTGGTCAATTCGGTCTTTGCCGCCAAGGCATCGATCAGCGCTTGTTTATACATTGAGGCTTCCCCTTTTATCAATTTTAGTTTTAGTGTGTGGATTTACCGAAGATTGTCAACCCAATCAAAGCAGTTTGTCCATGGATAATCCTGACGGCAGTTCTTCGCTTCCTGCCACGCAATCAGGCACGGGGAACAGGGGGTTTCCCGGCGACCAAAGTTCCACGCTCTCGGAGTGCTGTTCATAGTAGTCTTTGTCGGTGGTAACCCGCAACGGATTTGCCATTCCAGGCGATTGATACGCATACTCCCGAAGGGCCAGCGGATTGGCGATGATTCCCGGCGGCATGGCGGCTTCACGTTGTATCACCCTATCCAAATCGTTTAAGTCCAATAGTGGCTCAGGCCGGGGAAGTTGCTCCAATTCCGTCTCTGTCACCGCATCAATGTCAAAGCCGGATTGACCGATGGCCTCCACTTCAAGCTCAATGTCATTCACGACACGGGAGCGCTCGCTTTCCTGTTGGGTTCGGCTGGCGAAGACTGTTGCGGCAATGCGGGAGGGAAGTTGCGACAAGATCGGTTGCAAGCGGCCAATGACCGATTGAAACAGGCCAATCCGGGAGCGCAGTGCCCGGTAGACATCCGCTTCGACGGTTCCCTCGTAATGTAAATTGACGATGCGAATGATGCCATGGACTTGCCCTAAGCGGTCAATGCGCCTATTCTCTGCTCGACCTTCATGGGGTTCCAAGGCATGTCGTAGTTGACCAGTGCGCCGCAAAATTGGAAGTTCAAGCCTTCGGCTGCGGCATCGGTACACAGCAGCACATCCGCCAAACCTTGTTTGAATAGTGCCTTGACCCTGTCACGGTTCACCGTCGTCCAACTGCCATCCGTATTCGGCATTTCTCCGCCGCGACCGGAGAAGCATAGAATGCGGATGCCGGGTAGTTTGGCCACCTCTTCACGCAAGAAATCCATGGTGTCGGTATACTGGGTAAACACCATGATTTGCCCGAAACCCGAGCCTCGTAATTCCGTCAGCAGGTCTTTGAGCCGTTCGGCCTTGGTATCCGGTGGCAATTGTTTGATGCGTTCGAATAAGCTTTCAATATCGGCTTTTTCTTCGCAGGCCAAGGCAAGGCGTTCCATTTCCATGGCTTCGTCCATGTCGAGGATGTCATCCGCCGCTTCATCGTCGGGCTGGTCTTCTTCCAAAGCCGGGAGGGTGTCCAAACTATCGAGATGGCGGAACAAGGTTTGCGCCAAAGCGCGGAAACTGCTGGACAAGCGCCGGCGGTAGCAGGTCATGACGAAACCCACCGCGCTACGCTCCTTCACCGAGGCTTGGTTATAGGTGGTGGAGATGTAATCCTCGACTGCTTCGTACAAAGCCCTCTCTGCCTGGCTCATTTCGATAAACCGGTCTTCCACGTCGCGCTTGGCAATGGGGGTTGATAACTTACCGGCTTGATAATACTTGCGCAGCAATTCGCGGGTATGGCGGGAAACCAAATGCCGGATCGGGGTATAAACCCGCAATAGGCGAATCGCCGCCTGGCGTTCCTTGGTTTCGAGTTGGCGGCGTGGAATGCTGGCCGCATCCCGCAACGCGCGGAGGATTTTGGCTGTTTTCAACCGGCTTAGGCCGGCAATCCGTGCCGCCGTTTCATCGTCCAACGGGCCGAAGAACTGCTCCACCGACTGGAACAGTCTAGCCAAATTCTCCATGGCTTCGGGGGATGGATTGGGATGGTCGAGATCGGCGAAATATCGCAAGAAAGCTTGGGAAGTCCATTCCGGCGGCAGGCCCAGCAGATTGAGCAAATCCCAAACCTCGACCGGGTGGACTTGCATCGGTGTTGCCGTCATCAGAATCAAGCCTTGGGTCTTGTGCCTCAATTCCCGCATCAACTTCAACAAGGCATTCGGGCCACCCTCGGTCACGGCACCCGCCGCTTTGCGCCGGGCATGGTGGGCCTCGTCAAGAATAATCAAATCCCAAGGGCTCGCCTGGTCTAGCAACTCCGTCACACGGTCGCGCCGCCGCAACAGATGGCTGGATGCGATGACGATGGGTTCATGGTGCCAGGAGTCCCGTTCAACGGGCTTGGTTTCCCGTCCGCGCAAGGCAGGCGATGGATACCAGACGAGATTTTGACCGTCATAGATCGGCCAGTTCAGGTTGAATTTCTCGCGCAGTTCGATTTGCCACTGGCGCAAAACGGCTTTCGGTGCCAGAATCAGGATGCGTTTTGCACGACCTGCCAGCCACGCCTGGCGTAACAGCAAACCGGCCTGAATGGTCTTGCCTAAGCCCACTTCGTCGGCGATCAATAGTTTCGGCGGCCAGTGGCCATACAAGCGATGGAAGGCCCTAATCTGATGCGGCCAAGGCTCCACGGCGGCGGTCGCCTCGCCCACCCTTTCGCCGCCATCGGGCAGGGTCGGCGCGACACGGATAAAACCCCAAACGAGCCGCCGAAGATCATGCGTCGTCTCTAAAGGCGTTGCTTCAGGCTTTGCCTTGGGAACCGGTTTGTCCTTGGGGCTTTTGTCGTTAAAGCGGGCTGGCCGGTCATCTTCGGGCAAGAAGCGCATCAGGTCTTGCCGCACGGCAGACGGAATATCCAGCGTGATGACCCGTTGCGCCTGGTCGGCCCAAATCTTCGCAAAATTTTGCTCCTCGTCAATGACCCGCTGCGGTTCATGCCCCCAACTAGTGAAGACATTGATGCTTTCCCAGTTGTGTTTCCAACCTGCGGCGGTTTCGTTCAAACTGCCGTTCCATGCCAGCCTGTCGCCCGCCCGGTCTTCTATGATGCCGGCTTTCTCATGGAAAATGCCGTCGGCGGGAATCGGGCGACGGTTTTCATCGCAAGGCACCGCGACTTTGACTTCGAGAATATCCTTGGCGACCATCCATGCCAGCAGTTCCAAGGCATTGTGGGCATAGCCGTCGGGCGGGTCGAGCGGTGAGGCCGCTAGATGGCGATCCACCAGCACCCGCATTTTCTCGCCGTGTTCGATGGCCTCGATTTCAGCCGCGTCCAGGGTGCAACCGACGACCATCCGCATGCGTCCCTGGTTGCGCACTAGATTATCGATGCCCCGCGCCGCCAAGGCCAAGGCGGATGCGTTGAAATAACCGGTCAGCCGGTCATACCGAACCGCATCTTCCAAGGCAGGAAGATAAAACAACCTGACCAGATCGCCGTCTTCGGGCGTGTATTTGAGTTTCCATGGGTTTTGGGCAAGCAAGGCCATCACACCCACAAATCCGCCAGTGAAAACGTGATGGCATCAAACGGGGCCAAGCTAACCGGATCATCATCTGTGAGGGTGGCGACCAGCAACCAATGCCCTTCATGAAGCGAGAAGGCTTCCAAAGTCTGCGCCAATGGATCGACCAGCCAGGCGTGGGCAACGCCGTAACGGGCATAGAGCGGCAACTTCTTGGCGCGGTCTTTTTTGCCGGTGGACGGCGAGAGGATTTCGCAAACCCAATCGGGCACGACTTCAAAGCGGTGATCCTCCGGGATATTGGGCATGCGCTCGCGCCGCCACCCGGCCAAGTCCGGCACGACCACCACGGTGTCGCGGACGAAATGGATTTCCGGTTCGTCCAAAATCCACCAACCGCCGGGTCCTCCATTCCCAAGCCTAAACGGGGGTCCAAGGTGCATTCCCATCACACTACCAGCTTCTCCGTGCCTCCCTGCTGGACGCGGCTGGGTATAGAGTTCGCCGTCGATAATTTCACCGGTGATGTTTTCCGGCAAATCCATTAATTGCTCATACAGTGTAGGCAGATTCAAGGCGGGGCGGCTCATTGTTCGTTCCTCCAGAGTTCCAATTGTTGCGGCTCATCGACCTGTTCGGTATAAGCCAATTTACGCAGATTTTCCAACACTTCAAAATCACTGCCCGCCGCCGCCACATCGCCATCCAATTCAATGCCGGTGAAGGCTTTCGAAACCGGCAGGACTTCCAGCACCGCTTCCAGCGCGGCGAAGAAACGTTGGTCTTCGTCGAGTTTGACCTGTGCCACCAAGTCACGGGCGGCAGCCAGTGTGCGGGTACGGCCCATATTGGCGGCATGGTGGATCGTGTCGATCAAGCCTTTTGAGCCGTCCAGCGGACCCAATGCGCCCTTGGCTGCACGCTGGGTGCTGTCCCATAGGCGGATGTCGCTGCCTTTCTTCTCCGCCAAACGGCCCACAATGTCAGTGTCCAAGTCCACCCCCACGGCACGGGCGAGGCGCAGGGCTTCGTCGTAGGCAAACACGGGGGCCTTGAAAGCATCCCAAGCCAGCACGAACCACGAAGTCGATGGATCAAGTTCGGCATTGGCTTTTAGGTGGGTCAGTTGTTCCAAGCGCCAGCGTTTGACTTCGCGGCGTGCGGCATCAAGTGCATCTTCTGGCATCACCGCGTAAGGGTCCCATTCCTCCTCGAACATTTCCACCTGGCGGCGGCGCTTGCGGGCTTCGGGGATGGGGCGCGGCGTACCGCGTTGCAGCGGCCAGTGTTTGGAGAATTCTTCCAACGCAGGGCCGAAGGAGGCGAGATACAAATCCACGCCGACGATGCCGGCAGCCTGAAAATCCTTGACACGGGCGCGGACGGCTTTGGCGACTAGCGGTTCCACGTCTTCCCAGTATGTAGGGATAACATCGCTCCCAGCGATGTTATCCCTGAGTGGTCTTGGCCGACACACTAGGAAAATCGTGCTGTTGGCGGCGGCTTTGTCTTTGATGTGCAAGCTGCCTTCCGCTTCGGTGTTGATCGGCCAAGAGGCTGTGATGGTGAAACCGGCTTCCATCAAACCCTTGGTCAGCGCGTCCCAAGCGCCAGTGGCCTTGTGGGTGAACATCAAGGTCATGATGCCGTTGGCCTTCAACACCCGGCGGCATTCGGCGAAGATCGCCGCCATGCGTTCTTGATAGTCGCGGGCGGCCAGCACTTTCGCGCCTTTCTGGTCTTTGAACTTGGCGGGGTTGGCGACGGCCTCATGTTCCTTGTCGGTCAGTTGGCGGCGGAACAGTTCAGGGTAAACATAACCCGCCGTGCGTTTCAGCCAGACGTAGAAGAAATCCGACAGTTCCGCGTACATCACGTTATCGTAATAGGGCGGGTCCATCACTACAGCGTCGATACTGGCATCGTCGATGTGATCCAGACTGTCGCCGGATTTGCAAGTCAGTATGATAGACGGCGGGGTGTAGGCGTGGAAATCCAGCGTGGTTTGTCCGCCGACACTGCCGGTCAAATCAGGGCGGGCGAGTTGGATTAGTTCGGCTATGCACTTGCCGGTTTGTTCAACGGCCCAGTCGTAGCCCAATCCAACGATCAGGGGGGCCATTTCTGCATGAGACCAGCAGAAGGCAAAGTCGTGTCGATTGAAAGTATTGGCAATCACTTCGCGGGTGGGCATCCAAACCGACATGCGTGAGTTGTAATTCAGCATTTTGTCGAGAGTCAGTGCCAAATAACCAAACGCCGCCTTGGCCGTTTCATTCAATCGTCCAGCGGCCTGCTCTTCCTCCAGCAATTCCCGGTAGATTTCCACGGTGGTTCCGTGGCCTAGCAATTGGCGCGAAGAGAACAAATCTTGCCATTTCACCATGCCGTATCGTTGCGGCTCCAACGTCTTTAGTCCATCAGGGATGGCTTCCGTTGGCACAATGTCTAACGCCTCCCACTCAGGCAGCTTTTCCGCCAACCGTTCCGCAATCAGTTCAGACACCTCGTCTTCCAAGCGGGGTGCGCGGTAGCCGCGTTCCCATTTGACTTTCTCCTTGCCGGTCTTGGTCTTGGTGACAATCTTGCGCTTATAAACCACGGCGTAAAGCTGCTGCCCCATCCTCCGGTCTTGGGCTTGACGTTTGATCACGTCGCCGTCAATGACACGTTGGCAGTCGGGAAATGGACAAGTGCCGTCGCCACCGGCTACCGTGCCGGGGGAATGGTCTTTGAGTTTGTGGACGATCTCAAAGGAACAGACCCTATCGCTCCCACGCTCCGGCTTCAGATGATCGCTCCCACGCTCCGGCGTGGTAGCGCATCCGGCGGCGCTCTGCGCCGCGTTCGGGGACGCTGGAGCGTCCAAGGCGGCATTCCCACGCTGGAGCGTGGGAACGATCTGTGGAACCAACCGAACACCCGTGCCATCGGGTGCCAGCCGCCAGTTTGGGGAAAGCGGCACCAGCCCATCGCAGTATGGGCAGGTGATGGTACGCGCCCAGAGATAGCCGTCGGAACGCATGTCTTCATCCGGTTCAGACGGATAAGCGAATGCCAAACGATCACGTACTCGCGAAACCAATTGTTGGCCCAACCTCAATAACTCTTGTTGCACAGACATTCCAAAAACGACAGGCCACTCTATCGTTGCCTTTTGGATAAGGGCTGCGACAGGATTAAGATCGTTTGCCAATGTGGAAAATCCGAGCCTAACCGACTCGAAGGGAATGCTGCCGCCGCCAGCGGTTGGATCGAGGATAA
>QJPH01000546.1 GCA_003242955.1 Candidatus Methylumidiphilus alinenensis
CCCCGCTGCAAAAATGTGGTGCAGAAAACGCTGGCAGTCGGCATTGTCCTGCTCGGCGAACAGGGCCGCGCTCTGTACGCGAATGATGCCGGGACCGGGGAAGGACAGGGCGACATCAACCGGGGGCAAGGGATTGGTTTTGGCGCGGAACTTGAGTCTGCCATCATCAAACATGACTGTATTACCTTAAAGGGTTTTGAATTTATAAGGGCGTGATGCGACGCCCATGTGTGCTGAGGATACTCTAAACCCGTGGATAAATTCTAGGTAGCCGGATGCCTTTACTGCGACATGATACCCTATAAGGCTTTGTTGACAGTGTGGAAGGCAGCGCGTCCGCCGTCAATGAAGCCCTCCACGACCTGGTTTTCCTGCTGGACGGACTTGGCCACGAACACCGCATAGACAATGCTGTAAGAAACCATTTAAAAATTAATCAATTGCTCTTCCAGCGGGGGGCCTCGATGACGACTTCCGCCATTTTGTGCGGTAGAGCCATCCTCCCGCCTGTCAGATCATGTTCAATACATTGGTTGATAAACATAATCAACGCCCAAGCAGCATCTTCACGGGTGGCATACGGGCCTTGTATGCCCTCGCGCGCCCTGAAATACCATTCTTCCTTGCCATAATCAAAACCGAAAATCCGCTCTAATGTGGGTAACATGGACATTGCGGCCTACTCTTTAAGAAATTGAAGGATCGGACTCTCCTTGCCCAATAATGGGGGAAGCATCGGTTGTCGAATAAACTACCGACGAACATCACAACCGCTTTCTGCGCTATAGTATTACCCGGTTTGCGAAAACGATCAAGCTCCTTGGGGATTTATATTCGGCGGGTCGGCGGTAAAAAAGTCTAGTGCCGATTCAGTGCCTCCCGTTTCTGCAAAATTTGGACTATGGTTAAAAATTATGTAGTTTGAATGTATAGAGAATGTTTCCACCATAGGGTTGATCCAAAAAACCATGGGTGGTGAAAACGCCATGACGATCTAAACGGTGGTTAAAAGGTCTTAGGCATGAAAAAGCGCATAGAAAACAATTTTTTTTATTTATTAGCCGGCTTGCTGTCCCTGTTTATGCTGATTCCGGGTTTGCGCCTCTTTGCTGGAACGGCATTGGAAGTTGATTTGCTGCGGTCATTGGTCCTGGTTGCATTTAGCCTATTTACTGTAATTAGCGTATGGAGCCTTTACCGGGAGGGGGTGATTTTCCGTATTGGGCTTGGGCTTGCGGTTCTGAACATTGTGGTTGCGGTGGCAGCGCTATTCTTCCACACACACGTTGTCGAACTGTGCGCCTTCGTGCTGGTCATTTTGTTCTCGGGGTTGAGTTGTTTCATTGCCGGACGTCATGTGTTCAGTTGGCGCGAAACCGACGCCAACTGCCTCACCGGGGCAGTGTGCGTGTATCTGTTACTAGGGCTGATTTGGGCGCTGTTATATGAGTTGCTGGGATTTCTCTGGCCTATCGGCGCGTTCCAGGGACTAACGGCGCAGGAAAACAGCTTCCAGTTCGATAGCTTTTTATATTTCAGCTTTGTGACACTGACCACCGCCGGTTATGGGGACATCACGCCACTTAACCCAATGGTCAGGACGATTGCCTATTTGGAAATGATAACTGGTCAATTCTACATGGCTATTTTGGTGTCAGGGCTGGTGGCGCATTTTATGGGGCTTCGAATGTCTGACCATAAATAGCAACAACAGATAGATTTTTTCCAACTGCTGCAAATCCCAGCTTAATGTTACGGCCTTTACCCGCTTTGTTTGCCGCCGTGCTTGCCGTGACCGGCCCGGTTTCCCACGCGGCCGATCCGCAACCTTACACCGTGACTTTCAATGATACCGGCAACGCGGCGCTGAACCAAGCCTTGAAGGATTCCTCCACGCTAATCAGCCTGAAACAGAGCGCCCCGGTAGGCCCGTTCGCTCTAGTGGCAAGGGCGCAGAAGGATATTGAGCGCTTTTCTGTCACCTTGGATAGTTTTGGATTTTATAAGGCCAAGGTGCATGTGCGGATTGCCGGTAAGGCGCTGGACGATCCTAGCCTATATGGCTTTCTTGCCCGTGCGCCTACCAACCCCTCTGTGCCAGTGGTGGTTGCGACCGAACTCGGGCCGTTGTTTCATCTACGCAAGGTGGAGATAAAAGGCTCGATGCCTTACCGGGCAGCGACCAGCCTAGGGTTGAAGCCCGGTGCGCCAGCGCTTGCGGCTGATGTGCTGGCAGCGCGTGAAAGGCTGCTTGATGCCTTGCGCAATGACGGCTATGCGTTGGCAAAAGTCGCTGAGCCAGTTGTCATATTAGTACCCGATGCCAACGCGCTTGATGTCAGTTATCAAGTGACAACAGGCCCTGTTGCGACGCTGGGCGAAATTTCGTTGCACGGACTGGTTGCCGTGAACGAGTCTTTTGTGCGCGGTCGCTTGCGTATTTTTTACGGTGATCCGTTCAACCCCAAAGCCATCGAAAAAGCCCGCCAAGACTTGGCTTCGATTGGCGTTTTCTCTTCTGTCCGTGTCCATACAGCAGAACATCTGGACAGTCAAGGCCGCTTGCCGCTCACCTTTGAGTTCACCGAGCGCCCAAAACGGGTCGCCAACATTGGCGCTGCCTATTCCACAGACTTGGGCGGCAGCCTCTCCTCTACTTGGCAGCACCGCAATCTGTTGGGCAACGCGGAACAACTGAACCTGATGGTGGGGGTGACACAAATTGGTGGCAACAGCACAACCGGCATCGGCTACAAGGCCACGTCGGGATTCGTCAAGCCTGACTTTCTGCAAACAGGGCAATCTTTGCTTATCAATCTCGGTGCCATCAAGCAAAGCCTGATCGCCTATGACCAGAAAGCTATCATGGGCGATGTTTCGTTGAATCGCAAGTTCCCTGACCATTGGAACGGAAGCATCGGCGTGGCTGGCGAAGAGTCAGAAATCACCCAGGAAGGCCAAACCAACCATTACACTCTGCTGAGCCTGCCGATGACTTTGAAGTACGATAGCACTAATAGCTTGCTTGACCCTACCGAGGGAGTCCGCGCATCCGCCTCCCTTACACCCATCCAGCCTTTGACCGGCCCACACACCAGCACTTTCCTGGTAATGCAGGTTTCAGGCTCAGGCTATTTAGACGTGGGCGAACCTGGTCGTAGCGTATTGGCCTTACGGGGGATGGTTGGCGATGTGCAAGGTGCCAGCCAATTTGAACTGCCACCGGACAAACGCTTCTACGCCGGCGGTAGCGCTACGGTGCGGGGTTATAAATACCAATCCATCGGACCACAGTTTCCAAACCAAAATCCGCAAGGCGGTACGTCCATGTCGGCCGGCACGGTTGAGTTTCGCCAGCGCATTTTGGAAGATTACGGCGCGGCCGTCTTCGCCGACATCGGCCAAGTCAACGCCGATGGATTGCCCTTCGGCGGAATCTGGCGCATGGGGCTAGGTGTGGGTGCGCGCTACTATACCTCGTTTGGGCCGATTCGATTGGACTTGGCGTTGCCGGTCAACAAGCAAGCCGGTAGCGGCTCATTCGAGGTTTACATCGGCCTCGGGCAGGCTTTCTGATGCGAAGGGTAACCACTCGTTGGCTAGTTTGGATTTTCGTCCTGCTGGCGGGTCTGCCTCTACTGGCAGTCATGTTGGCCCTATTCGCTGCCAATACTCAGCATGGACGTGCATGGATTGAACAGACGGTCTCGACACTGACCGCCGGGGAAGTTGTTCTGACCGGGCTTTACGGTCAGTTTCCTGACAGTATGCGCCTAGGTCGCCTTGAACTGCGCGACACCGATGGGCCTTGGCTTGTAATTGACGATTTGGCACTGGACTGGACGCCATTGCGACTTCTGGCATGGACAGCGGAAATCGACCGCCTGGAGGCGGGGCATATTGCACTCGACCGCCTCCCCACCCCGTCACCACAGGCAGAAAAATCCACGGCCAGCGCTTCGCTTCCCATCGCTGTGATTGTGCGCCGCTTGCGTGTGGCACGTTTGGATTTGGCCCCGCCCGTCGCCGGCATCGCCGCCAGCCTCGCCATTGACGGCAAGGCCAACATCGCCTCGCAAGAACAGGGTGAAATCGACCTTTCGCTAAAGCGGCTGGATGGGGATGGAACCTATACCCTGCGGGGCAGCCTCAAGGATGCCTTTATACACACACAAATGTCGCTACAGGAACCAGCACACGGCTTAATTTCATCGTTTGCCAACATCCAAGAGTTGGATTCACTTTCTGCCGAAGCAACGGTCGAAGGACCGCTATCCGCCCTGCAAACCCGGCTGGAACTGGCTCTAGGCCCTTTACAGGCTAAGTTGCAAGGAAATCTGAATTTGATAAACAATAGCGCCGATGTGACCGTCAACGCCAAAGCGCCTGCAATGCGACTGCGCCCCGACCTGTCTTGGGAGGCCATCTCGCTGGATGCAAAACTAAAAGGTCCGTTCACCCGGCCTGTCGCTGACGGTACGTTGCGCATCGATGGCTTGAATGCCGCTAATACCGCCATACGCAGCATCGCCATGAGTGTGCAAGGCGACGCCGGGAAAGTTTGGCTGAATGGGGAACTGACAGGACTCCGCTTGCCTGGCCCACAGCCGAACTTGCTGGAATCCGCCCCGCTGGCGTTCCAAGCCGACATCCAGCTTGATGCACTGCAACGGCCCGTCGTTTTCAAACTAAAACATCCTCTCATTATCGCTGAAGGCAAGGCTGATACTGCCGATGGCCTACGTAGCGAGCTAGTCTTGAATCTGCCTGACTTGAAGCCGTTCGCGGTGCTGGGAGGCATGGATGTGCAGGGCAAAACGACCTTGAAAATACGCGCCGAGAAGCAGGGGGATGCCACAAAACTGGATGTGGAGGGAACCTTAGGCTTAAATAGCGGGGAGCCAGTGTTAGTCAATTTGCTGGGTAATGCGGCGAAAATCGGCGTTTCTGCTTCACTGAGCGGCGAGGATATCGTTCTGTCACGTTTCTCGCTAGATGGAAAAGCATTGACTGCCTCAGCCGAAGGCAAACTTGCCAAGCAAATAGCAAGCTTTGATTGGAAGCTCTCGCTCAAAGAATTCGCATCCGTCATCGCAGGAAGTTCCGGTCAAATTGTGGCGCAAGGCCAAATTGCCGGACCGCTGGAAAAATTCGCCATGACCGCCGACATGAAAGGCGATTTTTCCACCAAAGATTTCCCTAGCGGTCCAATCGCCGCGAATATCCGCCTGGAAGGATTACCCCTTGCACCCTCGGGGCAGCTCACAGCAAAAAGCATATTAAAAGGTTCGCCACTTGAATTTGTGCTTGCAGCCAAGGCTTCCTCCGACGGCTCCATAGAACTTTTACTTGACAGGGCCGGTTGGAAAAGCGTCCATGCCAAAGCTAGCCTGACTTTACCCAAGGGGGCAGACTTGCCGGTCGGTAGAGCCGATGTACACATAGCGCGGATGGAGGATTTTGAACCCCTGACAGGTCAGCCACTTACCGGGAGCATAAACGCAAGCCTAGAAACCGCCATGCAGGGCAGCAGGCCGATAGCCAGACTGTTTCTAGATGCACACAATGCCGGCTTGAGCGGAACCGCCATGATCGGGAAATCCTCGCTTGTCGTCACCGTCGCCGATCCCGTCCGGCATCCAATTTCGGACGGGCAAATCCAACTGGACGGGATATCGCTCGGGGCTTTGTCCGGTTCTGCGCGGTTAGCCCTGTCCGGTCCTTTGGAAACGCTGCACTTGGTCCTTTCCGCCGCTATGCAGAATGTGGCTGGCGCCGAAATGCAACTTCGCAGTACCGCAAGCCTTTACACAAAATCCAGAAAGCTAGCCATTGGCGAATTGCAGGCGGATTGGAAAAGCGAAAGCCTTGAGTTGCTGGAGCCTGTGCGGATTGGCTTTGCCGACGGATTATCCGTGTACCGGTTGCGGCTCGGCCTGCGTCAGGCGGAATTGGAAGTGGCAGGGCGGGTTAGCCCAACGCTTGACCTGACTGCCAGGTTAGACAATCTTCCCGCAGACTTGGCTACGCTTTTTGCCCCTGATTTGGCTGTCACCGGAACGTTGAGCGCGGAGGCGAGGCTCGTAGGCAAGCCCGACCGCCCCGTTGGTAGTGCCACTGTCGAAGTCA
Organism: Candidatus Methylumidiphilus alinenensis; assembly: GCA_003242955.1. GTDB lineage: Bacteria > Pseudomonadota > Gammaproteobacteria > Methylococcales > Methylococcaceae > Methylumidiphilus > Methylumidiphilus alinenensis. The sequence continues at coordinate 6,130 of QJPH01000546.1, forward strand.
AGGATTTACAGATGCGAACTGGTGCAGGCCGCGCCCTGCCACCGGCCAAGCTGACCGCAACCGCCCAATTGACAGGGACGGCTGCCCAGCTTTCCACCCGGCTGTCGACTGGCGGCGACTTGAACCTGGACATCACCGGGGAAGTGCCACTTACCCAGTCTGGTCAATTTGACCTCCATGCCGCCGGTGGCGTGGATTTAAAACTGCTGGACCCCTTGCTGACTGCCCAAGGCCGCCGTATGCACGGCCAAGTCGCGCTGAATGCCGACCTTAACGGCACACTATCCGAGCCACGCCCGACAGGCAGCCTTCAGCTAACCGGAGGTGAGGTGCAGGATTTCGCCATCGGTGCCCACATTGACCACATCACCGCACTGCTGCAAGCCGATGGCGGAACGCTACGCCTCAGCAAATTCGAAGGCCGCGCTGGGCCAGGAACGGTATCCGCCAGCGGTACCGTAGGTTTGCTTGGCGAAGGCATGCCGGTCAATTTGACCCTATCCGCCCGTAAGGCCAGACCCTTGGCAGGCGATCAAATGACGGTCAACTTGGATTCTGACCTTGCGGTGACAGGCCAGGCTATGGGAAAGCTCATGGTCACTGGCACTGTCCATATCAACCGTGCAGAAATCCGTATCCCCGAACACTTGCCAGCGACGGTTGCCGTGCTAAAAGTGACCCGGCCCGGCGTGGTGCCGCCGCCGCCCACACCAGGCCCTAGCATAGCACTGGATTTGACCATGGATGCAGCACGGGAAATATTTGTGCGCGGTCGGGGGCTGGATGCCGAACTCGCTGGGAAAATCCATGTGCACGGCATGGCGGACAAACCGCAACCGGACGGTAGTTTCGCCATGCGGCGGGGTCAATTTGCCTTGGCAGGGCAGACCTTGACCTTCAGTAAAGGCGAGGTCGGCTTCGATGGCGGTAGCCTGACAGACCCTTCGCTGAATTTCGTCGCCAACACCACCAGTGCCAACGTCACCGCGACGCTGACCGTGAGTGGCAACGCCAGCAACCCCAAGATCACG
>QJPH01000417.1 GCA_003242955.1 Candidatus Methylumidiphilus alinenensis
TGCGGTGCTACAACAAATTTTTGTTGCGGACTAACAACGGCTTTAATTTTATTAAGTTTTTTTCCATGTTTTGATACTTTAAAACTGGTAAAATTTTGCCAGAAGAACATTGAACTATGGTTCAAAGCCAACCTATACCCCACATGAACAATAAGACGATCCCACTTTTAACCCTATTGATGGCGGCGACCTCACTCCAAGCAGCCGAACCCGCAGCGCACCGGCCTGCCACCGAAAGCATGGCCTATGCTTGTGCAGGCTGCCACGGAACCAACGGACACGGTATCGCACCAACACCTTCCATTGCCGGCAAGCCCGAAACCGACTTCGTCGAAGCCATGCTAGATTTCAAATCCGGCAAGCGCGAGTCTTCGATCATGAATCGAATCGCCCGCGCTTACACAGAAGAGGACATCGCAGCCTTGGCTCATTTCTTCAAAAAACGATAGGAACACCCATGTCAGGCTTTACCCGCAGAACTTTTTTAAAATTGGCCGGAACTGTCGGAGCCATGGGCTTAGCCGGTTGCGCCGCCACGCCCACAAAAGGGACAAAGGCCAGGGTTGTCATAATCGGCGGAGGTTACGGCGGTTCCACCGCAGCCAAATACCTCAAGCTGTTAAACCCCAATCTCGATGTGACATTGATCGAAAAGCTAAAAACCTATTATTCGTGCGCCGGCTCAAACGAAGTCATTGCCGGTTGGCACGACTTGGATTGGCTGCGCCGTTCGCGTGACGGACTCCGGACAAAGCTCGGCGTGAACCTGATTCGCGCTAAAGTGGTCGAGATAGACCCGCAAAAACGCCTTGTGTCTCTAAAAGATGGGACGGAAATCCCCTATGACAGGTTGGTGCTTTCCCCAGGCGTGGATATGCGCTTCGATGCCATTGAAGGTTACGACCTAAAAACAAGCAAACTGATTCCTCATGCATGGAAAGCTGGCAAGCAAACCACCTTGCTGCTCAACCAGCTTAAAGCCATGCGCGACGGCGGCGTGGTCATCATCACCGTACCGCCAAGCCCTTACCGCTGCCCTCCCGGCCCCTATGAACGCGCTTCCCTGATCGCTAATTACCTAAAACAATTCAAGCCTAAGTCCAAGGTCATAATTCTCGACGCCAAAACACAGTTTCCCAAACAAGCCTTATTTTTAAAAGGTTGGCAGGATCTTTATCCTGGTATGGTGGAATGGGTGTCATCGGAAAAAGAAGGCCAAGTCGATCATATCAACCCGTCAAAACTGATCGTGGCCACCGAATTTAACAGCCACCGAGCCGATGTGCTCAACGTGATACCCCCTCAAAAGGCTGGCTGGCTAGCACGCAAGACTGAACTTGCCGACCAGTCAGGCTGGTGTCCGGTGGATCCGCATAGCTTTGAATCTACGCGTATACCTAATATTCACATCATCGGCGATGCTTGCATCGCTAGCCCGATGCCAAAATCTGCCTTTTCAGCCAATTCGCAAGCCAAAACCTGTGCAGCGTCTATAGTCGATCTACTGAATGGACACCTTCCCGGCCCCCCTTCGCTAATCAATCACTGCTATAGTTTTCTAGCCTCCGATTACGCCATCTCCATCAATGGGGTTTACGAATATTCCGTCACCGAAAAGCAACTGGTCGCCACCGGAGGAGGAGAAACTCCGATGAACGCTGACCGTGGGCGTGAAGCAGAATTTGCCAAGAGTTGGCGGGAAAACATTACGGCGGACAGTTTTGGCGGTTAAGGTTTTAAACCTTCTCGCAGTATAGCCTGCCGTTATCGCACCCTTCACACTCCATTTGCAGAGTACAGTGCTCTATGCCGTACTCTTTATTTATGACATCCTTGATCTGCGTCTGGATGAGGCTGGCTTGGCTGATAGGAATATCCAATACTTGGACATGCGCGGAAAGCATTCTTAGGCTGCGTGACAGGCTCCAAACATGCAGATCGTGAACGCCGAGCACACCTTCAACTTGGAGAAAATCCTCAACCATTTTGCTCATATCAATATCTGCCGGGGTCGATTCCAGCAAAATAGTCAAGGTTTCACCCAATATGTTCCAAGCGTTCCATAAAATAAGCAAGGCTATCAAACTACTCGCCGCTGGATCCAACCAGTATTTCCCGGTCAGCCAAATAACCACACCGGCGGCGATTGCACCAAGAGTGGAAAAGACATCGCCCAGCAGGTGCAAGAAGGTGCTGTGCAAATTGAGATCGTTTTTGCTGCCATGGCTGACCAGCCAGGCAGTGAACAAGTTGACGAATAAAGCCGCCGAACCCACAGATATAAGCACATCCGAGTCCACCACGGGTGGGGCGGAAAAACGCCCCCACGCCTCATGGAATATTCCAAAGGCAATAATCACCAAGGTGGTTGAATTAAGCAAGGCAACCAAAATGCCCACACGGTGGTAACCAAAGGTCTTGTTGGCATTAGCCGGGCGACTGGACAGCCTGTGTGCATACCAACTCAAACCCAAAGCAAGAACATCGGTCAGGTTATGGGCCGCATCGGTAAGCAAGGCGAGGCTATTTGCGTATAATCCAGCCACCACCTCGAAACATACAAATCCTAAGGTCAGCACTCCCGCCAGAGCAAGCCGAAATCCGGTGTTATCATGTTTTCCGTGATGATGGCCTGCGTGGGAGTGGGACATTGTGTTTTGACCAAAATAGAATGGGTACTATATTCTTCCCTACAACGATTCGACTCTCGCAGGGCGGGTTCAAAACCCGCCCCTGCAATGTTAGCTACCTAGGCGTAGGGTAACTTCCCGACACCTAGTTAGCTTTGCTTTACTAGCCTCTTTGCATCTTTTTAACTTAAGGTTTCTGTAGGCAACATCACAATGCGCAGATAGCCAGTGTTAGATGTTAGCTTTATTTCTTAAGTGGTACTGGAGCGGGAGCGGGAGCGACAGTCTTCGGCGCAGCGGCTGCTGGAGCGGGGGCAGTTGGCTTTGCCATCGGGGGTACGGCTGGTGCTGTTGGCTTTGCCACCGGGGCTACGGCTGGTGCAGCGGCACCGCCCACAGTTAGCTCAGGGCGCAACTTATCCACCGTCTTCGCACCGAATCCCTTGACTTTGGCCAGTTCATCCACACTCTTGAAAGGGCCGTTTTTATCGCGATAATCAATGATCGCTTTAGCCTTGGCGGCACCTACCCCCTTCAAGGCATCCAATTCCGCCGCCGTGGCAGAATTGAGATCGACTACCGCCGCTGCGAACCCAGCGAATGTCATCAGGAACATGGCAAACAATGCAATAATTATTTTTTTCATAAGACAATCTCCAAATTAAGCTTAAATAAACAGGGGGATAAAAGCACAATCACACAAACCCCACTGATGACGTATGCACAGGCATATGTCGCGGTTAAAAAACGCAACAACAGGATGCGTCTAAGCTAATGTTCCTACATTTAGCCTAGAATGATTTTACCATATTTCGCGTGAAACAATTTACCCATCAATGTTTATAAAGTGTAATCAAATGTGATGCTGGAGTTCAAGGCTTGCCTTGCGATGGCATCTATGCTCGGGAATTTTTCCTATAGGCTACGGCAGGTCTTCCAGAATAAACTATTCAGGAAAACGGGCCTTGGTCATCGTTCAGCCCACCCAATATGGAGTGCGGCGACTCGTCGCCGCTTTCCGAACCATGCGGCGACGAGTCGCCGCACTCCACAAACTCATCCATCGGGCTGAACGATGACCAAGGCCGGAAAACGTGGACACAAGCCCGGATTACGCTGAACTTCATCCAGGGCTACGACCTACCAATCAGTTAATCACGAAAGGCTTTATTCATGCGTGTTCCTTCATTTCCGAAGCTCCGTTTGCTACCCGCCTTGCCGCTTTCCCTGTTGATGGCGCATGCGCAAGCAACAGATAGCCCAATCGCCACGGCTACACCCTCCACAGCAGAGCAGACTGACGCGGCAACGCCTGAAAAAACAGCCAAGGGTACGGCACCTGTGAAACAGGACTCAAAAACACCCTTGGTTAGCAATCCCAAGGCCCAATCCATAGACAAAGTAGAACAGGTTGACGCCTTCGAACAACCCGAGGTGGAGGTTATCGGCAATACCCCGCTCGGCACGACCGGTCTGGCTCGGAAGAAGATATCAGGTAATGTGCAATCTGTTGAAGACGAGGAAATCCGCCGCCACGAATCCCTTGCCCTACCAGACTTCATGAATCGTCGCCTGGAAAGCGTCAACATCAACGATGTCCAGAACAACCCCTACCAGCCCGACATCACCTATCGCGGATTCAACGCATCCCCGATCTTGGGTACGCCGATTGGCCTATCGGTTTTCCAAGATGGCATTCGTGTCAACGAGCCCTTTGGCGACACGGTAAACTGGGATTTGATTCCACAAATAGCCATTGCCAACATGGAAATGATGCCGGGCTCCAATCCATTGTTCGGCTTGAACACGCTGGGCGGCGCTTTGTCGGTAAGAACCAAAAGCGGTTTCAGCCACCCCGGATTCAATGCGCAGGCGTATGGCGGCTCCTATGGGCGACAGGCCTATCAGGCCGAGGTCGGCGGCTCACACGGCAATTTTGACTGGTATTTTGCCGGCAATATCTTCGATGACAGCGGTTGGCGTCCCTATTCGCCAACTAATGTCAATCAGGCATTTGGCAAAGTCGGCTGGGAGGACGGTGGCACCGATATCGATCTGTCGTTTACCTTTGCCGACAACACCATGCACGGTGTAGGCCCCACCCCGCAAAATATGTTACAACTGAGCCAGACTGCGATCTACACCGCACCAGATCAGACACAAAACACCTTATATTTTGTCACCCTGAAGGGTAGCCACAAAATAACGGATGAATTGCAGTTGACGGCTAATGCCTATAATCGCAACAACAGCAGCACCAGCCTCAATAGCAATACCAATCAGAACTGCGCGACCTGGGTCAGCGGAACCCAGTGCCTGGATGCGAACAGTAATTCGCTCACCCCCGGTTCATTTACGAACACCATCACGCGCACCAATGGAACCGGCATCAATTTACAACTGACCTCGAATTATAAGATCGCCAACCACGAAAACCAGTTGGTCGTCGGTGGGGGCTATAACTACGGCAATACCCAATTTTCCGTGGCCGCACAGGCTGCGGTTTTCACACCCTCCCGGTATGAAATCGCCACCGACCCATTGACAACCAATGTCAGCATTAAAGGGGAAAATCGTTATTCCAATGTATTTGCCACCAACACCTTTTCCGTATTTGACTGGTTGCATGCCAACGCCGCGTTGAATTGGATGCAGGCGCAGGTGCAAACCACCGACCAACTAGGGACGGAGCTGAATGGGAAAGATGTTTATACGCGGGCAAATCCATCGGCCGGCTTTACTTTCAATCCGTTGGACGCACTGGAATGGGATACCCCGATCAAGGAATTGACCGCTTATTTTAACTACAACGAAGGCTTTCGTGCGCCGACTGCGGTTGAACTGAGTTGCGCAAACCCTAATGCACCGTGTACATTGCCGAATAGCTTTGTTTCCGATCCGCCGCTAAAAGCCGTCGTTTCCCATACCTTGGAGGCTGGCCTGCGCGGTAAATTTAGCGAGGCACTAAAATGGAACTTCGCGCTGTACCAGACCCGCAACAGCAATGACATTCTGTTTCTGAACAGTCCAGGCAGTGTCATCAACGGCTATTTTCAAAATGTCGGCACCACCCAGCGCCAAGGTGTGGAATTCGGACTGAGCGGCTTGGTGCTGGACTCGCTGAACTGGTATCTGAGCTATGGTTTTGTCGATGCAACCTATAGAACCACAGCCGTGCTTAGCAATTCCCTAGGCTCGGAAACCGTCACCCCAGGCGACAGAATTCCTAGCATACCAAGGAACACCGTCAAATTCGGGGCCGAATACGAGATAGTCCACGACTGGTTCTTTGGCGGCGACTTGCAGTATGCCTCCAGCCAATATGCGCGTGGCGACGACCAAAACATTTACCCGCAAATCTCTAGCCATACCGTGGTTAATTTAAATACACGTTATAGCGTAACCAAGAATATTGAACTGTTTGCGATGGGCCGCAATATTTTCAACCAGCATTATGCGTCATTTGGACAGTTGGGGCAGAACGTCTTTCTAAACAATCAATCCACCACATTCATGGGTCCAGGTGCGCCCGCCACTGGTTATGCGGGCGTTCGATTGCACTGGGACTAGCGACTCGGCAAAATCCAACCATACAGTGCATAATATGCCAAGATACGGCATCTTTCTTGAAATGACCAATAGCCGCCATGAAGCCAGCAATTCTCATTTTGAACAAAACCGGGCGGGTTTGGAACCCGCCCTACGAATCGACATTCCGTATCCTGTTTATAACGCATTGATAATATAGAATTAACTACCTGCGTAGGGGCGGGTTCCAAACCCGCTCTTATTAATCTTTGCCAAAATGAGAATTGCCTCCATGAAACCTTTTCAATGTTTTTTCCTACTAGCCGGCTTGGGCCTGATCCAAGCCGCAAGCGCCGACAGCACCCTGGAATATTTAGTCGCCGAAGGCAACTCAAAGACTGGAAAAATTCAGCCTGTCATCATCAAGGACGGCAAGATTATGGTCAAGGGTGTGGGAGGGGACGGGAACTTGGGTTTCATCTATTCCGCCAACCCAGAAATTTTGTTCATCTTGGACCATGGCAAGCGCAGCGTCATGACATTGGATGAGGGACAGATCAACCGCATCGGCAAGCAAGCGGAAACTGCCCAGCCTCTTTTACAAGGTCTAGGCCAACAACTATCCAAACTCGACCCCGCGAAACGCAAGCAATGGGAAGAAATGTTGGGGGGGAAGATTCATCTCGACACAATCGCCGAGGCGGCGAAACCAGTGCAGACCACAAAAATCGTCAAGACGGGAAAGACTAAGAAGCTGGCGGACGTCGCCTGCGAACAGATGGAAGTTTACCAAGGAAAAACTAAAACGACCGAGTTCTGCATTGCAGACCCGGCCAAACTGGACTTATCAGAGGCGGATTACGCCACCATCCGTTCCTTGCTAAGCTTTTTGGAACGCGTTTCAAGCAAAACCCAAGGATTAGCCAAACAGTTCGGCGTAAACCTACCCAACCTCGATTTGCGCGATATTGTTGGCGTACCGATTGAACTACGAGAAG
>QJPH01000136.1 GCA_003242955.1 Candidatus Methylumidiphilus alinenensis
TAGAGTGAAACAATATAATAAAACCTAGCTCTTCCTATAATAGGAATACACTATAAAAAACTCAAAAAATAACTATCACAATCAAATATATAACAATCTAACCCGATGATCTTGCCGCTTGGCAAAACCCGCTCTCGCTTGGCTTTTGACGTGCCCAACGCCCGCATTGACCGGCGCGGGCGGACGATGGTTGAAAAATGGGTCAAAGCTTAACCCCGCGTCCGGTCGAATGGTGGGTTAGGCGGTCGGGCAAGGGACAGAAGGCCGGGAAACCACAAACCTGATTGTGACCTTTTTTCCCATGCGGTGCAATGCGCGGCAAGCCGCGATTGCGCCCAACTACGAATGCGCCTTACCGCGTTAAAGTTTATGTATGTTCGTGGTAGGACTGTTTTCCCTCATACATCCATTTAGAAATTTCACAAGATGAGACACCAATATTATTAGAATATCTTGTTAATTCTTTATAAGCCTTCTTTAGCGAATTTCCAAACTTTATATATCTTATAAATAGGAGAATTTGCTGTGGCCTAAATAATGAAAATTTATTTTTCTCAGCCATTTTATAGCGAAGTAATGTATATGCAGCATATCTCTCAAAGGTTAACCTCCATAAATTAAAAATTGGTAATGCTGATGTAGGTGGTATCATTATTTGATTATAAGAATTATATAAGTATTTTGAAATATTAACAGAAATTTCTGCTGCACTAACAAACTCTGATCTAGCAATAAGTTTTTTTGCGTAGGTATTATTTTGTCTTGTTAACCTATTAAATGCATCGAAGGCTTCATCATAGATTTCTGCATCTTGATCTTGAATCCCAATAAAAAAATATGTTTTATGCAAGAATTCAAGTATTTTTTGATGGTCATTTTCAGGCTTTACTCTGCTCATTACAAAGTTCCTATTTATTCTATAAAATTTAATTTTTTACTGACTGATTTGCCAATGTGTCGGTTAATACACATGCCTTATAAAACGTGAGGTGCAAACAGATGCTTTTGCCAAGAGCAACAACACTGCCCCAAGTTTGCCAGTGGGCCTGATATTCAATCGCTCTTTCTTCGACGAGCCTAACGCCCACGATCAGCGCCCCGCGCCACCCCGCGAAACTTGAAAACACGAAGTCGCTTCGTGGCGCGGGTGCGCTGGATCGAGTAGTTAGGCCATGATTAACATTCGGCGCAATACGCTTCGCTATTGCGCCCTACGGCCCTTGCGAATAGGGAGGAGTCCATATAGGATTGTTAGGCAATAATGTTAATTTAGAATATCGGGCAACGATAAAGCAGTTGCCCGACCGTACCCGGCTGAATATAATTACGGAAGACGATCTAGTAAAATATGATCTAGACTTCCCTTTTCTACGCTTCCATATTCAGTAGTTGAATAGCTATTACCTTCAATTGTGCATGAGCATGAGTTGCCAATATCATCGGAAAAGATTGTGCATGTGGTATGAGCGGTTCTGCAGGTTGTTCCCTCGTTTCTTTCTTTTGCTCTGGATGGCTGTCGCTCTTCGCTTGAATCATATAAATTTGAACTATCACTATTGGAGCTTGAGCCAGAAGTACCAATAGCATAAAAAACAGCACCAATTGCTAGTAATCCTAAAAGAGCAGCGACCCCATCAGAGTTAGAAGCATTATTTGTTGTACTATTTGTTGTATTTGTCTGGCTGACATTCGGAGGGGTTGTAAATTTGTTCCCAGAAGCGAGATATGAATCGTTAGGTATTGTACCATCTGCAATCAGCTTGCTAAGTGTAGCGGTTCCCGCAGGATAAGGAACATATCCTATCGTGATAGGATACCAAGGAAGGTTGTCTTTGCCGTTTGGCGTATAAAAAATAGCTGTTCCCTTAAAGTTCTGCTTATAATAATCTGCCAGTTGTTTAGCTTCTTCAAATGTTGAGCGACTTGCTATCATTATCCATCGCTTATCACTTGGTAGGCTTAGTTCTCCTGCAAACGAAGAGGATACAATGCTAAATATGATAATAAAAGCTATAGCTCGTTTCCAAATAGGATTGTGAAACATCTTTCAATTCCCCGCTGCAAAATTTTGACTATTCAGTGACCAAGCTCAAATTTAGCCTTGACCGCCTAACGCCCGAGCTAAGCGGCGCGGCGGGAAAGCCTCGCCACGGAGCCAAAACGTAACCCCGCGTCCGCTTGAGCGCCGGGTTGGGCTGCCGGACGGGGAGACAACGCCGGGAACAGAGGGCTTTGGCTCTTCTCCGCTTTTGTCGGGCGCAACGCAAAGAGACGCGCCCGACCTACTTGGCTTACGAGTTACGAGTTTAATTCGTCTTGGTTCTGTTCTGGTTCATGTGACAAACCATACCGAATGTCTTCTACTAAAGAAACTCCATCTGGAACATTAGTTTCTTTGGTATTTTCCGCTCCAACAGGATATTCCCAAACGCTCCATGTTACTTCGTAACTTTCACCAGAGTTGCTTTCGATGGAATATTCAGCAGAATAAACTAACTCTGCTCCCATTTGGCGCTCCTCGCCAGTGCCTTCGCAGTCCCAGTAAAGATCAGCCGCATCAACAGTGATTTCTTCACCTGTCGCGTTCACTTTGAACTTTGCTATTCCGCTTGCTTCAACATACATGCCGTTTCTCCCGATGTATTTCACTATTACGCCCAACGCCGGTTTTTGTAAGCCCAACGCCCGAATTGAGGGGCGCGGGCGGACGGTCTCCCAGAAAACAGGCCAAAGCATGACCCCGCGTCCCCTCGAATGCCGGGTTAGGCTCTCGCTCTGGCCCTTGAACTTGCTTTTGATTTTGGCTTTTCGCTCTGGGCTTTTGAACATCCGGTGCTATGACCCTGACCACAGGGTCTTTAACAGTATCTTATATCTCGATTTTGTTCTCCACAAGGGGCAAAATCCCCGTCTGATCATCGGGAGGGAACGGGGAAAGCCAGTTGCGCCTTTACCGCATTACGGCAAATTAGCGCATTGTAATTTGCGTTGCATCATTTGTCAAAAAATGTTCTCAAACAACAGACTACTTGATTGCCGTCAACTGTAAGGTCACTTTTGTAAAACAATTTAGTAATTTTTCGTGCTATAACAGACCGTCTTGGAATTGTCTGACTAAGTAGCGTTAGAAAATTTTTCTTCGGAGCTAGTAATTTATCAGCAGGATATTTAAGGCTAATTATGGATAAATGACTTCCTAAGCTCACATTACTAATAATTTTGGATAAAATTGAACCCTCATTTTCTAACTCAGCTATAGCCTCTTTTATCTGGGGGAGGGGAGCTTTTGCTTCATCAAGAATATACATTTTTCTACGGAAACTAACTGCTTCCTTACGAATATTTATAACAATTTCTAAGAGATTGCGGAAGTCCTCTGCCTCTAGAATTGCAAGGGTTAATATAGGCGGCAACGAAATCTCAAAAAGTGATGCTGACTCCATCTCTTCAGCAAGAATTCCTTTTCTCTTATTATTAATATAATTCATTGCAATTTTAGTTGAAATGCTTTCATCTATTTTGTTTTGAGAAATAACGTTAATTCCTTGGTTGATACCATAAAGTATTGCTGGAGTTTCAAATGCGTGTGCAAGGTAGCGGTAACCATATTTCTCACTTGCCCAATAGGTGGCGATGAGTTGGGAGGCATAATAATCAGATCGATCTTCGTCATCAAAATCTTTATAAGAGATTGTGTTGCGAAACAAACCTTGAAATCCCTTTAATGTGTAAAGATTTAATTTGACAAAATTTACTAGGGTTTCGTGGCTTTCATCGTAATTTATTGAATATTGCTCCTTGGTAGGTTGTAGAATATTTTCATTGGTAAAAAAGTTAAGATGTGCTTGGAGAGGAATGGGAGTGGGGAAACGAATGAATTCAACTTTATCGAAGAATACAAGCGAATTAACATAAGTTGCAAGACGTATCAAGAAATAGGCAACTTCCCAAGCAGATGGATTGCGGGGCCAGAAATATTCCTTTGAAGCTCCTCCACTATATGGGTCGATACCTAATATTAAATTTACGTCATCTAATATACCACTGGAAATTAAAGTTGCCTGTGTTTGGTTTTCCATATATTCATTGCCCTTTCTTCGTGCGCCTAATGCTTAGTCGGTCTCGAATGTGAAGCCTAACGTAGAGCTAACCGGCGCTGCGCGGCTTTATCGCGCAGCGTCCAGCGACCGAAGGGAGCGAGGTTGAGCGCCGGGTTAGCTCTCATTTGCGCCCTTGGCGACCGAACATGGGGGCTTTGGTTTCCCACAGAGTGTCTTCTAGTGTCTGGACTACAGCGCTCGGCGTTGTCTCTGGGTACTTAGCGCAAACGAACTCAAGGTGTAATGACAGCGGGCGCGACCAGTGAATGAATTGCAGCGCATAGGTTTTTTTTGCGCCATACCCAAGGTGCTCGGTTAGTCGCTTGGCGACAGACTGTGAGCTACCAACGTAGAAGCACTTGCCAGAAGTATTTAACCGAGGATACGCGCGGTCATTAGTCTCATGCGCCTTTGCATCAGCAAATACTCGCTCGACTTTGGCTAAATCGATGCTCGGTGAGCAGCACTCAAAGTAGTAAAGGCAGGCCTTGCTCTTGCCTGCCCATTCAGACACTTCTTGGATTAATTGCAACCCGTCTTTCTCAAGCGGCAAAATTGAGACATCAATTTGCCAAGTGCGGACATCAATTGGAACTACGCCAGCAACTGCAGACGAGAGGTTTGCCAAAGCAGACTGAGCTTGAGTCGGTAGGGCAGAAAAAGTCGGATGGTTCATATGTGAGAGCTAACGACCCCGTTCAGCCGCCCGCGCGGAAGGAGCCAGACTGAACACACCAAACGTCCACGCGGGTCGGCTGGAACGCCGGGTTGGGCGGCGGACTAGAAAAGAGTGGCTCTTGCGCTTTGCTTTTCGCTCTTGGCTTTTTATACTTCCGGCGCAATATGAGGCAAGCCACCGCCATTGCGCATCTCGGTGTGCAACTTCAAGCCTAGTGCATTCACTACTTTTAGAATAGTGTCGAAGTCGGGGCTACGATCACCGGAGAGAGCTTTGTAAAGACTTTCGCGGGATAGCCCAGCGTCGCGGGCGACCTGCGACATGCCTTTCGCACGAGCAATGTCGCCAAGTGCCTTGGCAATGAATGCTGAATTGCCATCTGCTTCTTCAAAGCAGGCATCCAAGTAGGCGGCCATTTCTTCCGGGGTTCGGAGGTGTTCGGCAACATCATAGCGAGTAGTAACTGTTTTGCTCATCATCCTCTCTTATAGATTGCGCGCGAGGTGCAGGGCAGTTTTTATGTCTGTGGTTTGTGTTCCCTTAACGCCACCCGCCAGCAGAACCACCAACTCGCGACCACGCATTGTAAAGTACACCCGATAACCAGGACCGTAATTGATTCGCAACTCGGAGACACCCTCGCCTACGGGTTTGACATCACCCGCGTTACCTGCGGCCAACCGTTCAACACGAACCTGAATACGCGCTCTTGCGTTTAGATCGCGCAGTCCGTCCAGCCACAGAGCGTATACCTCAGTCTTGCGAATTTCCATCATAAACGAACTGTAGCCGCAAGACTACAATCTGTCAATGCTAGACGAGCATAAAGATGCCGTCATATGAACCGCCCAACGCCCGAGCTAAGGGGCGCGGGCGGACTAAACTAGGAGAAAACAGGCCAAAGCATAATCCCGCGTCCCCTCGAATGCCGGGTTAGGCTCTTGGCCCTTGATCTTGCTTTTGATCTTGGCTTTTGCTCTTGATCTTGATCTTTTTACCATCCGGTGCAATGCTTTGAGACCCATGGTACGAGCAGCATCTTTACCGTTCCAATAATCGAATGTCGGGCACAACGCAAAGAGACGCGCCCGACCTACATGGCTTACCGCGTTTATACTTGCAATTTGCTGCGACTAAACCCAATCAAGCCCACCAGTACTGAACCGACCATCCAGATAGCGGCGGGGATTGGAGTGGCGATCATTGCAGTATCACGCACTAAAAACGACCCATAAAGGTTTCCCCCGACTGGCGCAGAATTTGAAGTATAATAATATGCGGAATCGTATAGTGAATCACTTCGCTGCCCATAAGAATCTATGTGTACATTGGCAGCTACACTTTGTATATGACCAATTTCGTTTCCATTAGCATCTTTAGCAAGTAAACCATCTATATATGTATTGTGATAGTAATTATATGTTGTGCTAGGGTTATGTGGGTCAGTAGCTTGGAAATATGAATCATATGTTGGATAACCGTATGTTTCTTGAACATATGTATCTAGTGTTGAACCTAATGAATTAATTAGCGGGTCTAATAAGTGTATATAATTAAAACCTACCGCTGTATTGCTTGATATTTGGTTATTGTAGATCGTTAGACCTGAGAAATTTCCTGGATAATAGACAGAGCCATTAGTTATTTGTATATTTTGTAATGGCTGTATAGTTATATTTGTAGAATCTTTTATTAATTGGTTTAACTGAGTATTTGTGGCATAGCTCCATCCGCTATATAGTGGATTGCTTTCAACTTGTGCATAGGTTAAACCTGCTGTGTCTGTAACATCCAACCACTGCAATCCAGACTTTGTGTCTGTTGTCCACCCTGTTAGTGGAGATGTATTATCTGGATTAGTTGTGTGATATACGATTTGGCTAGCAGTCGCAGACGCAGACAAACCAAATGCCACTAAAAAAAACACATGTTTTATTATTGCTTTCATGGTGTAATGATTCCAGTTTTGTAATAGATTTGACTTGATAGGTGTAGCTGTTTTCATTTCCATGCGTGTTATTCTCTGTTTGTAGTAGGTAGAAGTATGGTTTGTGGTTTGCCCAACGCCGAGACGACACCCAACGAAGAGCCTAACGCCAAAGCTAAGGGGCGCGGGCGCACAGACTAGGGGAAACAGGCCAAAG
>QJPH01000458.1 GCA_003242955.1 Candidatus Methylumidiphilus alinenensis
CTTGGGCCTTCGCCACGGCGGCAAGGTCGATGTCGATGAGAAGGAGTAATGCAAAAAACTCGGCGGACTGAAGGATGATCTGGCACACTGTGGGGGTCTCCGTTATTGGTTTAGTGGAGACTCCTCCAAAGGGGGCTTGCAGTCAAGCTCTCTGAGGGGGATCAACCTCAAACCCTCAGTCTATTTGATCAAATAGGCCGGATAACCCATCAAAAAAAGTGCGCAAGCTCAAAAGGCGACGACCCGGCGCTGCTGTGGCGCTCACATCCAACTCACCGAAGTCGGGCAGGCATTCAAGGAGATCAAGGGCGACCTGTCGATCCGTCCGATTTACCACCAGGCCGATGCCCGCATCGAGGCGCACATCTTCGTCGCCTTCATGGCCTATTGCCTGCAAGTCACGCTCAAGCACCGGCTGCGCGCGTTGGCCCCCGGACTGACGCCACGGGCCGTGTTGGAAAAAATGGCGGCCTTGCAAATGGTCGATGTGCATTTGCCGACCACCGACGGGCGCTGCCTCGTCCTGTCCCGACACACCCAGCCCGAAAAGGACCAGCTACTCTTGTTGTCCCAATTGAAGCGCGAACTGCCGCCCCAGCCTCCCCCGAAAATCACCGCAAACGCAATACCGACACCCTAAAACTGTCAATAGGCCTGTAGTGCCGACCTTTGCCTTTCGCTAACGGCGGATCAATCAGTTAGCTGCGTTTTCGCCTTGAGTTGCGGAAGTAGGGCTAGCGCCACGGCACGGGCGGTGAGTTGGCAACGGTGCAAACCCTGGGTGGTGAAGCCGCCCCAGCCCCACTGGTTTTTGAGCTCGTCAAAGCTGTTCCCGGCGTCGCCGCGGTCGCGGTAAAGTTGGGCAACCGTCAGGATTCCGTGCGGCAGCGAGGTGACCAGCACGGCATACTCGTAACGCTTGACGGCGTCGCCATCCTCGATGAACGCCAGCACCTGCTGCCCGTCGGCCTGCCCCGTCAGCGCCACCTCGTCCTGCAACGGGCGGCGCAGGATGACGACGCGCCGCTCGCGATCCCAGCCGGTCAGCCTGAGCCGTCCGTCCATGCCTTCCCAGCCCGCGCCGGCATCCACCCAAGTACCCCCGAAAAAGCACCGCTCGATATGGCGCTTGACCTTGGCCGTCAACCGCAGCTTGAACAGGTAGCCCTGGTCCCTCGCCTCCAGTCCGCACAGACCTAAGTCGTTGCCGAACCCGCAGTCGCCGCGCACCAGGTAAGGCCGCTGGCAAACCGGTCCAACAGGCGCAGCAGGCCCGGCAGCGCAAGCCGCATTCCCTGATGAAAGAGGCATTGCGCCAATACCCGGGCCGCGAAGAGCAGCGGGAATCCTTCCATCAAGAGGCGATGGACAGTTGGCGGGAATATCAGGGGGCGGGGCTGCATCTGACGGGCGGGGAAGTCGCCGCTTGGCTGGACACCTGGGGGACGGAGGCGGAAACGGGGATGCCAACTTGCCACGAGTGATCGACGCTGGCGGCGCAGCTACCGGCTTGGAGCGCTGCCGCCAATTTCTGTGGGTGATAGTGGCTCCGTTTCCCCGGATTACGCTGGCGCTCCATCCGGGCTACTACAAAGCCTGTTGAGATTTGCAACCCCGACCGGGACGTTTGAAGGCCGCAGTGAATTACAAAACGTGAGTGACGGGGTTGCAAACCCCGTCACGCTTCGGGTAAAACCGGACCGGCCTCCGCACATCATCAGCTAACAAGCAATCACATGACCACTATTACCTCGACATCTGTAACCACCTCCACGTCAGTGGTGACGTCTGTGGTCACGTCAGTGGTGACTTCCGTAGTCACTTCAGTCGTGACCTCAGTCGTCACTTCTGTGGTGACATCGGTGGTTACGTCGGTCGTGACATCCGTGGTCACGTCGGTAGTGACATCGGTGGTTACGTCGGTCGTGACATCGGTGGTTACGTCGGTCGTCACATCGGTGGTGGTGTCGGTGGTGGTGTTGATCGGAGGTGGGTCAACCGGATCGATTTCCGGTCCAACGTCTGGGTCTTCCACTACATCACCCTCAGGAGGAGTGCTTGTTAATTTAGTGTATGCCCACGAACCAAGTTTATAACTCATTTCCAAAGCGAAGCCGCCAGTCACAACATAACCTAGATATTGCATCACGGTTTCGAAAGTCGATGGCCCAGGGTAGCTAGGGTAGCTGCCTGGTGCAGCACCGACCAGACCCGAATAGGGTAGTGACGATGCGCTGGCGCCTTGCTGCAAAGTGCCACTGAATGAACTCCCGACATAGCCGCTGGCAGTGGGCGTGGTAATCAAAGCGAAGGTAATGTTGCCTGCCGTGCCATTATTGCTCAAAGTCCAGGTCAGCGTGCTGCCTAAATAGGTGAAGTTTTGCAGCGCAGTACCGCCTAGCGTGACACTATTATTGCCGGCCACGACCAGGGTTGGGCCAACCGTCGTCGTGCTGTTGTTGACCGAAGTGATGCCGTAAGTGCCCGTCCATGATTGCAGATTGGTAGGCGTGGAAATTTGACCACTATAATTGACCGCCGTCGCGCCGCTCTTTTGGGTCAAGGTTCCGTAAAAGGTATTGCCTACATAGGTACTGGGCGGGATCGCGGTTGGTACATTCACGAAACTGACGCTGCCGGCGGTCGAGTTATTATCAGTCAAACTCCAAGTCACCTGGTTATTGACATCGTCATAGACGAAATTGATCAGCGCGACATTGTTAAGCGTCACCTGCGTGGCGCTGACGACCACTAGAATAGGCCCGGTGGCATATTGACCAGGGCTAGTTTCAATCGATGTGGTCCCATAATAACCTGACCAGGTTTCTAATGGCATTGCGGTAATCGGTCCGATCAAACCGCTATACGGCAAAGCGGTAGCCGAGGCCGATGTTTGCAAGGTTCCGGCAAAAGAATTAGTGGGGTTTGTGTTGGTATCCTGGGTAATGGGGGTTGGCGGATAGAAGGTAATGCTGCCAGCCGTTGCATTGTTTGCCAAAGTCCAACTTAAGGTACCCGTCGTCCTATTCGAACTCGGGGTAAACGTGAAATTGACCAAGGCGACATTATCCAGCATCACTTGGGTGTCACTCTCCACAACCAAAGGAGGACCAAAAACATACCCAGTAGCGCTATTAATCGAAGTCGTACCGTAAACCCCGGTCCAGAACGATAGCTGATTATTAGACATTTGTTCCTGCGCTTGCACAATTTGGGTTGGAGTGCAGGTATAGCCTTGCTGAGTCAACCAATTAGTCACCAATGCCGAATTGTTGGCAGTGGCTCCCTGATTGATGACATTCAAATATTGCTGGGTCAAGCTTTCCGGCGCATTACCGCCAGTCAGGCAATTAGTGAAAAAACGCTGGGCGTCGTTGAATTGTAGCTGGGATGGAGAAACTGTAGCCATGTTCGTGTGCCTCAATAACTGATGGATAGTGAAGAATGGGCGTGTTCAGGACAGCAAACCCTTACTTTGGCTTAGGGTTATGGGCCAGGTAAATATGTTCCAAATGCGGGTAATCCTTAAGATTCTTCATCGCCATTCGGATCATGCCCGGATGTTTTGACAAGATGGCCTTTTCTTCCGGCGCGGTCATTTTCGCGCATAACCTGAGGGTCGCCTTCGGGTTGGTTTGGAAGGCAAGCAATAAGGACGGCGTCTCGGCCACGTCGGCAATAAATTGCGCCAAGCCACTGCGCGACGGTGACGGCATGTATTCCATGGCGGTGGCAGGCTGGCATGCCGCCGGAGTGGCAGCCCCCCCGGCTGCGGGTTTGGGTGCCAAGCCCAATAGCGCCATCATCTGCGGGTCAGTGACGGATTTTTCCTGGGGCGGTATATATAAGGTTGAAATGCCGGTGACCTTGGATTTTCTCAAATCACCCAAGGCGATTCTTTCTATGCTAGGCTCACACATGGGATATTGCGAACCTTGATAATGGACGACTTGATGGGTTGGCAGGTAAAACGTCTCCAGATAGTCAACCAACACGTTGAGGTTGCGGTTGTCATAGCCTGAAAACTTAAACCCCAGATCGCCCACACAGCCAATTTGCCAGACGACCGAATGCATGTCATTGTGCAGTTGACGCTTGCGCAGGAGCAAGTCGGTTGCCTCGAATTCCTGCGACCCATGGGTCGAAGGGTCTAGCCCCAAGTCCGCATAGAGGCAATCCAGCGCAGAAATGGCGGGGAGCATCACCGCCCGGTAGCCTTCATCGCGCAGAATCTTGATGGCTTTGTGAGAGGGCAGGACAAACACCCCCGGATGCCCATAGAACACGGCGCAGGTGTTTTTCCCCGCCCGCGTGTGCTTGACCATGACATCCACCATGTCGTTATAAGTATCTATCCTTTTTTTGGTATTGCCATACAAGGTATACAGGTCAAAGCATTCCTTACTATTTTTTTTAATCCAAATTTCAGTCGCCGGGTCGGCCACGCAATAAACCACGATATCCGCCTCCCTGATCCATCCTTGAGTCTCTAGCGTAATGTGCCCGATGCTCTTAATGCCAGAGCCCACCACCGTCAAACTCCCTTTTTTGTTAGCCTTCGGTAATTTTGTATTTACAGAACCGTTCATAACTGCCTCTTTATATGGTCTTAACACTGAAATCATTGACAGGCCCAGCAAGCTTGCCATGTTCTACCGTTGACAGCGGAAGCCCAGATGCCCTGCCGTCGTTCGGTGGTGTTAAGATAACGGATCATCCATCCTCACGAAGCCGGCCCGTCACCCCACACGCCTGTCCGTGAAACAACCTACACACCAGCCCAAACACTTCACGCCACCATCCCTGCACTTACCGCATAGCGCACGACATCGGCAACGGAATGTAGGTCGAGTTTTTCCATGGAACGCTCACGATAGGTGTCCACAGTGCGCGGACAAATGTCGAGGATCCGGGCAATTTCTTTACTGCCATTGCCCAATGAAATCAGCCGTATCACTTCCCGTTCCCTAGGCGAAAGCGCTATGTTCGGCTTGCCTTGCCGGTGCCACTCCTGAAGCTTGGCCCGGATGGACGCTGTCATGAACGTGCCGCCATGATGGACCGTCCGCACGGCCAGCATCAATTCTTCAAATGAATTGGATTTAACGACGAAGCCAGCGACACCGGCCTTTTGTGCTTCGATGGCCGTCAGGAGTACGAATTGGGTAGGCAAACCCGCCTGAACGGAATTGCGGGCTATGTCCAAGCCCGAAAGGCCGGGCAAATGAATTTCCAAAATGGCGACATCGGGCCTAAACTGCTTGATGTGATGCCATGCATCGATTCCGTTGGCGGCCTGGCACAAGGTTTCGATGGCTTCAATCGTCTTTAGCAGGGCTAACAGACCTTGACGGAAAATCTCGTGGTTGTCTGCGCAAATGACCGTGATGGGCGGGGCAGTTTTTTCTTGTTCTATAAACATGTAGACATCTCTTCTTAATATTTGGGCAAAAGTCGTTCACATAAGGCAGATGTCATCCAGTCTTGAACAACGGCAATGCCCAATGATCGCCTAGATGATGCTCAAGTTCACAACCGATGTATATCGGGAAAATGCTGATTTTTTGGCTAAATTGAGCCTGAGCAGTTTTTTTGATGGGTTTTCTTGTCTATTTGATCAAATAGGCCGAGGGTTGGAGGTTGAACCCCCTCAGGAAGCTTGACTGCAAGCCCCCTTCGGAGGAGTCTCCAATTGACTAAAACAGGAGACCCTCACAGTGTCTCGACTTTGGCCTTTTTACGTCACCGCCACGAGTTGATCCTCGAAACCCGCACCTCCTACCCTTTGATCACCGGGCAACGGGTGCGCGAAGAGGTCCGTGAAAGTGCGCCGAAAGCCGTCAAGGAGAAGCCCGACAAGCGGGGCAGGCCCAAGGGTAGCGTCAACAAAAACAGGAAGGATGTGGAATTGTCGCCGTTCCAGACGCAGTTGCAAGGCTGCATCCGTGCCGCGTTGGAACTGATCGGGTTGGACTTGGGTATCGTCGTGTTGTGTACGATGGCGCATTAGGGAACAATTCAGGCCTACAAGGGGTTACGCAAACGGGGCTGCATCTGATCTCCAAGTTGCGCCATGACTCCAAGCTGTACTTCCCCTATGCTGGCGGGTATTCGGGCAAGGGCAGGCGGCGCAAATATGGCGAGAAGCTGACGCTGGACACGTTGACGGATGAGCATCTGAAAACAGATGCGGTGGAAAAGGATGTCCGAACCCGCGTCTACCAGGCACAGGTCTGGCACAGGAACTTCCCCGAATTGCTGAATGTCGTCGTCATCGTGAAGACCAACCTGAAAACGGGGAGAACTGCAAAGGTGTTGCTGTTCAGCGATGACTTGGCCTTGGCCAGCGAGACGTTGATCGAATATTACTCTCTGAGGTTTCAAATCGAGTTTGACTTTAGAGACGCCAAGCAATACTGGGGGTTGGAAGACTTCATGAACGTCAAGGAAACGCAAGTCGGCACAACGCCAACTTCTCCCTGTTCATGGTAACCTTTGCGCGGCTATTGTCCGCCAAAATTGAGGGACTCGACAGGGGCAGCATGCTGGACTTGAAGACCATCTTCAGGGCGAGAAAATACACGCGGCGGATATTAAATTCGCTCGGCAAAAACGATGAGGAGTTTTTAAT
>QJPH01000225.1 GCA_003242955.1 Candidatus Methylumidiphilus alinenensis
GCCCGCAAGCCCCCATCCATGCACCCGCCCATGCCTTGCCCACACTGCAGCTGCAGCCGGTCGGCGGTCGTGCGGACTCCCGCCTGTGGAATGAATTCATCCACCGCTACCACTACCTCGGCTTCCAAACCCTCCCCGGTGCGCAACTGCGCTACTGGGTCAGCGCAGGGGGCCACCTGGTCGCGCTGTTGGGCTTTGGCGCCGCCGCCTGGCAGTGCGCCCCGCGCGACCGCTTCATCGGCTGGGACCACGGGCAACGCCAGCGAAACCTCCATCTCGTCGTCAACAACGCCCGCTTCCTGATCTTGCCATGGGTATGCTCAAACAACCTCGCATCCAAGATATTGGGGCTGGCGGTCAGGCAACTTCCGGGGGACTGGCAGCACCGCTATGGCTACCGCCCGCTGCTGCTGGAAACCTTTGTCGAAAAAGACCGCTTCACCGGCGCGTGTTACCGGGCGGCCAACTGGCTCCATGTAGGCCAGACCCAGGGGCGCGGCAAGCTCGGCCCATCCGGCAAGCAGAGCGTTCCCATCAAGGACGTATGGCTGTATCCCTTGGAAAAAGGCTTCAAAAATGGGCTGATCCGGTAATTTTCGGATACGGGTTGGCCGAATATTTACAAAAAATGTAATAGAATCTAGTTTAGCTATAACGCGCACCAGAATAGTGTCAAGGGTCACTAACATTAAGTTAAGCGCTTAATCGGAACGCCAAGCCCCAGCTTGGTACAAGGGTGTACCGCGCCAAGCTGGGGCTTGGCGTTCCGTCAAGGGCTGATTTCACGCTTAATGCATCTTAACTTAATGGCAGTGACGCTGGAGCGTGGGTTCCAGAAAACGCGGAGTCAAATATGCTGCAAGCAATAGAGGCTGAAGTAAGCAAACAAGGTATCATAAAGTTCTGTGAACCGCTCCAATTGGAGAGGGGCTACCGGGCAATTGTGACGCTAGTTGAACCCATCGAATCATCCGATGAACCATTGCCTAGCGACGAAGACTTGGAGATGGCTTATAGAAACGCCAACCACGAAACCGATTCGACATGGGAATGTGCCATAGCGGATGGATTGAGCGATGAAGCGTGGTGATATTTATTATGCCAATCTTACAGCGTTTTCAACATCAAATAGTTACTTGATAGCCAGTATGAAAGAGCAGGGAATTCAGGTAACTTGTAGCGTTAACTAAATATCCATTTTTTAGGTATCTTTTAAAGATGAAAACGCTATACATAAAGATCATTACGCCGCCTTTGCAGACCTGTGGGGCGGTTATTTTTGAAACCTGTTTTCTGTTACGCGACTATCGATAGCTTTACCAAAGAGATAATATTTTGAATATTCAAGTGAACTTACATCTACCAGATACCATTTTTTCCGCGCTACGCAAAACCCCTGATGAATTTGTTTCAGAAATGCGGGTCACGGCTGCGGTAAAATGGTATGAAATGCAATTGGTTTCTCAAGCCAAGGCTGCCGAAATCGCCGGTTTGAGCCGTCATGATTTCTTGTTGGCGTTAAGTCGGTTCAATGTCTCGCCATTTCAAACAACGCCCGAGGAATTGCAAAAGGAAATCGAGCGTGACTAAAACTTGGGTTGTCAATTCATCGCCCACCATTCTGCTTGGCAAAATACAACAGCTTAATTTGCTTACGGTATTATGCACACAACTCGTGATTCTTCAAGCGGTTGCCGACGAAATTAATGATGGCCCCATCTATGATCCGGCGAGACTTTGGCTGGCTTCGTCGGGCCGGTGTTTTATCCGCCCTGATGTCTCAATACCCAATATTGTCGCCACTTGGGATTTGGGCGCGGGGGAAACCCAAGTTCTTTCTTGGTGCTTGTCGAACCCCGCCTGTGAAGCAGTATTAGACGATGGCGCAGCGCGAAGATGTGCGAAAACTCTGGGTATCCCGATGACGGGTACTCTTGGTGTACTCATGCGGGCAAAGAAAAAAAGCCAGATTGCCGCGCTCACACCACTTGTCGAACAATTGGTTCAAAACGGCTTTCGTATTGATCCGCAGACTTTAGAATATGTGCTTGATTGGTCCAATGAGGGCGGCTAAGCGGTTGAGCGCAGGGCGCAATAGCGTACTCGCGTATTGCGCCGAATGGCTACACATGCGGCGGAATACCCCGGAGTACCGCCTATTCCGCCCTACGGGTCCTGCATCCGATTGGGATATGAAGTGTTGTTATCGGCGGAGGGCAACGCGAGTGATGTGGTTCGTTCCTCAGCGTATCCTACGGCCCTTTCAACGAGGGAATATTGACGTTGTGTAAATACAATTTATGTTATATACTTGGAATGAAGACAAAAATCGCAGCAACATCAAATGGCATGGAATTGCCTTTGAGGACGCACGGCGGATTTTTGAAGGGCCGACCGTTGAACGTGTTGATGACCGCTTTGAGTATGGCGAAGTCCGCATATACGCTATCGGCCTTGTGAACGGCTTGGAAATAACGGTGATTTATACCGACTTGGACAACGATGAACGACGCATTATTTCAGCGTGGAGGGCAGAACCCCATGAACGACGAACCTACTGGCAGCGGGTTGGAATCTAACCGTGACACGGATTGGGAACAGTTGCGGTGTATGAGTGATGCCGCAATTCATGCCGCCATAGAGGCCGACCCAGATGCCATGCCCACGGATGAAGGGTTTTGGAAAAGCGCGGCGGTCGTCTTGCCGCGCCGTAAAGAAGTTGTCACCATGCGGCTTGACGCTGATGTTTTGGAATGGTTTCGGAAGGATCGCGGTTATCAGACGCGCATCAATGCTATTTTGCAAGCCTATATGAAGGCACACACGTCGCAACACAACCAAGAGTAACCCGGAATTGGTTTCAGAAATTGCGAACTGAAGCTGGTTTTTACCGATGGCGAATCGGGAATTTATGATTGCTCAGATTTACTCGATTTTGGAAGACGGAATAATTTATGAACGCACCAGCCAATAAAGAAGTTGGAATGGAGCAGACTTCACTCTGTTTATTGTTACAGCGATTTGCTTGTATTATTTTAGTATTGCTCGTGAGTTTTTGTTTTATACTTGATGCTCAGGCTTTGACGCTTACATATAATTATGTTGGCCCTCAATTGACAGTACCATCTGTTAATAACCCTCCTCAATGCCCTGCATCAATTGGTGGTATAACGATCACAGCAACTTCGCTTGGATACGGCGATTACAGTTATACCATAACAGCTTTCGGTGTTTCAGTACAAGATAAATACGGTATAATTACTCTAGGAACTAACGGAGAAGTAATAGAGTCTTCAGCTGCCCTCTCTGGGCGTCTTGGTGCATCCACTGTCGTTTCGATGTACGAAGCATATCATCTAAATCTAAATTGGGATGACGTTACTATTTACGGGTATTTAGCTTCTCTACCTCCTACCAGTGAGAATGGTAACGGGATGGGATTTGATTGCGACTACACGACTACCGAGCAAGGAACTTGGAGCGGAGGAACTGTACAGACTCCTCAAAAAGACATCGGGAAACCTTCGCAAAACACCTGCCCAGGGAACAACGCAACCGACCCCGTACTCAATGCGCTGTGTGGTAATCCGATCAATGCGGCAACGGGTAATAAGCTACAAATTGAAACTGATTTTACCGCTTCCCCGAATACGGGGCTAAGCCTTGTGCGCTATTACAATAGCTTGGATACGGGAGGGTCGGCCTTTGGCTCGAATTGGCGCACGACATGGCATCGCGCCCTTACCGTCTCAGGTACGACTGTGACCGTAACGCGAGCCGATGGGCGGCAAGACACCTTCACCAATAACAACGGTGTTTACACCGCCGACCCTGATGTCACCAGTGTGCTGACGACCACGACAGCTAACGGTGTTATCACTTATCAGTTGTTGACTGCTTCCGACTCTACAGAAACCTATGCGGCAAATGGCACTTTATTGTCTATCGCCTCGCGTGATGGACTGGCCACGACGCTGAGCTATAACGGCAGCAATCAGCTAACCACAGTGACCGGCCCGTTTGGGCATGTCATGAGTTTTGCCTATGACTCATCGGGCCGCGTTGTTCATATGACCGCGCCGGACGGCGGTGTCTATGCCTACGCCTATGATGCGAACAACAATCCCATAGCGGTAACTTATCCCGATAAGACCACTCGCCACTATGTCTATAACGAACAGACCAACACCGCGAACACTAACCTACCTCATGCCCTGACCGGCATTATTGACGAACTCGGCAATCGCTTCGCCACTTGGGGCTATAACGCGCAAGGCGCCGCCATATCAAGCCAACACGCGGGCGGCGCGGAGCTGACGACGGTTTCCTATGGCGACAATGCCTCGACAGTGACCGATGCCAACGGCAATGTGCACACTTATGGATTTACAACACTGTTCAATATGATCAAGCCGGTTTCTCTGACTGGTGTCCCCATCCCGTCGTTAGGCGGCAACGCGTTCAGCTATGATGCCAACGGTTTTATCGCCAGCAAAACTGACTATGACTACAACGTCACGACTTATACACATGATGCGCGGGGCAACCAGACCTCGCGCACCGAGGCAACCGGCACGGCGCAAGCGCGAACCATCACGACCACATGGCACCCGACTTTCCACCTGCCGACGCAGATCACCGAGCCGAATCGCGTCACGACATTGTCCTACGACAGCCACGGCAATTTGACCCAAAAAACCATTGCCGATGCCAGCAACAGCAAAAACACCCGGACGTGGAGCTACACCTACAATGCCAACGGACAGGTGACCCAAGCCGACGGGCCGCGCACCGATGTCGCCGACATAACCCAATACAGCTATGATGCCAAGGGCGACCTTGCCAGTGTCACCGATGCGTTGGGCCATGTGACGGCCATTTCCGCTTACGATGCCGATGGGCGGCCCTTGACCCTGCAAGACCCGAATGGCCTGATAACTCAACTGGCCTATGATCCACGCGGGCGGCTGCTGTCGCGCAACACAGGCGGTGAAACGACTGCTTACAGTTACGATGCCGCCGGACAGGTGTTGAAAATCACTAAACCCGATGCCAGCTTTGCCGCTTTTAGCTATGACCCGGCCCACCGCCTGACCCAAGTTAGCGATAATCTAGGCAATAAGATTGTCTACACGCTGGATGCCAACGACAATCAAACCAAGAAACAAGTCTACGACCCGTCCGGCACCTTGACGCGCAGCCTGGGCCAAACCTTCGATGCGGTCAACCGGCTACAAACGTCCGTCGGTGCGCAAGGACAGACCACCACTTATGGCTATGACAGCAATGGGAATTTGACCTCCGTCACCGACCCGCTGTCCAAGGCCACCATCCGCTATTTCGACGCGCTGAACCGGCTGATCGCCAGCTTCGACCGGCTGGCCGACAAGACCCAATACCAATTCGATGCCAACGATAATCTAGCCCAAATCACGGACCAGCGCTCCGCCAATACTGTTTACACTTATGACGGGCTGGGCAATAAAACCCAGCAAACCAGCCCGGACACCGGTATCACCAGCTATACCTATGACGCGGTGGGCAATGTCATTACCCGCACCGATGCCCGTGGTATCCAAACGCTCTACAGCTATGACGCGCTAAACCGCTTGGTCAAGAAAAGCTTCACGCCTAACAACAGTTATGGCGACATTTCCAGCGCGACCTACCAATACGACCAAGGCAAATACGGCATTGGGCATCTGACCGGCATGACCGATACTTCCGGTGCATCCACTTGGCTGTATGAAATCCATGGACGGGTCGTGCAACAGCAGCAAATCAGCGGCTTGATCACGCTGACCACCAACTATCAATACGATGCGGCGGGCCGCTTAAGCCAGTTGACCACCCCGGCCAATCATGCGATTGCCTACCAATACAATGCCAACGGCCAGGTGAATGCCGTCACCGTCGGCGGCACGGTGTTATTCAATGCCGCGCAATACCAACCGTTTGGCCCGATAAGTTCATGGGTCTGGGGTAATGGCACGGCCTATAAACGCAGCTACGATCTTGACGGTCGGCTGGTCACGCTGCCTTTAGGCACGGACAATCGCAGTCTCACCTATGACGCGGCCAGCCGCATTAGCGGCGAAACCAGCGACGCCACCGTGCAGAGCGTGAGTCCCAGTTTTATCACTGCGACGACTGCCGGAACGACAAACTACGCCATCAAACCTACCGGCAACGCCTTGTTGTCAGAAACCATTGCCAATGGGACCGTGTTTAACATGGGCTACGATGTCGTTGGCAATCTGTTTAGTGACAGTTTCTACACCTACCAATACGACCTAGGTGGTCGCTTGATGACGGTCGGGTCCGACAGCTTCCAAATGGATGGCCTAGGCAAGCGCGTCGCCAAGGTGTACCTTTCGACGGGAAACCGCTATTTCGCTTATGACAAAGCAGGTCATTTGCTCGGTGAGTACAACGCCCAAGGACTAGCGATTCAGGAAACTATCTGGTTAGGCGACACACCGGTTGGGACCGTCAGCGCCGGCACCGGGCTGCTGTATGTCTATGCCGACCACCTCAACACCCCGCGCACGGTGACGACCCAAAGCAACCGCGTGTTG
>QJPH01000354.1 GCA_003242955.1 Candidatus Methylumidiphilus alinenensis
TTGACCAACCATCCGGTGAGTGTTTATCGTGTGTTCGGCGATGCCTAGGTATAGCGGCCCCTGTACTTCTATCACAGAAACCGAGAACATTGGTGGTTTCGGGGCCGTATTTATTGAGAATATCCGAAGGGTCATCCACGCACCTGCCCATCCCCCAGCACCACAAATTTCTGTGATGTCAGCCCTTCCAAGCCAACCGGCCCGCGGGCGTGAAGCTTGTCGGTGCTGATGCCGATTTCCGCTCCCAAGCCGTATTCAAAGCCATCGGCAAAGCGGGTGGATGCATTGACCATGACCGAACTTGAGTCCACCTCGCGCAGGAAGCGGCGTGCGCGGGTGTAGTCCTCGGTTACGATGGCTTCGGTATGCTGGGAACTGTGGCGGTGGATGTGGTCAATAGCCTCGTCCAAGCCGGGGACAACACGGATGGAAAGTATTGCAGCAAGGTATTCGGTGTCCCAATCTTCCTCGGTTGCGGGTGTGGCGCTAGGCACTCGTTCCAAGGTTTTTGGGCAACCTCGCAACTCCACCCCTTTTTCCGTCAACAAGCTGGCCAGTTCGGGTAGAATGGAATCGGCAATGCCTTCGGCCACCAGCAGGGTTTCCATGGCGTTGCAAACACCATAGCGCTGGGTCTTGGCGTTCATCGCGATGCGAATGGCCTTGTCATGGTCTGCTTTGTCGTCGATGAAGACATGGCAGATGCCGTCCAAGTGTTTAATAATGGGAATGCGAGATTCGGCCATGATCCGTTCGATTAGTCCCTTGCCTCCGCGCGGGACTATCACGTCCACCTGTTTTTCCATGCGCAGCAGTTCGCCCACTGCTGCACGGTCAGTTGTTTCTACTAATTGCACCGCATCTTCAGGCAGTCCAGCCGCGGCCAAACCGGCTTGGACGCGGGCGGCGATGGCCCGATTGGAATGGATGGCCTCTGATCCACCGCGTAAAATGCAAGCGTTGCCTGATTTTATGCAGAGCGCCGCCGCATCCGCCGTCACGTTCGGACGGGATTCGTAAATGATACCGATGACTCCCAACGGAACCCGCATCCGGCCGACCTGGATACCAGAGGGGCGGTAGGCCAACCCGGTGATTTCCCCTATCGGATCAGCCAGCGCCGCCACCTCGCGCAAGCCATCAGCCATGGCTTTGATGCCTTTAGCAGAAAGGACCAGCCTGTCCAGCATTGCGGCATCCAGCCCCTTGTCCCGACCGGCAGACAAATCCTTGGCGTTCTCCGTGATAAGGGCTTGTTCATCGGCCTCCAGCCTGTTGGCGATGTTCACAAGCGCCAAGTTCTTCGCTGCCGTATCGGCCCGCCCAATCAAGCGCGAAGCTAAGCGGGCTTTCCCGCCAATAGCGTGCATGTAGGTTTTTACATCTTGCATGGTGGATTATTCTATGGTTGGGGTTTAACTTTAAAAGGGAAGCTTGATATCCGGCTTCACTTGCCGTAGCAATTCCTTGAACTGTTCTTTAATATGGGCCAAAGCCTTTTCATTGTCAGCCTCAAAACGGAATATCAGGGCGGGGGAAATCTCGTTAATTGCCTGGACCAACCCCCATCCGTCTATGAAATCCACACGCAGTCCGTCAATATCGGTAATTCGGGCATCGGAAAAATCAGCAAAGGCGATCAATTTTGCTAAGATTGATATGTTTTCGCCCTCGTCCACCGGTATCGCCATTTCCAGAGTGTGGATGCTGTCGGGCAGATTGGCGAACACTTCGGCACTCTTTTCCGAGGCATTGGACAGGATTTCGATCATGCGGGCGCTAGCGTATATCCCATCGTTAAAGCCGTACCAACGCTCTTGGAAAAAGAAGTGACCGCACATTTCCCCCGCCAGCATCGCACCGATTTCCTTAAGTTTAGCTTCCATGGACACATGCCCACTTTTTCCAATGACTGGCCTTCCGCCGTTTTTCACAATATAGTTAGGCAAGTTGCGTGTGCATCTGACATCGAAGATGATGTCGGCGCCAGGCTCGCGCGAGAGCACATCAGCGGAGAACAACATCAACTGCCGGTCAGGCCAGATAATCTTGCCGCTGGAATCGACCAACGCAAAGCACCCCCCGTCGCCATCGTAGGCCACACCCAAATCGGCTTGCGATTGCATCACTTTGTCAACGAGTGCTTGCAAATTTTCTGGATTGCTAGTGTTTGGAAGATGGTTGGGGAAGCCACCGTCCACTTCACAGAACAGCCCTATCACTTCACAGCCAAGGGAGCGGATTAACTTCGGGGCTACCACGCTTGTAGAGCCATTTCCACAATCCATGACAATTTTTAACGGGTGTCCAAGCTGGGTGTCACCGATTACCCGTTCAATATATTCCGAAATCAAATTGTAACTGCTAATTTGTCCATTGCCGGAAATAAAATTTCTTTCCTTAATTCGCATCCGCAAATTATGAATCTCCGCATCGGAGACCGTGTCACCGCCCAAAATGATTTTCAACCCATTGTAATTTGCCGGATTGTTGCCCCCAGTCACAATCGCGCCCGATTGTGCGTTCAGCGTCCTAGTGGCAAAATACATTAACGGTGTCGGTATCAAGCCAATATCAATGACTGTGCGTCCACTTTCCACCAAACCTTTGCCTAAGGATTTGCAAAATGCTTGGCTGGAATGCCGTCCGTCATGCCCTATTGCGATTAAGCTTTCACCACGGCTGTCCATCTCTGCACCAATGGCAAGCCCAATGGCATAAAAGGCATCCGTGTCAATGGTTTCTCCTATTATGCCCCGAATATCACTAGTACGGAATATCGATGGAGAAACATCGACGGCAATTATTTGGTTATTGGGATTAGTCGCACCAGCTTGGTTTTCCACTTCCTTTTCCAAGGGTTTTGCCGGTTTGTGGTTTGTTTTTGGCTTGTTGTCCGGTTTAGATTTAACTGCCCTAACATTCGCATCCCGTTGGCCTCGCGTCAAACGTAGGATATCGGAGGCAATATGCCCAATTTCCCTAATTTTAAAAACCAATTCGCCTGGCGAATTGCCACTGATTAAATCATCTGCCAATTTAACCAAGCTTTTGCGATCTTGGCTTAAAGCTGCGTACTGTAGGCGGACCATAAAAATTCCGAGACCGCTGATTATAGATATGGAAACCAACAGGCTAACGACAAACCATTCGATGTTCACAGATATGCCAGTCCTCACCCAATAAGCAATTTTCCATTGACCGCCTTTGACGGTCACTTCTCCGTCGGGTGCTTTGTTGTTATCCCTACAGTTAGCCCCTCCCTGATAAATCAATTCTATATTTTCTTGCTTTAAAGCGATCCCGCATGCCCCACTGACAGTAAAAGCCCCATTGAGAATTTTGACCGGCCAGCTAGCGTGTATCACCCCCCCTCCGTTTGTAAGACGCAACGCCATCGCAACATGGGCATTGGGAGAATTGGAGAGAAAGATAGCCGGCGGTATCTTTTTATTGACTGAATTGATGACCATATGCAGGTCCGAAAACCCCATTTTTGGTGTTCTGGTTTCATCTGGAATGTCAATATTTTTAGGCAACAACCTTACCAGCCAAGAACCTGTCACAGCACGGGTGATGCGATTTTCCTCTTGACTAATCATATTCGGGTCGCCTTGGGCAATGATATCGGCAAGCTTGCGATCCCCCGCCATTGCATTTAGACTCAGGTCAAGCCAGTCCATAAAATGGCCCAAATTGCTTGCCGTGTCCTTTGCCGAGTCCACGGCACTTTGGGCGTTGGCTTCTTCAACCGAACGCGATGTCACCATAAAGAGAAAGCCATGGACCGATATGGTTACTATCAATGCGGCTATAGCCAAGCCACCGGTTATTTTTGCAAACGTCATTTGGGCTTTGATTAATCCTGAACCCTTGCTCATAGGCTCATTAACCCTTAATCCAGAAACCTGCCGCAGATTGCGGCAGTTTCCATGAATGCATTACGACCCCCATCAAGGGTTTCATGTTGTATTTTTTTGCGCACTATAGTTTTCTGATATCAATTCGATAAGTTGAATGGCAATATTTTGTTTG
Source organism: Candidatus Methylumidiphilus alinenensis (assembly GCA_003242955.1). GTDB lineage: Bacteria > Pseudomonadota > Gammaproteobacteria > Methylococcales > Methylococcaceae > Methylumidiphilus > Methylumidiphilus alinenensis. Next base: position 4,036 of record QJPH01000354.1, read on the forward strand.
GATGCCATGGGCAAATACTTTTCCCCACCAGGCCAGCATACCCACAAGGCGTTTTCGTCTCTATCAAAGCCTCCCTCGGGCTGCCCCACCCAGTTTGCAGCAATCATATCCAGTCCTTTGCTTTCCAGCTTTTCTTTGGCATGTGCCTCAAGATGGCCTGTTTCGGCGGCGAAGCCCACGGTGAATGGCCGGCTTGGTAGACCGGCAACGGCAGACAAAATATCGCGTGTGCGGTTCAGCAGGATCGTCAAGGCCTCATCATGTTTCTTGATTTTACCTTCCTCCACCTGCGCCGGAGTATAGTCGGCAACAGCCGCAGTACCTATATAAATATCATGTCCAGATGCCAATCCAATCACCGAGTTAAACATATCGGCTGCGGTTTCAACTTTGACCACTATTGCTTCTTTGGGTGGTTCAAGTAAAACCGGCCCGCTCACTAGAGTGACCTTGGCACCGGCGTTGATGGCCGCCTGCGCCAATGCATAGCCCATTTTCCCAGAACTGCGGTTGGTTAGGTAGCGCACCGGATCAAGGGATTCACGAGTGGGCCCTGCGCTAACCAGCACCGAACATCCGGCCAAAGTTTTTTCCGTGAATATCGCCTCCAAGGCTTGGCATAGCTCGATGGGTTCCATCATCCTGCCAAATCCACTTTCACCGCAGGCTTGCATTCCTTTGTCCGGTCCAAGCAAGTGGACCCGGCGTTCGGCCAGGATTGCAGCATTCTCTTGGGTAGCCGGGTTATACCACATGGCACGGTTCATGGCTGGTGCCAGCGCGACTGGGACTTCTGCCGCCAAACAAACAGCATCAAGCAGTTCACCAGCCGAGCCAGCGCGGAGCCGGGCCATGAAATCAGCAGTGGCCGGGGCAACAAGGATTAAATCGGCCCAGCGTGCTAGACGGATATGCCCCATGGCAGATTCCTCCTCCGTATCCAATAAATCCAAATGCACCTGGTTACCTGACAAGGCTTGGAAAGTCAGCGGAGCGACAAAGGAAGTGGCAGCGCGGGTCATTACAACTCGCACACAGGCTCCCGCCCGAATTAACTGGCGGGTCAAGTCACAGGCTTTATAGGCTGCTATTCCGCCTGTGACACCAAGGATGATACGTTTTTCCGTCAGCCGACTCACATAGGTTACCCCGCTGCCTAGGTTATGTAATATAAGAACGGGTGCGATTAAAAGTGATGCCCACGAACTGGGCGGTATTTACACTACACCCGGAGTGCAAGGCTTGCCTTGCTTGTCCATGCCCTCGCAAGGCAAGCCTTGCACCTGCATCACTTTTAATCGCACCCATTAAGAATACAAATTATGGCAAGTTTGCCGGAATCCTTCTATCCTTATTTAACCGTTAGCGAAAAAACAATAACTTTTTGGAGACAGGTTATGACCATAACAGACTGGCCGGAGGACGAAAGACCACGGGAAAAACTCATAAAACGTGGGGCCAGCGCCCTGTCCGACGCCGAATTGTTGGCAATTTTTCTGCGCACGGGAGTGAAGGGGAAAACTGCCGTGGACCTAGCTCGGGAACTACTGCAAGAATATGGTTCCCTACGCGCTCTATTGGAAGCCGATCTCGAACGCTTTCAACGAAGCTTAGGGCTAGGCAGCGCGAAATATGCATCGCTACAGGCGGTGCTGGAAATGGCGCGGCGACATTTGCGGGAAGAACTAGACCGCAGCAATGCACTCACCAGCCCAGAATTGACCCGCCGCTATTTGATTTCCACCCTGCGTGCCTATCCCTACGAAGTGTTTGCCTGTTTGCTGCTGGACAATCAACACAGGGTCATTCACTTTGTCGAACTGTTTCGCGGCACCATTGATGGAGCCAGCGTTTATCCCCGCGAAGTGGTTAAAATTGCTTTGGACCATAATGCGGCTGCGATGATTTTTGCCCACAACCACCCGTCGGGGGTTGCCGAACCTAGCGAGGCGGACAAGTTCATCACGCAACGATTGAAACAGGCTCTGGGATTGCTGGACATTCGCGTCCTCGATCATTTCATCATCGGGGACGGCTTGAATGCCTATTCCTTTGCCGAACACGGCCTGCTTTGAAACCACGATATTCTTTTATTATAGCGACAACTATTCGGTTTCGATACAGCGGGGATGTAGGGGCGACTCATTCGCCTTGAACAAGCGATGGAAAAGGCGAATGAGTCGCCCCTACAATGGGATTCACTTTTGGTGTATCGAATGCAAGTAAACCCTGCCATAAGAACTGTCACCATGGGATATAATGATGATACAGCATTTTCAACATCAAAGAGTTACTTGGTAGTGGGTATGATAGCACAGGTTATTCGGTTAACCTGAAGGTTTAACGGAATGTCTGTTTTAGGTATATATTTAAGATGAAAATGCTGTATATCAAGATTTCTCTATGCTTCACATACCTTTTGCAGAAATGTATGCCAACCAATCATTTAAACGCGTATAATAATGCACCTATGGGCTTCCCTCAACGCGG
>QJPH01000558.1 GCA_003242955.1 Candidatus Methylumidiphilus alinenensis
CTAGGTAATGAGGACAACCTCTCCGACTTTATTATGCAAGAACAACAGATTATTTCTATCGTCAAACAACAGCGAGAATACTTTAATAGCGGCGTAACTCGTGCCTATCAACATCGTGTGGATGGTTTGAATAAGCTGAAAGACGCTTTAAAACGCTATGAACAGGAATTGCACATTGCCTTGAAGCAGGATTTGGGCAAGTGCGAATTTGAAGCTTTTTTGGCTGAAACCGGTTTTTGCCAGCATGAAATAAGCGAAACCCTCAAAAAGCTTAAAGGCTGGATGAAACCAACACGCACTCGGACTGCCTTGCTTAGTCAGCCGGGCACCAGCCGGATTTACTATTCGCCAATGGGGGTCAATCTGATTATTGCCCCGTACAATTACCCGGTCAATCTGTCTTTTTCACCGTTGATTGCCGCGATAGCCGCCGGTAACACCGTGGTGTTGAAAACATCGGAGATGACCCCAGCGTGCAGCGCGGTAATTCAAAAAATACTGGAAGAAAACTTCGATCCGCGTTATATCGCTTATATTCCGGGCGAAATTGCCGAAACGACTTTGCTTTTGCAACAAAAATTCGATCATATTTTCTTCACCGGCAGTCCCCGTGTCGGCAGCATCGTCATGGTTGCGGCAGCAAAAAACCTGACACCGGTGACCTTGGAACTGGGTGGCAAAAGTCCTTGTATCGTGCATCATGATGCGAACCTGGATTTGGCTGTCAAACGGATTTGCAACGGCAAATTCATGAATGCCGGACAAACCTGCATTGCCCCGGATTATGTGCTGGTGCAAAGGGATGTCAAGGAAGCCTTCCTGCAAAAAATGCAGCAACGCATCCGTGAATGTTATGGCGATGAACCCGAACAAAGCCCGGATTTTGGCCGTATCATCAATGCCAACCATTTCGCCCGCATTTCGGCAATGATAGACCCGAAGAAAGTGCTTGTCGGTGGTCAGACCAATGCCGAAACGAATTTTATAGCCCCTACTGTCTTGCGTGACTGCCAACTGGATGACAAGGCTATGCAAGAGGAAATTTTCGGGCCTGTTTTACCCGTGCTGGATTACAGTGACTTTAACGAAATCTATGAAGTCGTCTCCAAATTACCCCAACATCCTTTGGCTTGTTATATTTATTCTTCCAGTGACACCGTACAGCAGGAACTGATCGCCAATATTCAATTTGGCGGGGGCTGTATCAATAACTGTGTCATGCACATCGGCAATTCCTACTTGCCATTTGGAGGCGTTGGGGAAAGTGGCATTGGCAGTTACCATGGTATTCACGGTTTTGAACGTTTCTCGCATAAAAAGAGCATCTTGAAATCGGCGACATGGATCGATCTGCCATTAATGTATGCGCCTTATAAAGACAAAATTAAATTTTTGCGCTGGATTTTGAAATAGCTTTATGTCCTAGCAATTCTCAGTTTGGCTCAAAGCCTCGTCATTTCGGCAGGGATGCCGAAATCCAGGCCAGGGACGGTAACAACTGAACGGATTAAAGCCCATCATAATCAACAAGCTTGCCATCCATGGTCGCTGGATTTCGGCATCCCTGCCGAAATGACGAGATTATATTTATCGTTTCTAGCCCAAACTGAGAATTGCTGTTTATGTCCTCTTTACAGCTTTTGTAAATATCCCTATTATACACTGCCGACTTCTGTAATATTTTCCGGAACCCTGAAAATCGAGGATTCCGACGCGGCTTATATTACAGGGATGCCGAAGAAATATTACAAACCCACAGCACTAAACCAGTTAACAACACATGAGGTTATTATGAGCGTTTTGATCGTGATTGGCTACGAAGACCAGTTTAAGGCGGAAGAAGTACGACTGAAGGTAATAAAATTGCAGCGCGACTATCTCATCGACTTGGAAGACGCGGTGGTTGCCGTCAAAGACCAAAAGGGTAAGGTCAAGCTTAACCAGATCCACCAAATGACCCAGGCGGGTGCCGCGAGCGGTGGGCTGTGGGGCGCGTTGATAGGCATGCTGTTTCTCAACCCGCTGCTCGGCGTGGTCATCGGCGCTGGGACGGGGGCTCTTTCCGGTTCTTTGACGGATGTAGGCATTAACGACAACTTCATGAAGGAAATCGCGGCGGCCTTCCAGCCCGGCACTTCCGCGCTGTTCGTGTTGGCCCGCACCACCACGCCAGACAAGGTGATGGATGAACTGAAAGGATCTGGCGGCAAGATTCTCCAGACTTCGCTATCCAAAGAGGGCGAGGCCAAGCTGCAAGCCGCGCTGGACGCACAACCGGAAGAAGTCCAAGCCGAAATAGAGTAGTATCCTTTAAGGATGGGCGCTTAGAAGTTGCGCCCATCCTTATTCAGGCTCACCAATTTCCCGTCAAACCGATGAACGGCCCATTCAAAGTCGCGCTGGTGGCGGTGGGTCCATCCCTGTCAACCCTGTAGCGGACAGCCTTGTAGCCCGCTTCCACTGAGGTGGGGATGTCGAAGAGTGTCGTGCGGTAGCCAATCTCCCCCATGAGACCACCGGTAAAGTCCACGCCTTGGACGCCGAAGCCGCCGAAATTGACATTCGTCAGCACATATAAGTTGGGTGTCAAGTCGAAAGCGATCCGTCCGCCGATCAGAGGACTGGTGAATGAGTGGTTAGTCGAGGGGCTAAGCTGGATAAAGCCGCCAGGGCCTGAAAACGAGACGCTATTTTCCAGCCAAAGGGTGCGTGCCCCCACGTAAACATCCAGCATATTGGGGCGTTTTTTACCTTGATAGTCGCGAATTTCCGAGGCTTTGACACCAAAAACCCGGTACATCAGGCCGTAGTCCATCAGGCCCAACTCACTGTTGATGCCTTCGCTAACCCGTCCAAACACAGGATTCAGTTGTAGGTTAATATAATTGCCGTCCAGGTAGAAGGCGAAACGGTCATAGTGCGCTTCGAAGCGGCCCATGAACCCGAGCGGGACGCGCCTCGATTTATTGACGATGTCAATGAAATTGACATCGACCGAGCCAGTGCGCTGGTCCCCCGATAAACTGCCATCAATGCCGGGTAGCCACAGGTAGGTCGTCAGGTTGAAGCCCCAAGGGCTTGTGCCGACGGGCTTGTCCAAGGCGGGTATCTTGGGTGTTTCATCAGAACGGACCGAAGCCGTAAACAGCGCGGCAGCTAGAAACGCCAATGCCAAGTGATGGCAAGAGGGTTTGTTTTGCAAGGGGTTGGGCATCGTTTGTATTCTCCAAATCATTGGCCGTCAATGGGAGGTATTCGGGCGGTGCCTTCAACCACAGTCAGATGTTTGTAGGCAAAAGGAAAGATATTTCATAACGGTAAGCTGTTGATTCTGTTCGTGGTAGGTCCTGAACTTGTCGAAAGTTCAGGACACGAACAGAATCAAATTATAAAAATTAGGGTTTTTCTTTTCCTGATGTCCAATCGGACAAGCGGTTTGCCGCAGACTCGGACCAGAAGTCCATGGCGTTCTGCACGTCGCCCCACCGCCACTGGAAACCGGCGGTGATCGACCCGGACCCCAGGCGCTTATCCACGATGGCCGCGAGCACTTGCCCACTTGCGGAATCCTCCAGCTTGGCTTCCACTTGGGCGCCGCCTACGAAGGGGAAAGTCCCCGTTGCCAGATATTTGACGCTGGACAACAAGCGTGCCTGGGGAACGATCATGGAGATGGAACGCAACAGCGGGGTGGCCGAATCCGCATCCGTCAGGGCCACAGTCAACGTCATCACCCCCGGCCCTGGCTCGTCCACTACCTGGAATTTCTTGCCCAAATGTTCCTTCAAGCTTTGTTGGAAAAAATTGACCAGGGTTTGCCGGTCGGACTGGGGAATCTTGGCCTCCTCGCTGCCCCAATAGGTCACCGGGGCGATGATGACCTTATTATATTGGCTCCAATTGACATCGGGCCTCACGTAACGCAGGCCCATTTGCCCTTTGCCGCCGGGGGTCAGCTTGTCGCAGTATTTGCCGATCAGCCCACACTGGGTTTCAGCCTGGGTGATGGGTGCTTTTTGCACAGTGGAGCAGGCGGTTAAGAACAATGTGCCTAAGCCTAGCAACACGGCAATATTTACAGTACGCATTGATGGGTGTTTCATGGCGATCTCTTTGTCGAGGTTGATGAATATGGGTAACTTAGGTTAAGATTAACGATTGAAACAACCCCTCTTCGGGACTGCACTCATGTTTTCGCTAATCAATTATATTGCATTCTGAAGGATTTCGCATGGAATAAGGCTTGGGCAAATCAACGCTGCCTGTCGGTGCTCAAATAAGGAATCTGATTGCGTGAGACCGATGCATGCAGCAGCCCTGCCTTCACCAGCCCTCTGCTTACCCCCTGCGCCGCCGAAATCATCGAACACCTAGATGCCTGTGGCTCTGCATCAGGACAGAACTTTTTTGGAAAACTATACCCAATGAACTCGAATCATAAAAAAAACGTACAACTACAAAACGCCTTTTGTGGAACCCTTTTAGTGGCCCTTGCCTTGGCCGTTGCCGGTTGTTCGGGCGTCCGCTCGGTCTCCAATGACACCAAAGACTTGGCCGTCAAGCCGGCGCCCGATGCTGGCTTTATCGAAAATCCCGAGCGCCAGGTCAATCGTGCCGATTTGCCGTTCCAGAAAGTCTGGATCAAGCCCGGATTCAACATGGGCGCGTACTCGGAACTGGTCGTCGCGCCGGTGAATACCCAGTACATGCTGAAAATGTCTTGGCTGCATAGGCTGAGTTCGGCCAACTGGCTCCGCAATGTCAAATCCGACATCGCAGAACTCGCCCAATACTTTCATGACCAGGTGGTGAAGGAGTTTAAAAATGACCCCAAGCAGCGCTTCCAAGTCATTGAGCATCCCGAACAGCACAAACAGCCGGTGCTGCGCTTGGAACTGGCGCTGATCGAGATCAACCCTTCGAAGCCAGTGCTCCATGCCCTCAGTTGGGCAGGTCCGCTTGGGACGAGCGCCGCCGCCGGGGTCATTAACCAGCGGCGGGCAGCGTTCGAGGGACGGCTTCGCGATATGAAAACCGCCAAAGTGGTTGCCACCTTTGCCGACCGCGACATGCAAGATGTGGGTCCGATCGACCTTACCCGCCTGACTTGGTACGGGCCTGCCAAGGGCATCATGGACCGTTGGGCCAAACAGTTCGTGCAGATCGCCAACCGCAAACCTGGTGAGGCGGTCACCGATCCGACCCCGTTCACCTTGAGGCCGTTCTAAGAACAAAAGCCATGGAACTGCCGGGAACTGCGTCAGCGAAAACGGCGACCCCGCCAAACCCGCTCAAGATGCCAGACTTGATGCCGACGGACGCGGTGAGTGACTGACGCGCAACGGCAGAACCGTCTTGGAATGCTCCGGCCGGGTTTGGCAACCCCGGCAGGAACGCAGGACAACACGCCGATAAGGTTTACTTTGCCGTCTCGCGGGGGCGGCGGTGTAAAATCGGGTTTGGCCGCAGCGGAAATACCACTCCCCTGTGTTTACCACGAAATCGTTTAATCTGGAGACAATATTATGAAAACACCCCTATTGACCTTTGTCCTAGCCACCTCCTTGGCTATTTTTTCCCTTCACGCGGATGCCGGCGATAAGGAATTGAAAAAAGGCCAAGTGCCACAGCCAGTTCTGGATGCGTTCGCCAAGGCACGGCCCAACGCAAAGGTGAAGGAATTTGAAAAGGATACTAAGGATGGCAAAATCGTTTTTGCAATCGAATTCAAGGAAAACGGCATTGAGTCCGAGTATGTATTCTCCCCCGACGGAACCCTGTTAGGAAGTGGGGAGGAAATCAAGCCAGCCGAACTTCCCCCAGCGGTGGCGGAAGCCATCAAGAAGGCTCACCCTCAGGCTAAAATCAAGGAAGCCAAAAGGAAACTGCTGCCCGACGGCACAGTGTCGCACTTTGAAGTCGAAGTTAAAGAAGGTCACAAGGAATTTGAACTGGAAATCGACCCCAGTGGCAATATCCTGAAAACCGAGTCGGATTGAAACCGCAGGTTTTGATGGCCGGCTTGTAATCTCAATACTGTTGAATTAAGCCGTTCGTGGTGAGCTTGTCGAACCATGAACTGCTTAATTCTAAGACACTTGGATTTTTCCGTTCGCTCTTCGACAAGCTCAGGGCGAACGGAAAAAGCCTTAATTCAACGGTATTGGCTTGTACCTGTCCCGCCAGCGCAAGGGCGCAATAGCGGTACTCCGCGTATTGCGCCGGATGTTTAGACCATTCACATACGGCGCAATTCGCGGCAAGCCGCTATTGCGCCCTTGGACCTAAACGCACGGGCCGGAATTGCAAATCCCGGCCCGCTTCGCAACAAACGACGTCGTTCCGGCAGGGATTGCCGGAACCCAGAGGCCATGGAGGGCAATCTACATTCACCTCCCTGTGTTCTGGATACCGGCGAACCCTCGCTTCGCTCTCCCT
>QJPH01000162.1 GCA_003242955.1 Candidatus Methylumidiphilus alinenensis
ATGGTTCTTTGACATTGGAGACTATTTCAAGTCCACCTGTTTTGCCAAATGTGACATGTGTTCCATCTCTAGAACTTGGTGCTTTTAGGGTCGCCACAGGGGCAGGCGCGGCGGTAGCCACAACAGGAGCGGCCAGCGATGGGTCCTTGCTGGTTAGATTAGTGTACTGGTCCTTGCTAATCGCGCCGTTCTTCGACAGGATTTCTAGTAGTTGGCTGCTGGCAAGCCCTTCCTTGCCAACCATGGATTTGTATTGGGTTTTATTGATTGAACCGTTTTTCAATAGGATGTCGAGAAGTTCCTGATCGGCAGTGGAGGCATACGCTCCATTGCCGATCAAGGCCATGGCCAACAGCATGTTGACCTTATTGAATGATTTGCTTTTCACAGGAGCACCCGCAGGTTAATGTTGCAAAAATTTTACGATTTGTTGCTTACGAACAACGCGCACCGGTGCATTCTCTGAAAGTTTTGTTACAGTGTTATGAATTTTTGGAATGAAATTAGATTTTTGTTGCCAGAAAGAGCTGTCTGGCGGTTGATGGGTTATTTCTTTGCGTGACATTTGCCGGAGTGCAAGGCTTGCCTTGCGAAAGCATGTATTGGCAAGGCAAGCCTTGCACTCCCGGCTTTAATTCAAATACAGCCTAGATTGTGTGCATCACTTAATCGCAACGATTGAATAGGTCTCTTGTATTGGAAGCCGGAACCTAATCCCCTATACTAATGGCATAGATTTTTTGCCTAAGCACGAGTAATGTCGGGCTTTTCGGTAACAACCCCAACAGAAACCCTAACACGCCCTTGAACCCGTATCTCGCCAAACTGCAACCCTATCCGTTCGAGAAACTGGCCAGCCTGAAACAAGGCATTACCCCGCCGGCCGACAAGCCGCATATTGCCTTGTCGATAGGCGAGCCGCAACACCCAACGCCAGCCCTGATCTGCGATGCGTTGATTGCCCATTTGCAAGGACTGGGCAGCTACCCTGCCACCAAGGGGATTGCACCCTTGCGCCAGGCCATTGCCGAGTGGCTGTGTGTCCGTTTCCATATGTCATCTGGCTCGGTCGATGCCGAAGTCAACGTGTTACCGGTCAACGGAACCCGCGAAGCGCTGTTTTCATTCGCCCAGTGCGTGGTCGATCCCGGCCCCAAACCCTTGGTGGCAATGCCGAACCCGTTCTATCAAATTTACGAGGGCGCGGCATTCTTGGCCGGGGCCGAGCCCTATTTTCTAAATACACTGGATGAAAATGGCTTTCTGCCGGATTTTGATGCTGTGCCGGATGAAGTTTGGGCGCGTTGCCAACTCCTTTATATCTGTTCGCCCGGCAACCCGACAGGTGCGGTGATAAACGAGGCAAGATTGCGCCATTTGATTGAACTTGGCCAAAGATTTGATTTTGTGATTGCGTCAGACGAATGTTACTCGGAACTCTACGCCGACGAAGCCAACCCGCCGCCGGGTTTGCTGCAAGCGGCCCATGCGATGGGCAATACTGGTTTTAAACGCTGCGTGGTGTTTCACAGCCTGTCCAAACGCTCCAACGCGCCGGGGTTGCGCTCCGGCTTCGTCGCAGGCGATGCAGCTATTTTGGAAAAATTCCTGCTTTACCGCACCTACCATGGTTGCGCATTGTCCTTGCCGGTGCAACACGCCAGCTTGGCGGCGTGGAGCGACGAGGCGCATGTCATCGCCAACCGCGAGTTGTATCGGCAAAAATTTATTGCGGTTACTGCCATGTTAGGTTCGGTGTTGGAGGTTGAAATTCCACCCGGCGGGTTTTACCTGTGGCCCGAGGTCAGCCGCCTCGGGCTGGACGGCGAAACGTTTGCGCGTGAGTTATTTGCCGCGCAAAATGTGACGGTTCTCCCCGGTGGCTATTTGTCGCGGGAAGCCCATGGGCTGAATCCGGGGCAGAGGCATGTGCGCATGGCCTTGGTGGCGACCTTGGACGAATGTGTGGATGCCGCAGAACGAATTAAACAATTTTGCGGGGCTTGTGAGAGATTTCCCTAATGAGCAAGAATAAACAGCGAGTGGCAGGGACATCGTCATACCGGCCGGGATGCCGGTATCCAGCGTCCATGTCGGCAAAGGGTTGCCGACCTACTGCGTAACAAGGTCCGTAGGGCGGCAACCCCTTGCCGCCAACGTTAAACAAAGTAATCAATGGACATTAAAAACGCTGTATAAACTCGACGCGTTACCGTCCTTGGCCTGGATTTCGGCATCCATGCCGAAATGACGGGTTTTTGAGCCACAATGAGAATTGCTGGGGAGAGAGCCAGCGGTTTGTATTATTTTAATCTTTATGAAGAAATCGTATTTATGAGCGAACTACATTTGAATTCTCTGGAAATCACCAATTTCCGCTGCTTTGAGCATCTCACGATTGAGAAGCTAGGGCGAGTGAATTTGATTGTCGGGAAGAATAGTGTGGGGAAGACGGCTTTATTGGAGGCACTATGGTTGCTGAATAGTGATGCGTGTTGGCCGGTAATCCATAAGATTTTGTATGACAGAAATGAGTTAGTTCGTTATAGATTAGATGCAATGGCATCATTGACTCCTATGGAGCAACAAGAGCAAATGGGAGCATTAAAAAGTTTTTTTACGGGTCGTCCGCCAAAGCCATATAATCAAACAAAAGAACCCGACCCTAAATTTCTATACCAAGATGCTTTGGCTTGTTCTTTCGTTACCAGTACAGAAAGGTTTTATCTAGCATTAAGAACCGTTCAAAATATATTGATGTGTTCGGATAGTAGAAATACCTCCATTCCCTTAATTAATGGATTCTCTTTTCAGCCGCATCACTGTCCAGCACTTCCACAGAAAGAAGCTCTTGATTATAGCGTTATCGAGGAATCAAAAAAATTCAAAACGGTTTTCATTCCTCTTGCTGGTTTGAGCTGGAAAGCCACATGCACTTACTGGGATGATATAGTACTTACCAATAAAGAAAATGAAATCATATCTTACCTGCAGTTACTTGACCGGGAAATTTCACGCTTTACCTTCAAAGGAGAAAACATGCAGGATCGGGTGCGTTATTCCGTCGTCAAAACTGGGCGTTTCCCAGACCCTTTGCCTTTAGCGAATATGGGCGAAGGTATCCAGCGAATATTTGCGCTGGCACTGGCCATGTCCACCGCCAGCAACGGCTATTTGATAATCGACGAATTTGAAACCGGTCTGCACCACAGCATCCAAGCCGATGTCTGGCGGGCGGTGTTCAAACTGGCACATGAGTGGAATGTTCAAGTTTTCGCCACCACCCACAGTTGGGATTGCGTGGAAGCCTTCCAAGAAGCCGCAGCCGAAGACCAAAACGAAGAAGCCATGCTGATTCGGTTGCAGAGAAAAAGAGACGGCACAGGCATAGTCGCTACGCCTTATGATGAAGAAAGTTTGAAAATCGTTACTCGCCAAGGAATTGAGGTTCGCTGATGGTTCATAAACGGGAAAACAGACGATATGGAACAAATCTACCGGGTCTTTTATTAGTTGAAGGCGTAAATGACCTTAATTTTCTGTGCCAGCTATTTGTTAAGCGTGGCATTTATGATTATAACAAGCAAGAAAATCAATTTATACCTAAAAGTTTTTCCAGCAAGGAAAAAGGCAGCTATACAGAATTGAAGAATGGCTTGGTTGAAGAGCTAAAAGATGAATCATTGCAGGCGATCGGTATTGTCGTTGATGCCGATGAAAATTTACAAGATCGTTGGAAGGATTTAACTAAACAACTCCAAAAACTAGAATATAGCGACATTCCCAATGAACCTAATCCACTTGGCTGGATTAGCGAAACCAAGGGTAAAATACCTTTGGGCGTTTGGTTAATGCCTGATAATACAATTTCAGGAATTTTGGAACATTTCATAGCTTGGATGGTTCCTGATAAAAACGAAAACCCATTGTGGAATCATGTCGAAAATTCGATTTCAAACGTACCTGACCGCCGTTTTGCCAATAAAGACCTAGCTAAGGCGCAGATCGCAACATGGCTAGCATGGCAAAAAGAACCGGGACAACCGATAAGTTATGCCATATTCAAAAAATATGTCGATCCTAATTCCACATCCGCCGATCCATTCATAGCTTGGGTCAAACGCCTCTTCCAACTTTAACCCCCCTCTAAATTTTTAAGCGAGAGTAAACCAACACCATGTCATTAGAAAACACCATCAACCAAGCCTTTGAAATCCGCACCGAGCTTTCACCCAATACGGTCAGTGCCGAAATTCGCGAGGCCATCAATGAATCTTTGCAGCTTTTAGACTCGGGCCAGCGCAGGGTGGCAGAAAAAGTGGACGGACAATGGGTCGTCAACCAATGGCTAAAAAAGGCCGTGCTGCTGTCTTTCCGCATCAACGACAACCGCGTCATGGACGGCGGTGAAACCCGTTATTTCGACAAGGTCGAACCGAAGTTTGGCAGTTACAGCCCGGAAGACTTTCGCAAGGCCGGGGTGCGCGTGGTGCCGCCTGCCGCCGTCCGCAAAGGGGCCTATGTTGCGCCGGGGGTGATCCTGATGCCATCCTTTGTCAACATCGGCGCGTATGTGGATTCCGGCACGATGGTGGACACTTGGGCGACGGTCGGCTCCTGCGCACAAATCGGCAAGAACGTGCATTTGTCCGGCGGCGTTGGCATCGGCGGCGTTTTGGAACCTTTACAGGCTGGCCCCACCATCATTGAGGACAATTGCTTCATCGGCGCGCGCTCGGAAGTGGTCGAGGGCGTGGTGGTCGAAGAAGGCTCGGTTATTTCGATGGGGGTCTATATCGGTCAGAGCACAAAGATTTATAATCGCATGACCGGCGAAACCAGTTACGGTCGTATTCCGGCAGGTTCCGTGGTAGTCTCCGGCAATCTGCCTTCGAAGGACGGTAGTCACAGCTTATACTGTGCGATTATTATCAAGCAAGTGGACGAAAAAACCCGTGGCAAAGTCGGCATCAACGAATTGCTGCGGGATTAAGCCTTAGCCGTAGGAGCGGGCCATGCCTACGATAAATGTGCAAAAATTAAGCGGTGTGACCCTATTGATCGCGGGCATGGCCCGTTCCTACAAGGCTTATCGAACCGTAAGATGCGGCTAAGGAAACCCCAACACTACCCATTTACACAACAATAAACAGGAGCGCACACATGAAAAGAACGATGGTTTTTGCTTTAGGACTGTTGTTTTCCGCTAGCGTATTGGCTGGCGCGGACCATTACATCCGCAAAGACGGCACCCACATCCAGCATTTAAAAATCACCAAGCAAAAAGGCGAGGTGAAAGTATTGCTGGATGTGGATTTCGAACCTACAGGTTCCGAAACCGACAAGCCTTGCTCCACGGAAATATCCGGCGAAGCCAAGGTCGTCAGCGAGAATGAACTACACCTGAAAAAGCAGGCGCAAGGCGAAGCGCACTATTGCGAGTTGAAAATCCTGTTAAATGGCGACGAGGCAAAAATCGAGGAGACTCAGGATTGCGTCCGTTATTTCACCGGCGACTTTTGCCGTTTTGACAGCGAAGGCAAGGTGCTGGCCAAAATCAAATAAACCTTGCCCTTACCGCTGCATTCTGTGCTTGTTTCCAAACTCAAGCTCTTATCGTTTACACAAGTGTTGGAGGCCCGTCATTTCGGCAGGGACGCCGAAATCCAGCGTCCAAGCATGGCAAGCTGGGAGTCACGACAGATGTCCCTGCAACCGCGAACATGAAACTACGGGTTGGCATGTTACCCTGAGTCAAGCATTTGCATAACCGGCTGGCAACCGTCCATGGCCTGGATTTCGGCATCCCTGCCGAAATGACGGATTTTGTCGGCTTGGCTGGACTTGTGTATAACGGCGAAATATGGAGCTTGGTAACGGGCAAAAATTTTCACCAGCCATTTAGGGGTCTGTAAGTATGGGGCAATTTTTTCCCAACGGCATCGCTCATTACTTGGTGGGCGGCTTGATCATCGGCGCGGCGGTCGGTTTGTTGTTCATCACCACGGGCCTGATCGGCGGCATGAGCACGGTGTATAGCTCGACGTGGTCGTATTTTTCACAACAGCCTTTCTTTCAGCAGGCAACCCTTATTTACAGCCGTCAGTGGCGTCTCGCCTACGCGGCAGGGCTAGTGCTTGGCGGCATCATTTGGCTCGCTTGGTCTGGGGTGGGCATTTGGCAGACTGGTGTGCCAGTGTGGCAGCTTGTTTTGGGCGGGTTTCTCATCGGGTTCGGTGCACGCTTGTCCAATGGCTGCACCTCGGGCCATGGCATCTGCGGCTTGGCATCCCTACAATTACCCTCGCTACTGGCTGTGCTGACATTCCTGGCGACGGGGATTGCCACCGCACAACTGGTGGCATGGATTGGAGGCTACTGATGAAAGCCATCCAGTGGTTCTGGGCTCTGGTC
>QJPH01000318.1 GCA_003242955.1 Candidatus Methylumidiphilus alinenensis
AGACCGACTCGGTTTTTTAAACTGAGTCGGTCTTACAGCGTTTTCAACATCAAAGAGTTACTTGATAACTTGCATGAAAGGGCAAGATATTCCGTTAACTTGAAGCATTAACTGATTATCCTTTATTAGGGATATTTTAAAGATGAAAACGCTGTACATAATTATTTCTCCCCACTCACATACCATTTTCATAAATGTACCTGATTAGGAAGATTCTTCAGCTATTCCGGCATGGACCGCCGGAATTCAGATTGCATGGATGCCCAAAGCCCGCCGTCCATGGAGCCTAGGTTCCGGCGATCCATGCCGGAACGACGACGCTCTGGGTTTTGCTGAAACATCTTCCTAATCTGGACGGCCTAGATGCTAATACATCGCAAGAAGTCCCGGATTGTATTTATGTACAGCATTTTTTCTTAACAAAGGGTAATAATAAAGGACGTTCAATCAAACCATCTTGCGTGTATGTGCCTTGCAAAATAATATAATCTAAAGGTAACTCTCTGATATTAAAAATGCTGTATTAGATCAATAGGCATGTGAATGAAAAATCTTCCTCATCCAATTCAATATCAAGGCAGCAAGCGGAATTTAGCCCCTATCATACTGCGCTATTTCCCCAAGGCTGTTAATCGCCTAGTAGAGACTTTCGCAGGTTCTGCGGCAATTAGCATAGCGGCGGCGGCCAAAGGCTTGGTCCAAAGGTATTGGATCAACGACTTAAACCACGCTTTGACAGAGCTTTTAGAACTGGTTGCGGAAAAGCCGGAAGAATTATCGGATTTTTATGAACAGCTATGGAACCATCAACACCCCGATTCGATAGATCACTTTTACCGGGTCAGGGATGAATTCAATCGAACCCATGACCCACGTTTGTTTTTATATCTGCTTGCCCGCTGCGTCAAAGGCTCTGTTCGTTATAATTCCGAAGGCTTGCTTAATCAAAGCCCGGATAAAAGACGCCTCGGCACCCGCCCCGAAACCATGCGTAAAAACATCATGGGTGTAGCCTGTCTGTTGAAAGGCAAAGCAGCGTTCACCTCGCTCGATTATAGGGATGTGTTTAAGAGGGTTGAGCAAAACGATCTGATTTATATGGACCCGCCCTACCAAGGCGTTTGCGGCCATCGTGATGCCCGCTATTATTCAGGCATCAGCCATGAGGAATTTGTCGAAGCCTTACAGGAACTCACCGCCAGAAACCTGCTATTCATCATCAGCTATGATGGTAGACGGGGTGACAAGACATTTGGGGAGTTCCTCCCGGAAAGCCTTGATTTGACACGCATAGAAATAGAAGCTGGACGTTCCAGCCAATCCACGTTGCTTGGGCTTGACGAGGTGACTTTTGAATCTTTGTATCTTTCCCGTGCGTTGACTGAGAAGCTTAACTTTAAACCTATAAACCACCACAAACCATTGCAGCAGCAATACAGCTTGTTTGATCGAACAAGCACTTGAAAGGCATAAGTTCTGAAATTACATTTAACCAAAACATTCCTCCCACACAGCAGCTTATTCAACAACACCGCCTGACCCCACTCCACTTCCGTTCTAACTCCTGCTTGAAAAATGTTTCGCTGTCCAAAGGCTTGCTACTTTCCTGAGCGTGGTGCTCCCGCCAATGGACGAGATAACGCTCGTAGGCATCATCGCCAGTAACTTCACGCAAACCTAGCCAGCATTTTCTGATAAGGCCAATGACGAAAATGATTTGACCAACTCCCCTTTTTGAGGAAATCCAGCCGCCCCCCCCTTTGAAAAGGGGAATAAACATTTTCAGAAATCGCTTAAAGTCCAACGAGCGCAATGGCATATTCATTACAGCGTTTTCATGTTTAAAAACTAACTAAAAATGAATATTCGATCAAGTTCTGATTTAATAAAGTATTTGGCACAACCATACGCCTTAACAAGTAATCATTTGATGTTGAAAACGCTGTATTCCCCTGAATCGCCACTGCTAAATTCCTCATCCTTACCATCCGATAATAATTCGCGCAAATACTTAAACAACAATCGGGCCGAGCGTGGCGAAGCCTCGGTTTCGTACTCTTTGTGGGCATCACGGATCAATTGTCGCAGCTTTTGCCGCTCGGCATCCGGGTATTCGGCCATCAAGGCATTGAGTTCGTGGTCGCCGCCTTTGAGGAGACGGTCACGCCATCGCTCAACATGATGCAGTTGATGGGTAGCCCTGGCGCTTAAGTTACTATGGCGTTCGAGCTGTTCGCGGATCGGCGACACATCCATTTCTCGCAGCAATTTGGTGATGAATTTGCGTTGGCGCTTGGCTGCCCCATGATGATTTGCGATGTTTTGCGCCAACTTGACAGCCTCGAATAACTCGTTTGGTAGAGCCAAGCCATTCAAACGATCCACAGGCAGCGCTATAAGGTCCTCCCCCAACTCTTCCAACGCGGCGTTCTCGCGCTTGATTGCGGATTTATTGGGGCGTACGGAATATTGGTGCTCTAGTTCATCAAAATCGTCGTCGATTTGGTTCATAGTCTTACAGTCGTGAAGCGAAAATTAGAAAAAACACAAACAAGACAACCACCAATAAGGGAATCAATACGGCAGGCCAATCCGCTTTGACTTGTTTGCCACGCACCAACGCGGCCTTGATGCCGGGGCTAAACCAGAAAATGGCCAATAGCGCAGTCAGTCCGATTGTGATCGTTTCCAAGATTGAATAATTTTGCATACCCGCCTCGAAAGATATGATTTGATAGTGGGACATCATAGGTATAAAATTGATTCAAATCAAGCCAACTAAATTTATTTTCCTAGTCAACTTATGTGCTGTGTAAGTGTCACGCAACGATTTTGATGGATGTGTCTAAAACTTGACATATTTGTCAGGCGTTTTTTACAGCCTATGTACTTCATCTAGGCTACAGCTTGAACAGTGCGAATGGATCATATTTTCGGAATAAGACATGTTTAATCTTAAGATACACCGATTTGGACCTATTATAGATGCAGATATTTCTATTCGCCGCTTGGAAATATTGATCGGTCCGCAATCTTCTGGAAAAAGCACTATTGCAAAACTAGTTTACTTTTTTCTTCACATCAGAGATGAAGTGACTGCTTTTATCTTAGAACCGCCAGAATCAAACGACTCATGGGCTATTAACAATGCCCTGCAAAAAAGGCTGCGAAATCGGTTTCTTGAGTTTTTTGGCCCCACTCCTCAGCCAGCAGATGTAAAAATCCGCTTTACATATTGTGAAAGCCATTATTTGGAAATCACACTTGATAAAAAGCAACATAAATATCTGAGCCTAATATTTTCACCAAATATATGGAATAGAATATTGACTGTGTTGAGTGAATCTAAAGAGGCACAAAAATCCATACCCAAACACCATGGATTTATTTCTTCACTAGGAAGAATCGTATCCGACCAGGAGCGGGTAACAATTTCTGAAAAAGTAAGAGATCAATGCAATAACATTTTTAGATTTGATAAAGATTTATTTTTTATTCCTGCTGGACGGAGTTTACTATCCACACTTTCTGACCAAATTCAATATATACATCCACACCAATTGGATTTCCCTATGCGCCGATTCGTCGAGGCGGTAAATAGCACAAAAGCTTTTTTTGATAAATCATTAGATGATCTTATTCTTGAAAGACAGGCATTATCTACCGAGCGACTATTCTTTTCCGCTATAAGAAAGGCTCAGGGGCATGTAAAGCGCATTTTACGAGGAGAATATCGCTATGATAAAGAAGGTGGAAAAATTCTCGTATCATCTGGAATTTACACAAAATTAAGTTTTGCATCATCTGGACAACAGGAAGTTGTTTGGATTTTATTATCACTTTTCTTCTTAGTGCTAGAAAAATCGAAAGCACTGGTGTTTGTCGAAGAACCGGAAGCACATTTGTTCCCAAATGCGCAAAAAGAAATAATGGATTTCATTGCATTTGTTTTCAATGAACTGAACTGTGATTTTTTTATCACCACTCACTCACCCTATATACTTTCCAGTATCAACAATCTACTTTACGCTTACGAATTGGGGCATGAAAAGAAATCAGGAGATGTCCGTCATGTTGTTCCTGACGAGCAATGGTTAAAACAAACGGAAGTTGGCGGATATTTCGTCAACGATGGTAACGCTATCAATTTATTAAATGAAGAAATGTCCGTATTAAGGACTGAACTGCTTGATCAAGCATCAGTAAAAATCAACGCTCAATATGAAGAACTATTGGAAATCGAGCGGGGATTATATGGGAATTGATAAACTAGGTGACAAGGGCCTTGAATCTGATGATTGCAGAAAAGTTTTATCGGTCAAAGAACATGGTCGCAGCTATTATTTGTTAAACCCCTGTGAATATCGTGTACGTTGTTTTCGAATTGATGGAGGCGTTATTACCGATGGCATGAGATGTGACTATGGAATATTAACTGACTTTTCCAATTGCAGCAACGCAGCTAGCACTGAAATAAAACTGGGCAATTTTACCAAAAAACAATGCCGATTTTATTTAGTTGAACTAAAAGGTAAAGATCTGAGCCATGCCGCTGAACAGTTGAATGATACTATAACTAAACTGGAGCACTCTATTGCAGCCTGTGTTATTGAAGCAAGAATCATTCTAAGTCGAGTATCCCATCCTGACCTCCCAGTTACCTCAGTTATACAACTAGAAAGAAGGCTTGCACGGCTAGGCGGCAGGCTTAAGAAAGCTAGCAACATGCTTGAAGAAACCCTTCTAGTATAGAAAAATTAACTTTATCTCCAAGCCCCCAACAATAAAACCACCCCCAACCCACCAAGGATACCACTGACCAAAGGTATGTTGGACACTTCGGCAGGCCCCGTCCCTAGCAGTAGCGCAGAACAAACCATCAACGCCGCGCCGGCGATACTGGCCACGGTTTGCTGACGATTACGCCGCATTTCCTTGCGCAGCTTGTCAAACTCGCGATTATCTAGGCGCAATTCCATCTTACCGTTGGCTGCTTTGTGCAGGACATCGTGCACCAGCCCCGGCATTTCCGGCCACTGGGCCGCCCATTCAGGCAAATGTCCGCGCAATTTGTTGTAAACCGCTTGCGGACCCAACTGGCGGCGGAACCAGTTTTCCAAAAAAGGCTTGGCCGTCTGCCAAAGATCGAGTTCTGGATAAAGATCGCGGCCCAAGCCTTCAATGTTGAGCAGGGTTTTTTGCAATAGCACCAGTTGCGGCTGCACCTGCATATCGAAACGACGGGCCACTTGAAACAGCCGCAACAACAAATGGCCGTAAGAAATTTCCTTCAGCGGTTTCTCGAAAATCGGCTCACTGACGGTGCGAATGGCCGACTCAAACTCGTCAACGCGGGTATCCGCTGGCACCCACCCAGACTCAATGTGCATTTCTGCACAACGGCGATAATCACGCTTGAAGAAGGCGTGCAGGTTTTCTGCCACATAATGCTGATCAGCCTTGGTAAGGGTGCCCACAATGCCGAAATCAATGGCGATGTATTGCTCGTTGGGTCCGACGAAGATATTGCCGGGGTGCATGTCGGCGTGGAAGAAATTGTCACGGAACACTTGAGTAAAGAAAATTTCCACCCCTCGGTAAGCCAATATTTTCAGGTTGACCCCTTCACGCTTTAGACGGGCCACATCGCCGACAGGAATCCCACCCACCTTTTCCATCACCATGATATCGCGGCGGGTGTAGTCCCAGTAGATTTTGGGGATATAGAGCATCTCCGACTTATCAAAATGCCGGCGGATTTCCGAGGCATTGGCGGCCTCCCGCACCAAGTCCAGTTCATCTATGATGGTCTTCTCAAATTCCGCCACCACCTCCACCGGACGCAGACGGCGGGCATCCGGCAAAAAACGCCGTGCCAACTTCGCCAACTCATAAAGTACACCAAGGTCGGAACGAATTTTCTTCTCAATGCCGGGCCGTAGCACCTTCACCACCACCTCCTCTCCAGTGTGCAAACGGGCGGTGTGGACTTGGGCGATGGAGGCTGAGGCCAGCGGGGTTACATCAAACTCGCGGAAAATTTCCAACACTGGCTTGCCCAGCGATTTCTCAATGATGAGGCGGGCCTCCTCGCCCGGAAATGGCGGCACCCGGTCTTGCAGCTTGACTAACTCTTCGGCCACGTCTTCGGGCAAGAGATCACGCCGGGTGGACAAGGTCTGTCCAAACTTTACGAAAATCGGACCCAACTCTTCCAATGCCTCGCGGATGCGCACCCCACGGGGTCCATGCTTGGAACGCCGCCAGTAACTAGGGGAGAAAACGGCAAGATAGCGCACCGGGCGGAATAAATGAGTGGCAAGGATCAAATCATCCAGACCGTGATAAATCAAAA
>QJPH01000479.1 GCA_003242955.1 Candidatus Methylumidiphilus alinenensis
AAATGGCACCTCGCATAGATTTTTACAAAGAGAACCCCGGAACCGTCGTATCTTACTGCCCATTTGAGAAGGAATGGGACAAATTGTCCGCGCTTAACGCACTTGAAGAAGTTGGAAGCTCAAACATTGTTGCGCTGAAATCATCGAACATTGAATATTTCATTCCAAAGGCGTTTGGGGTGCTTTATTTTGTCATTTTGATAGTCATGATTGCCCTCGTTGCTACACATTGGCCACCGTCTTCCCTGTCGGTCACGCCTAGAGCATCAGCGACGAGCGTACCACAGGGACATACTCCGTGAGCCACATCTACATAATAGCGCCTGTTGGTTCCGATCCAGAATATAGAATCAAGCGCACCATACTCGATAAGTTATCAGCGGAATCTGGCCTTCGATTCTTTTTTCCGCTGGATCAGCACCAGAACTTTTCCATTGCTGTGGCACGTAACGATTTGCGTACTGCTAATTTAGTCATCGCTGATCTTTCACTGGAACGACCAAGCTGCTATTTCGAACTAGGAATTGCGCAAGGGCTAGATATTGCAGTGAGTCAGATAGCAAGAACAGGTACACCCATTCACCAAACGGCCAATCGTAGTAAAGTTCACTTCTACGCTGACCTACACGAGTACGAAATGCTGCTTCGAGAGTTAATTGAAATAGGCAAGATCAGTAATGCTGCCTGAGCACGAAATACCCAACAACCTTCCGCTATCCTGGGCAGCCGGTTTCGAACGCTGGACGGCTTCCAATGAGTATTTGGTCGAGCGTTGGCAGGGCGATGCCAAGCAACAAGGGAAGGATGCCGTCATCGAAGAAGCCCCGGTGGCACTGTTTTACAACAACCAACCCCATGTCGTGATGTTGGCGACTCCGCTGGACTTGGAAGATTTCGCGCTGGGGTTCAGCCTCACCGAAGGCATCATTGACTTCCCCCAGGAATTAAGCTTTGTCGAAGCTTATCATCGCGAGGAAGGCATTGAGTTATGGATGCGAATTCCGCCAGAACGTTTCGATCGACTTGCCCACAAGGAACGCAACCTGACCGGGCGCACCGGTTGCGGATTGTGCGGTGCCGCCACAATTGCCCAGGCAGTGCGCCATCCTGCACCGCTTAGTAAAGGCGTGACCGTTCCTGTCCAGGCTTTGCGGCAAGCCCTACAAAACTTAGGCGAACATCAGAGTTTGAACAATCGGACTGGCGCGGTGCATGGGGCGGCCTGGGTGGTTCCAACGACGGGCATACAGACCGTCCGTGAAGATGTAGGGCGCCATAATGCTTTGGACAAGCTCATCGGCGCGTTGGTCAAATCGGGGGTGGACTTTGACCAAGGCTTTGCTATAGTCACCAGTCGCGCCAGTTTTGAAATGGTGCAAAAATGTGCATCCGTAGGCATCAGCTTTATGGCCGCGATTTCTGCCCCGACTGGCTTGGCAATCCGGCTGGCCGAAGAAACGGGGTTTACCCTGCTAGGGTTTGCGCGGGGCGACCGGCACACGGTTTATGCCAATCCGCAGAGGTTGGTTTTATAATTACATTGCTATCGTTCCCACGCTCCAGCGTCACTGCCATTAAGTTTAGCCGTCATACCGGCAGGGATTGCCGGTATCCAGAACACAGGGAGGTGAATCTAGCTTGCCCTCCGTGGCTTCTGGGTTCCGGCATTCCCTGCCGGAACGACGTAGATTTTCTTAACTTAATGGTAGTGACGCTCTAGCGTGGGAATGCAGATATCGGCGCTCCAGCGCCGGATACCCGCAGGAGCGGGGTAAAGCCAGTTCCTACGCTGGAGCGTGGGAACCAGAACGTTATACTTAAGAAGAATATCCCCTATGCACAACGAAAATCTTATCAAAATGGCTAATGACATCAGTGCCTTCTTCGCCAGCGACGCGGAACACGCCTCCGCCGTCAAGGGCATGGTCGATCATCTGACCAAGTTCTGGGAGCCTAGAATGCGCAAGGCGATCATCGCCCATCTAAACGAAGGTGGCGAGGGTTTGAGCGAGTTGGCTAAAGATGCCGTCAAGCAATTGGACGCAGTCGAGTGAATATCCAAATTTTTATCATCTTCTTGGGCAGTAGCCTATGGTTAGCCTCCTGTGGCGACAATGCGCCATCATCTGCTGCTGCCAGCTCGCCTACCCGCATCAGTGGGACTGTCAGCAATGACAAGGGTCCGGTCGATAAGGCACGCATAGAAGCCAAGGATGCCAAGGGCCAAGTGACGGCGAAAGTTGAATTGCAAGGCGGATCGAATGCTTTCCAGATAAGTCTGCCTGCTGGAACGGCCTATCCGGTGATTTTAACCGCCTATCCACAAACAAACCCGGAAGCGCCTCTGAAAGCAGCGGTTTCAAGTTCTTTGTCCGTAGAACAAGATATTAGCCCGGTCACGACGATTATTGTTGATACGGCTTTAAGCTTAGGAGGCATTAACGAGGTTAATCTATCCAAAGCGGCAGGTGCTGCCATCTCACTAAGGAAGAAATCCGGCGGCAGCAGCGGAGGGGCGACCACCGAAAGCTTTAAGGGCGATCCGACCAAGGAGCATGGTGGGTGGCATTGAGCAAGAGGGCTGCGTATAATCTCAGCAAGTCCTGTATAAGGGATACCTAATTAACAAGATGTTTCAGCAAAGCGCAAAACACCGTCATTCCGGCAGGGATCGCCGGAATCCAGGTTGCAGGGATGCCTAAACCCTGCCCGTCCATGGAGCCTAGATTCCGGCAATTCCTCCAGAATGACTGAATAGCCGAAGTATCTTCTTCAACAGGAAGGAATATGCCTTTCAACTCACAACAACTTTCTCTACGATGTTATTACGATTCACTGTTGAAAACCTATTTTGCTTTGCCGAGGAAACCGTGTTTTCCATGGTGGCGACCAAAGACGAGCAACATCCCGAACATGCACAACTGTTGCGTGACGGGTATCCGCATAAAGCCCTGAGTATTGCCGCGCTTTATGGGGCTAATGCCCACGGCAAAACTAAACTAGTGAAAGCTATCTCTTTTGCGCGTAAACTCATACTAGAAGGGCGTAAACCGGGGCAATCCATCCCAGTCGAGCCTTTCCGTCTGGATGAGGAAAAACGCGGCCAACCTTCTCGATGCGAGTTTGTGATTTTCCATGAAAATGTGGAATACACCTATGGCTTTTTGGCAACTACTAAGCGTATTGTGGAAGAATGGCTATTTGCCCGACCCTCTGACAAGGAAGAATGTTACTTCGAGCGTGTTACCGATACGGAAGGAAAAACACAAGTTAGTTTAGGCATCGCATTTCAGGGCATCAAGGAAGATAAATTTATCGAATATGTTGCGCGGGGTACTCGAGAAAACCAGTTGTTTTTGACCAAGGCAATGGATGATAATGTGAGTGTCGTGAAACCTGTTTATGAATGGTTCTCACATATTCTAACTGTGGTATCTACGGATACAGAGATACAACCAATTGCATTAAGAGCTATTGAAGCTAATTTTGTCGAGTTCATGAGTTGTTTTTTACGTTTGGCGGATACAGGCATTGATAGCATTATCACAGAAGAAGAAAATCTGGATTATGAACGTTTCTTCCCTGATACAAACGATGCTGTCCGTAATGATGTAGAAAACGATCTCGCTAAAGGAATGGCTATCGGAATACTTAATAGTGACGGATTGGCTATGGCAATCCGTCCAAGCGAAAATGGACATATGTTAGTTCGGCTGAAAACCCTTCATCGAGACAAACATGGCGTGTGTGTGCCTTTTGATATTGAAGAAGAATCAGCGGGAACGCAGAGAGTTATGCAAATACTGCCCATTTTAGCAGACTTGAAAGCAAGTAAAGGGGTCTTTATCATTGACGAATTGGATCGTAAACTACACCCTTTATTGTCGCGCCTATTTATTGAAACTTACCTAGAAATGGGAAAAGGCCAAAACTGCCAACTCATTTTCACTACGCACGAAACCAGTCTGCTGAATCTCGATTTGTTACGCCGCGATGAAATCTGGTTCGTGGAAAAAGACCGGAAAGGGGCTTCGCAAGTGTATTCTTTGGCAGATTTTGATTTCAAACCTAATTCTGATGTAAAACTCGAACTTGGCTATTTACATGGTCGGTTTGGGGGCATTCCCTTCATTGGTGATATTCGGTCTTTGGGATGGATAGATGATTAAAAGGATAGATATGGTAGAAAAGACATTGGAAAATGTAAACTTTTATGGCAACCACTAGAAAACCTCAGTCTTTGGTTAGGCATCTTCCAAGTCGATCTCCTCGACTTATTATTATAGCTGCTGAAAACAAATACGCCGAGAAGCAATATTTTGAAGAGATACTTGAAGGATATACCCGAGCTATTATCAAGGTGTTGCCTACCGAAGACAGCAAGTCATCCCCTCAGCATGTCATTGACCGTCTTCATGATTTTATCAGTCAATATCAAGAAGAGGGAGCCAGCTTTGGGGTTTCTGACGAATTTTGGTTGATGGTAGATGTGGATAGGTGGCATAAGTTAGAAGAAGTTGCAAAAAAAGCTATTGAATCTGGCTACAAGTTGGCTATTAGCAAACCTTGCTTTGAGGTTTGGTTATTATGCCATTATGATGATGCATTTCAAAATAACATATCATACTGTGGTCATATCGAAGATTTGTTGAGTAAAAAATTGGGTGTAAATTATAAGAAATGCCTAAGACCATCTGACATACCTTATTTTCGTGACAATATTGAAGCGGCTATAAAACGATCAATTCAACTAGATATTAACCCACAACACCTATGGCCACAGCAGACAGGTACTCATGTTTACAAGGTAGTGCAATCGATCATGAACTTAAAATATAGCAAATCTTAAATGCTATCTTTTCCTCATTACGGCCTCTACGCCATCACAGCCGAATCCCATACTACCCCGGAGCAACTCGCACAAGCTGTTAATGCAGCCTTGCGCGGCGGGGCGAAAGTGATTCAATACCGGGCCAAATCCACCCAAAACCGATTGACCGAGGCTAAGTTGCTGCTGGCGCAGTGCCACGCCTTCCAAGTCCCGCTAATCATCAATGATGATGTCGAATTGGCGTTGGCAATTGGCGCGGACGGGGTACACTTGGGCAAGGATGATGGATCAATCGTGGAAGCAAGACGAAGGCTAGGCGAGAAAGCCATTATCGGCGTGTCTTGTTACAATTCAGTTGAACGTGCGCTTGAAGCGCAAGTAGCAGGCGCAAGTTATGTTGCATTCGGGCGTTTTTTTCCATCCAGCAGCAAGCCCAACGCGCCTTGCGCCCAATTGGAAACCTTGGTCTCAGCCAAGCAGCTATTACACTTGCCGATTGTTGCCATCGGTGGCATCACCCCTGCAAACGGGCAGTCTCTGCTTGAGGCCGGTGCGGATTTGTTGGCAGTAATCGACGGGGTGTTTGGTGCAAGCGATCCAGAACATGCTGCGTTGGCGTTCAAGCCCTTGTTTGCTTAGTGAGTCTGCAAAATAGATGTTTGCCCGATCCAAAGCCCCAGATATCATCGTTATACACAAATGTTGAAAGTCCGTCATTTCGGCATGGATGCCGAAATCCAGCGTCCAGGGATGGCAAAACTAGGAGTCTGTCTCACTTGTGGTGCAACACAATGATTTTAGGTGTATTTTTTTTAAATCAAAAAACGATAAAGGGCTTAATATCAAATGGCTAGTAGACAAGTCAGACTGACTCCTGGGGTCACGACAGGTGTCCTTGTATCGTGGGGGGCGTTGCGAAATCGAGGGCTTGGATCGGCAAGTGCCTTTTTCCGAGCACGTCTTGGCAGCGAGAAGGCGGAGGGTGTAAAGATGTTCAATAAATTCTTATCTATCACTGACAAAAAAAAGGTTCTTTGGGAATTTGAGTGAGCAGAAAATATCATTTGTAAACAATGATTTGAACATAGACATCAAGGCATATCCGTCAAGTCATAGTATATACAAAGTATATTAATTTAGTATTATAATACTCATTATATTTACTTTTAAAGCCTGATACAGCGTTTTTAATATCGAATAGTTACTTGTTGGGTTATACCATTTTGCAAAGCACAGACACACAGGATAGTTTGAATGAGTGTCCTTTATTATTTTCCTTTGTTAAGAAAAAACGCTGTACATGAATGCAAATCGGGACTCCTAGCGGTGAAAAAAATGGCACATAGGCCGTTTTGACGGTCAACAAAAGACGTTGTCAAAACGACGGAACACGCCTGTTGCGCCCTACCGCGTTGAGGG
>QJPH01000277.1 GCA_003242955.1 Candidatus Methylumidiphilus alinenensis
GGGAGATCAGGAAAAGTGACCAGTAAACCAGATGGCTCTTGGACTTCGATCATTGCAGGGTAATGAATATCCATCAAGGTAATTATTTCAATTTGACACCACTTTGCCTTTGAATAGCCGCCACTAGGCCAGTGCCTATGTCGCGACTGCCATGAACAGGAACAGGGACCGCGTTGCCGTCTTTTACCATGATGTGATGGCTGCCGTTTATTCGGTCGAGTTTCCAACCAGCGGCTTTTAACTTGGTGATAATGTCGTTTCCGTTCATAGGATGATAGCATAAATCAATTTTGATCTATCAGCAACGTAAGCGTCCACGCCCCCCCGGGAGCGCGGGCGTCTCGCCCGCTGAAATGGCGGCCAAGATGGCCGCGCTCCCAGGAAAAGGCAGGGGGCGTGAACGCTTACTCAGCAACGAATTCCTAGACGATAAACTCAGCGTGGTGGATGTCAAAGCCAAAGACAGGGCCGTAGGATGTCGCACGAGGAACGAAGCGCATCAACCGTGTAGGGTCTGAAAACGCGAATGATGCGCCTCGTTCCTCGGCACATCCTACGTTATTGTCTATTATTCAAGTGAAATGGGAGTAAGTGGAAGGCTCCGATAAAGTCTGTTTTAATAATTCGGCTTGCGAAATTTCAATTCAGGCCGCAAAATTCCATCACTTTACAAAAATTTGGAGGGGTAGCCATGAGTTTCGATTTTAAAAAAGCATTAAAAAAAGAAGTCAACGTCGGACTGAAAGAGCAGAAAATCCGTTACGGCGCAGGCAGTGCCTTGCTGTTGATTTCAGTGTTTTTGGGCAATATTGCGTTGTTGCTGATTGGCATTGTTTTAGTAGCCACGGGTTTCACCCGCTGGTGTCCAGCCTATTCTGGACTTAACAGGACCACGGTTGATCCTAACGAACCGTCCGCAGCCTGCTGTGGTCATGACCATAGCCACGGGCATTGATCTTGTTCTGGTTCCCACGCTCCAGCGTGGGAACTCGCTTTGTCCCGCTCCAGCGGGTTTGCGTCGCTGGAGTGCCGAAATTTACATTCACACGCTTGAGCGTCACTGCCATTAAGTTAAGAAAAAACTCGTCGTTCCGGCAGGGATCGCCGGAACCTAGGCTCCATGGATGGCATAGATTGTTGGCGTCCCTGCAATCTGGATTCCGGCGGTCCATGCCGGAATGACGGCTTAACTTAATGGCAGTGACGCTGTAGCGTGGGAACGAGGGCAAATACGCCTAACCTCAATCCTCCCGCTTAAATTCCCCTTCGATCACTTTGGGTTCATCAGTAGGGGGCGGGGTAGCTTGCCTCAGCCCCAGACGGTTTTTTATCACCCATGCAGCGATCAAACGGCGGGTAAACGGAATTAAGCAAAATAATCCGACCACGTCCGACAAAAAGCCGGGTAACAACAACAAAGCCCCGCCGACCACAATCACCGCCCCGTTGACCAGTTCATTAGCGGGTATCTCACCACGAGCCAAGCTTTGCTGTAGGCGCATCCAAGTGTTCCAGCCTTGGGTTTGCAGCAGATAAGTGCCCAATCCGGCCGCACCGAACAAAAGCAACAGTGTCGGCAGAAAACCTATCAACCCGCCGATCTGAATCAGCAAATAGATTTCCAGGATGGGAAGGGCCAACAGAGCCAATAAAAGCCCTTGCGCTATGTTCATTAAAACCTCACTACGTTTAAAATGGTGGAAAATATCGGAATATTCTAAACTATAAAGCCGTGGATTCATGGATACAAAATACTGCCTTGTACTATCTACCTGCCCGATGGGCGAACCCGCCGAATCTTTAGCCCGATTTCTGGTCGAAGAACATCTGGCCGCTTGCGTCAACATCTTGCCCGGTTTGACATCGGTCTATCCTTGGGAGGGCAAGATCGAAACTGGCTCTGAGGCACTTTTGTTCATTAAAACCGAGCGGGGGCTTTATCAAAAGCTAGAAACCGAATTGCGCGAGCGACACCGCTTCCCGAGCTTATTGTAATCGACATCGAACGGGGTCTTCCCGATTATTTAAACTGGATCAGCCAATGGCTTTTTACCGCAACACCGTCCTGATTATTGTTTTTTCATTGGGTCTCACAGGTCTTGCCTTGGGCCTTGGCCCTGATGATTCATCGCCGCCAGAATTGTCGGTAGGCAATCCGCTTGCCAGATTAGGCCAGGCTATCAAGGGATTAGGACCGGAACAGGACAAACTATTGCCGCCAGACCAGGCTTTTCAATTTAGCGCGAATGTGAAAGATGCCAACACCTTGCATGTTGATTGGCAAATCGCACCCGGCTATTACCTCTACCGGGAGCGCTTCAAATTCGCCTTATTGGACAGTCCCGAGGTTGCATTGGGTGTGATTGACTTAGGCCACGGCCAGATCAAACAGGAAGAAGACGGACCAAAGGAAGTGTTCCATGATAGTGCAAGCTTTGACCTGCCCCTGAAGCGCAATGCCACGGGACCCGTCAACATCCGCTTGAAAGCAAAATATCAAGGCTGCGCGGAAAGGGGCGTTTGCTATTCTCCGATGGAGAAGACGGTCAGCCTGCAACTTCCGGCAACGATTTCCACTGCAAACACCGTTTTGCCTACCGCCAAAGCGGAGCTTAGGCCCGTCACCGTGGCCGAACAAGACCGGATTGCCGATTCGTTGAAAAACGATTCTATTTGGTTGGTCGCTGCCAGTTTCTTTGGGTTTGGCCTATTGATGGCATTCAGCCCCTGCATCTTCCCAATGATCCCCATCTTGTCCGGCATCATCGTTGGACATGGGCATAAGATCACCACGCCTCGCGCCTTTATGCTGTCCTTAAGCTACGTACTGGCTGCTTCGCTGGCCTATACCGTATTTGGCGTACTCGCCGGCCTGTTTGGCAGCAACCTCCAAGCAGTGTTTCAGAACCCTTGGGTGATTGGAAGTTTCAGCGGTTTGTTTGTAGTGCTGGCACTGTCCATGTTTGGTTTTTATGAGTTACAAATGCCTTCCTTCATCCAGTCGAGGGTGACAGAACTCAGCCATAAGCAGAAAAGCGGAACATTGACCGGTGCGGCGATCATGGGTGCGTTGTCTGCACTGATCGTCGGACCGTGCATGGCAGCGCCATTGGCTGGTGCGCTGATTTACATCGGTCAAACCGGCGATGCCCTGTTGGGTGGGCTGGCTTTATTCGCGATGGGCTTGGGCATGGGTGTTCCACTGCTTGCCATCGGCCTGTCGGCAGGCAAGCTGTTGCCCCGTGCCGGCGTTTGGATGAACGCCGTCAGAGCCGTTTTCGGTGTCGGCATGTTGGCATTGGCGGTGTGGTTGTTGGACCGAATTTTGCCAGCCAATGTCATCCTGTTCCTCTGGGCCTTGCTGTTGATTATCTCGGCAATTTTTCTTAATGCCCTAGACGCGTTGCCGCCGGGGGCTTCCGGTTGGCGCAAGCTGTGGAAGGGGGTCGGCGTCGCCATGTTAGCCTATGGCGTGTTGATGCTGATCGGCGTGGCGAATGGCAGCGGCGATCCTTTGCAACCCATGCGCAAAACGATCTCCGTCGGGGAATGCGCAGAAAACAAGACGACTCCGACGACCCGCTTCCGCCGGGTAGCCACGGTTGCCGAACTGCAAGATGCCCTGCAAACCGCCCAATCCGAAGGTCGCTGGGCGATGTTGGATTTTTACGCCGATTGGTGTGTCTCCTGCCAAGAAATGGAGAAGGAAACCTTCGCCAACCCCCAAGTAAGCCAAAAACTGGACAAGATGGTCTTGCTCCAAGCCGATGTGACAGCCAATGCCGACGAAGACAAAGCCCTGCTAAAACTCTATGGGTTATATGGCCCACCTTCCACGCTGTTTTTTGGCCCGGACGGGGCGGAGCGTAAACAATATCGCGTGGTCGGTTTCAAAGGGCCGGAAGAGTTTCTGGACCATTTGCAACAGACGATGCGCTGATGAAAAAATTAATATTGATACTTGTCGCCTTGTTCGCGCTAACTGCTGGAATCATCCTCCAACGCAGCTTGATTACTGTAATTCCACCAGGGCCGCATGAATTGGAAACTGCCTTCCCCGATCTGGACGGCAAACTTCACAATTTGAATCAATGGAAAGGGAAGGTGTTGATCGTTAATTTCTGGGCGACGTGGTGCTCACCCTGTTTGCAGGAAATGCCCGAATTTGTCAAATTGCAACAAGAGCTCGGGCCTAAGGGTTTGCAATTTGTCGGAATATTGACCGACGACGAGGCGGATGCGGCACGGGATTTCCTAAAATCAAAACCGCTTAATTATCCTGTCCTCGACGGTAGCATCGGTGGACGGCAATTGACGCAGAAGCTCGGCGATAGTGCCGGGGTTTTGCCCGTTTCGGTGGTCTTTGACCCAAACGGAAAATGGGTGCATACCGAAATCGGGGTTTTCACGCGGGATGAGGTGATGGAAAAGATAAACCCGTGGATAAAATGATTCATCGTTTCCACGCTCTGCGTGGGAGTGAACTCTGTGGCGCAATGCGCTAGTGCATCGTTCCCACGCTCTGCGTCACTGCCATTAAGTTAAGAAAAAACTCGTCGTTCCGGCAGGGATCGCCGGAACCTAGGCTCCATGGATGGCATAGATTGTTGGCATCCCTGCAATCTGGATTCCGGCGGTCCATGCCGGAATGACGGCTTAACTTAATGGCAGTGACGCTCTGCGTGGGAATGCATTGGTTGGCGCTCTGCGCCAGTCACACGCATCGTCGTCTGGCTACCGGCTTCGAGTTGTTGGACGCTGAGCGTCCGGGGCTGCATTCCCACGCGGAGCGTGGGAACGATCAAAATCAAACCACCCGCCAGATGCTTGCAAACCATGGCTGCTGTTCGCAGGGCAGGCCGGACGGTCGATAATAATGCCCAAGCCCGACAAACCCCGCCGCCGTCAACAATCGACGCCAAGTCTCCAGCGAATGGTAAGCCCCGTAACGGCCCCGGTTCCAACCTTCCTCATCATTGCCACGCGGGTTGGAACTGAATAACACCCCGCCCGATTTCAAGCTAGCCCGTAATTCCACCAACACCCTAGGCAACTCCAAACTGGGTACATGAAAAAGAGAAGCATTGGCGAAGATGCCATCAAAATAAGCGTCCGGCAGATCAAGGTTGAGGAAATCCTGATGCCATACTTCGCATCCGGTGTAGTCCCTTGCCATCGCTACAAATCGCCAAGCCCCCTCCAAACCGACCGCGACATGGCCCAAATCGGCAAACGCTTTAAGGTCACGCCCTGGTCCGCAGCCGAAATCCAAAATTTTGAACGGTGGTTCGGCCATGATGTGTTGCAGTAGTGCATCAACATTCTGCCGCACATCATGGTCGCGGGTGCCTTCCCAAAAATCTTCGGCCCGCTGGTTGTAATGGTCTAGCGTGATTGCGGTGATATTTTCTAAGTTTTCGGGGGGTAGGTCCATGGTCGATTGATTGGAAATTATCAATGGCAATATGCCTCTCCTCAGTTGTCAATGGTTATCGGTACAGATGGTTCCCTTAAGCACGTCAATGGGAACGTTGGGGAAATAAGTGTGGATATTGTTGGACTCTATGCGGAATGTACCCTTTGCGCCAGCAAAATTCTTGGTCCCTCCGACGATAGTGTCCTGCTCGATTGACGAATCTGAACTGAATTTGCTTAGGTCCACCACATCCCTGCTATAAATATTGCCGTAAAATTTCTTGCCCGTTGCATCGAAGATGCTCATTTGGGTGATCACAGCGCCAATATTGTCTGTGTACTCTGCTGAATAAGCGTAGAAGATCACCGGTTTGGTGTCGTTGGTCCAAACGGACAGGGTTGTCACGGTTACCGGGTTGCCATCAATGGTGGCGGCAAAGCTACCTTGGGATGTGTAGCATGAGGTGTTCGGAACGCCCGAAGGAAGGTCGGGGAAGATATATTTTGGTGCGGCAGCGGCAAACACATCGGGATATTTTCCGCTGTTTTTAAGTGCCGATAATAGGCTAGCATCACAGGCATGTGGCGACAGAAGACCTGAAGCGGTTAGTACGATGCTTTTGCAGGCATGCCCCTCAGCATAACCTTCGGCATGGACGGGATTGACAATAAATGCCAACGCGGTGGCGACAGCGATAGTAATGTAATGATTTTTCATTGTGGAACCTGCTTTGTGTTGCTTGCATGGAAACAATTCCCCCTTAGCCAATTTTGGGCTATTGCTCAAAGAATGGCTGGGATGGGGATAGTTTGATGGTTAATAAG
>QJPH01000492.1 GCA_003242955.1 Candidatus Methylumidiphilus alinenensis
ATGTCGGTGACACGTTTCACCGAGGTGACAATTTCATCCATGGTTTGACCTGCCTCCGCCACCAGCTTTGATCCATGTTTAACCTTATCCACTGAATTGCCGATCAGCGATTTTATGTCTTTGGCGGCGGATGCGGAACGTTGCGCCAGATTGCGCACCTCGTTTGCCACTACCGCAAAACCCCGCCCCTGCTCGCCTGCGCGGGCAGCCTCCACGGCAGCGTTTAGTGCCAAGATATTGGTCTGGAAGGCGATACTGTCAATCACACTGATAATATCCACGATTTTTTGTGAACTTTCATTGATGTCATCCATGGTCAAGACCACTTGCCGCACCAATTTGCCACCTTTCATTGCCACGTCAGAAGCCATCACAGACATTTGATTGGCTTGTCTGGCATTGTCTGCGTTCTGCTTTACAGTGGAAGACAAAACTTCCATACTGGTTGCAGTTTCGGCCAAACTCACAGATTGCTCCTCCGTGCGTTGTGAAAGGTCCATGTTTCCCATGGCAATTTCCCTGGAAACTGTATTGATGGCATTAGCGGCTTCCTTAATCGTTTTAACACTATGAGCCAAATTATCGACCGTCGTATTGGCATCATCACATAGCTTGGCGAAGACACCTAAATAGGTCTGATTCACCCTTTCGGTGAGATCTCCTTTAGCCACTGCACCCAAAACACGAACTACCTCTTCAATCGGGCCGTCCACGGCATCCAGCGTGTCGTTTATACCCTCCAATAGCTTGCGATAGACACCCTGGGAATGCCCTTCATCCGCCCGTATCATGATTTGACCGGATTTGGCCGCTTGGATGATGATGCCCATCTGTCCAGTCATCGACTTGACATTATCGACGATACTTTTCACCGCCACCACGAGGCTGCCTTGCCCTTTGCCGTTTGTGTCAATGGCGAACGATAGATCACCGTCGGCTATTTTGCATGCAAATTCAACCGCCTCGGTCGGTTCGCAACCTAATTTGCCAATGATGCTACGCGTGGTGAAACGGCCCACAAAACCAATGACAACCAGTATTAGCGAAGCGATGGTCAGCGAAGCCCAGAGCGCATCACTGGCGAATTCGGAGGCTTTTACAGCATGATTCTGCCCCAGTTCAACATTAAATTGGCGGTGTGCTTGGAAAGCCTGATAGATTTTACTTATAGTTTCTTGATTAGCCATCAACAAGTCACGGGCCGCTTGGATTTTATTCTGGCCGCCAAGAAAAAACACTTTACTACGAAGGGTATCATAGTCCTCCAATGCTTTACGGTCGGCAGACAGTAACTGTCTGTCCCTATCATCGGCGATTGAGGTTTGCTCGTATTGCCTTAGCCAATTGTCAATTTTTTTCATTGACGCTTGGATCGTCCGCTCAATTCCCTCCTTGCTGCCCTTGTCGTCATGGCTTACGAGTTGCCAAGTCTTTGTGTGAATATTGACTAGCTCATCCAACGCTTGGTTTAACAGAATGATACTGGGCAACGCTTTTGAATTGGAATAATTCGCCGCATCAAATACCTTATTCATCTGATACTGGTCAACGGCAACCAACCCGATCAATCCGGGCATGGCCAGCAAAGCCAAAACAGTCAATTTAGTACCCACTTTCATTGTAATTCTCCGCAAATTGCATTTTCGTTTGCAAAATACATTGCAAATTAGGAATTTCAAACCGTTTTAAAATGTTAGTTCTATCAAACTTTGCAGAAAACGCCAATAAAACAAGGCTTTTTAAAAAATATTCAGCATGGCATAGAATATGCGATTTAAATTGTAGATGTTTCAAATATGGAGAGACCATGCTTCCCTAAAGCCAAACTTACACATTACAAGAAACCAATCCTATGAATAAATATAATATCGCAACTACTGCTGTCAAAGCATTCACCTTGTCGGTGCTGGCCTTTTCCGCGCAAGCGGCAAATCTAGTGACCAACGGTGACTTCTCATTGACGACGAACGGCCCTGGTGAGTTCAATACAACCTATACGCAGGTCACGGGTTGGGCATCGTCGGGTTACAACTTCATCTTTGCCCCTGGAACTGCTGACACGACCGGGTCGTATACCCCCCAATTTAACGGCAACCTCCAACTCTGGGGGCCGGGTAATGGTTCGGCCAATGGCATGCCCGCGACCAGCCCTGTCGGCGGCAACTATGTCGGTGCCGATGGCGCTTATGAGGTCGGTGCGATCACCCAGACCATCAACGGCCTGACTGTCGGCGGACAATACACCGTCGGCTTCTGGTGGGCGGCGGCACAACAATACAACTTC
The DNA here is from genome assembly GCA_003242955.1 of Candidatus Methylumidiphilus alinenensis. GTDB lineage: Bacteria > Pseudomonadota > Gammaproteobacteria > Methylococcales > Methylococcaceae > Methylumidiphilus > Methylumidiphilus alinenensis. The sequence goes on from QJPH01000492.1 coordinate 2,285, forward strand.
AACGGAGCCACCACCGAGCAGTGGAAGGTCAGTTTGGGAAACGACACCCTGGCGACAGCCATCTACGACAACGCAAATCATGGCTTTTCAGGCTGGATGTACCAGACGTTCACCTACACAGCATCTAACACCAGCGAAGTGTTGAGTTTTCTGGCGGTAGGCACTCCCGCTGGAGAACCGCCTTTCAGCCTGTTGGCCGGTGTGACCATGACTCCAACCCCCATTCCTGCTGCGGCGTTTTTCGTAGCCCCGGCCTTGTTGGGTGTTTTTGGACTCTCGCGCCGCAAGCAAAAAAAATGTTAATCCGGCTTTTTTAGCATTCAAAACCGCCTCTCGGGGCGGTTTTTTTTATGCGATTTTCGAACAGAAACCGTATAATTCGACTACATCCCTCCTCGCTTCTATTTTTAATTCCATGGAAATACTCCGACTACTGCAACAAAACCTCCCCCCGTTCGCGGTGGATATCGTCCGGCTGTGTATCTGGCTGGTGCTACTGGTGATCCTCTTTGTGCCGCTGGAAAGGGTCTTCGCCCAACATCCGCAGAAGATCTTCCGCAAAGGGTTTCTCACCGACTTGTGCTATTACTTTATCAGCAGCCTGATTCCGGCTCATATCTTGGTCGTCCCCATGGCCATGATTGCCTGGGGCTTGCATTACTTTGTCCCCGGTGGGCTGCATCAGTGGGTGGCAGGACAGCCCCTAGGGATGCGCTTGGCAGCATCGCTAGTCGTCGGAGAATTCGGCTTTTACTGGGGCCACCGCTGGATGCATGAGATTCCGCTGCTCTGGCGCTTCCATGCCATCCATCACAGCGCGGAGCAGATCGACTGGCTAGTGAACACCCGTGCGCATCCGGTTGACATGGTCTTTACCCGCATCTGTGGCTTCATACCCCTGTATTTAGTGGGTCTGGCCCGACCGATGGGGAATGATAAGATGGACATGGTGCCATTGATGGTAATACTAATCGGGACGATGTGGGGGTTTTTCATCCACTCCAATTTGAATTGGCGCTTTGGTTGGCTGGAATGGCTAATCTCCACCCCCGCTTTCCATCATTGGCATCATACCAATGACGGGCCGGCGCTGATCAACAAAAACTACTCCGCGATGATTCCCTGGGTGGATAAAATTTTCGGCACTTTATACCTGCCCAAGCAATGGCCGGCAAAATATGGCATAGACGGGCCTATGGCACCCGGTTTGGCCGGGCAACTGATCCAACCGTTTGACTATCGTCAGTGAGGTCACGCAAAGCGCAGACCGTATGCGCAACATAGCCCACTGCCATTAAGGTGATTTCCAATAATGAATCCACCAAAACCGAAATGAATTGTCCACGAAAATCACGAACAATACCTCCGCAAATCACCTTGCCAAGCTGGTGCTTGGCGTTCCTTCTGGGAGCGCCAAGCCCCTGCTTGGCCTTTGGATGGGATGTTCTTTATTGGATATCACCTAAGCAATCTTATGGATAACCACACACTGATTTTCTGTGGCATGGTCGTAACCTTAACGACGACCTTGGGCATGATAATCACCCAATTGACGCGCAAGACGTATCCGTTCTTTGCCTATTGGACGATAGGTTGGAGTTCACGAACCTTGGGGTTTCTAATTTATGCCTCGTTGCCCGGCATTCCGACGACGATGGTTTTGGCTGGCTGCCTCGATAGCCTCGGTGTCATCGCCAAAAACCGGGGAGTGCTGGTATTCAGGGGGCGGCATCAGGCCAACTATCTATGGGAAATCTTGGGCTTGGTGCTGTGGACAAGTTTGTTTGCGTACCTGACTTACTCCCATCAGATCAATGATCGCGTCATGCTGTACAGCATTTACCACAGTGCTTATTACGCGCGGGGCGTTGCCATCCTGCTGTCACGGCATCCGCCTTACGCAGGGGTCGGCGATGTTTTGTTGGCAGGCAGCCTTGGGGTTTGGGCCATACTGGACCTGACCCGCGGCATTTTCACATGGAGGTATTCCCAACCGATCATGGATTATCTTCCCTCGCACCCGTTAATGTCCATTTATGTGATAACTACCCTGTTGCTAGTCATGATGATGGCCCTAGGCCAAATTATGATGAATTCGCAACGGCTGGAATATGATTACCGTTTGGCCCAACTGCAACTGGAAGCGGAACTCATCCAGCGCAAAGAAAACGAACTTGAGCTGAAAAGCCACCGCAACCAACTGGAGGAACTGGTTAAAATGCGCACCGCCGAACTCAGCTTGTCCGAATCCAAATTCCGGGTGCTAGTGGAGCAGTCACTAGTCGGCATCTTCATCTACCAAGGTGGCTATTTACGCTACGCTAACGAAGCCCTATGCCAGATGCTCGGTTATGCCTCGGTTGACGAGTTTGTCAACCGCATTCCAATCTTTGATCTTGTGCCCACGCAGGATAGACTGTCGATGTACCAGCGCATAACCCACGAGATGCCAGGTCAAAAAGATGGAGTGACTTATAACATCGGCTTACTGCGACGGAACGGCAAAATAGTGGATGTCGATTTGCTTAGCCGCGCCATAAAATATGTGGGCAAACCGGCCACCATCGGCGTGGTCATTGACGTGTCTGAGCGCAATCACGCCACTGAGGCTTTACGGGCCTTGGCATCGCGATTACAAACGGTGCGCGAGGAAGAGCGCACCCGCATCGCCCGCGATATTCACGACGATTTGGGCCAGACCATGGCGGGCCTGAAAATGAAAATGGGCTGGCTAAAAAAAACAACTGGCTACCAAAGGTTTATCTGAACATTCGGAAGACATCACCGAGATGCAGGAACTGACTGACCGGGTCATCCAATCGGTTCACGATATCTCGTGGGCGCTACGTCCGGGGGTGCTTGATACCCTGGGCCTTTCCGCAGCCATCGAATGGCTTTGCACTGACTTCCAGCGCCGCGTCGGCATTCGCTGCCACCGGGACTTGCCGACACAGCGGTTCGATTTGGTCGCAGACGATGTCACCCATGTCTTCCGCATCAGCCAGGAACTACTGAACAACGTCGCCCGCCATGCACACGCGAGTAGCGTCGAGGTGAAGCTGGGGCTGGATGACAACGGAAATTTGCTGCTTGAAGTCAGGGATGATGGCATCGGTATGGGCGACATTACGCCTGGGGCGCAATCGCTCGGACTGTTGGGCATACGCGAGCGGGTCCAGCAATTGAGAGGCACACTCGACATCACCAGCACACCCACGCTCAAAGGCACCTTAGTGAGGGTGACAGTGCCATGTCGCACAGCCCAAATCATTTAGGGTGCGATTAAAAGTGATGCTGGAGTGCAAGGCTTGCCTTGCGAGGGTATGTACAGGCAAGGCAAGCCTTGCACTCCAAGCGTAATTTCACATGCCGCCCTGGGTTGTGTGCATCACTTTTAATCGCACCCAATCATTTAACTAACTCATATAAGGCACTAAAAATGAATTTAAAATTAGTCATAGTGGATGACCATGGGATTGTGCGCCAAGGCATACGGCTAATTATTGAGTCTGAGGCAGACATGGAAGTCGTCGGCGAAGCCGATTGCGCAAAGGATGGGCTTGCCATCATCACCGCGAAAAAGCCCGATATTGCCATTTTGGATGTCAATTTACCGGACCAAAACGGCTTCGACCTGCTGCGTGACATAAAGCTGACCCATCCCGATCTGCCGGTCTTATTCTTGACTATCCATCCCGAGGAAATTCTTGCCGTTCGAGCCTTGCAGGCGGGGGCGAAAGGGTACTTGTGCAAGGACAGTTCTTCGGATGAACTGGTCAAAGCCCTGCGCAAGCTGGCCGGCGGGGGTGTCTATGTAAGCACCTCGTTGAGCGAAATACTCGCTCGGGATGTCAGTGGACAACGAGAGAAGCTTCCCCACGAACGGCTGTCCGACCGCGAGTACCAAGTGCTGTGCCTGTTTGCATCGGGCAAATCAGTCGGCCAAATCGCT
>QJPH01000134.1 GCA_003242955.1 Candidatus Methylumidiphilus alinenensis
AACGACTGCCCAGAACAGTTGAGTGGATTTCATCAGTAGCCTCCAATCCATGCAACCAGTTGTGCGGTGGCAATCCCCGTCGCCAAGAAAGTCAGCACCGCCAGTAGCGAGGGTAATTGTAGGGATGCCAAGCCGCAGATGCCATGGCCCGAGGTGCAGCCATTGGACAAGCGTGCGCCAAACCCGATGAGAAACCCGCCCAAAACAAGCTGCCACACTGGCACACCGGTCTGCCAAGTGCCAGCCCCAGACCAAGCGAGCCAAATGATGCCGCCAAGCACCAGCCCTGCCGCGTAGGCGAGCCGCCACTGACGGCTGTAAATAAGGGTTGCCTGCTGAAAGAAAGGCTGTTGTGAAAAATACGACCACGTCGAACTATACACCGTGCTCATGCCGCCGATCAGGCCCGTAGTAATGAACAACAAACCGACCGCCGAGCCGATGATTAAACCGCCCGCGAGGTAATGAGCGATGCCGTTGGGAAAAAATTGCCCCATACTTACAGACCCCTAAATGGCTGGTGAGATTTTTTGCTCGTTACCAAGCTCCATATCTCGCCGTTATAAACAAGTCCAGCCAAGCCGATAAAAGCCGTCATTTCGGCAGGGATGCCGAAATCCAGGCCATGGACGGTAGCCAGCCGGTTGTGCAAGTGCTTGATTCAGGTCACTTGCCAACACGTTGTTTCATGTTTGTGGATGCAGGGACACCTGTCGTGGCCCCGTGTTGCCATCCTTGGATGCTGGATTTCGGCGTCCCTGCCGAAATGACGGGCCTCCAACACTTGTGTAAACGATAAGAGCTTGAGTTTGGAAACAAGCACAGAATGCAGCGGTAAGGGCAAGGTTTATTTGATTTTGGCCAGCACCTTGCCTTCGCTGTCAAAACGGCAAAAGTCGCCGGTGAAATAACGGACGCAATCCTGAGTCTCCTCGATTTTTGCCTCGTCGCCATTTAACAGGATTTTCAACTCGCAATAGTGCGGTTCGCCTTGCGCCTGCTTTTTCAGGTGTAGTTCATTCTCGCTGACGACCTTGGCTTCGCCGGATATTTCCGTGGAGCAAGGCTTGTCGGTTTCGGAACCTGTGGGTTCGAAATCCACATCCAGCAAAACTTTAACCTCGCCTTTTTGTTTGGTGATTTTCAGATGCTGGATGTGGGTGCCGTCTTTGCGGATGTAGTGGTCCGCACCGGCCAATACGCTGGCGGAAAACAATAGTCCTAAGGCAAAAACCATCGTTCTTTTCATGTTTGCGCTCCTGTTTAATTATTTATTGTTGTGTTAAAGGGTAATTGTTAGTGTTTGTCTCATGCTAGGCTGCTGCCATTAAGCCAAGTGTACTAAAACCGACTCGGTTTTAAAAACCGAGTCGGTTTTTTTTGATGGCAGTGACCCTAAGCTAAGGCTTAATCCCGTAGCAGTTCGTTGATGCCAACTTTGCCACGGGTTTTTTCGTCCACTTGCTTGATAATGATCGCACAATACAAGCTGTGACTGCCGTCCTTCGCAGGCAGATTGCCGGAGACTACCACGGAACCTGCCGGAATACGGCCGTAACTGGTTTCGCCGGTCATGCGATTATAAATCTTTGTGCTCTGACCAATATAGACCCCCATTGAAATGACCGAGCCTTCTTCGACCACCACGCCCTCGACCACTTCCGAACGCGCGCCGATGAAGCAATTGTCTTCGATGATGGTCGGCCCCGCCTGCAAGGGTTCCAACACCCCGCCGATGCCGACGCCGCCGGACAAGTGCACGTTCTTGCCGATCTGGGCGCAGGAGCCAACCGTGGCCCAAGTATCCACCATCGTGCCGGAGTCCACATACGCGCCGATGTTGACGAAAGACGGCATCAGGATCACCCCCGGCGCAACATAGGCCCCTTTGCGTACTGCGGCAGGAGGCGCCACGCGCACCCCGGCCTTGCGGAAGTCTTCCGGGCTGTAGCTGCCAAACTTCGGTTCGACCTTGTCGAAATAGCGGGTTTCGCCGCCGTCCATCACGCGGTTGTCGTTGATGCGGAAGGACAGCAGCACGGCCTTTTTCAGCCATTGGTTGACGACCCATAGTCCGTCCACTTTTTCTGCCACCCTGCGCTGGCCCGAGTCTAAAAGCTGCAAGGATTCATTGATGGCCTCGCGGATTTCGGCACTAACCGTATTGGGAGAAAGCTCGGTGCGGATTTCAAAGGCTTGGTTAATGGTGTTTTCTAATGACATGGTGTTGATTTACTCTCTCTATAAAAATAATAGGTGGTTTAAAGTTGGAAGAGGCGTTTGATCCAGTCTATGAATGGGTCGGCTTTAGATGATTCAGCATCAAGATAGTGCTCCATTATTGCCCGTCCCATTGGTATGCCGGGTTCCCTTTGCCATGCCAACCAAGTGTACATATGGGCTTTAGCCAAGCGGGCTTTTGGGAACAGCAGAGAGTCTTTTGGTATTTCATTGATGGCATGTAGGGCATGAAGCCATAATGGCATATCCCGCTCTCGCACAAAAAGGGCAACAAAATCCTCCAATATTCCAGCGACTTGATTGTTGGGCATAAGCCATATGCCCAAGCGTTTCCGCCCACTAAGAATGCAGCCTTGCGGATGGGGTGGATCGGGAATATTGGAATAGCCTAACGATGTAAGCAATCTTTTTAATTCATCCCAGCGAACATCTGGGTATTCGTCGGCATCAACAATAATTCCAAGGGTCTCCACATGCTCAACGTCAAGTTCTAAATCCAAACCATCCCGCAATTCTTCATAGCTACCCTTTTCTTTGATTCCAAAAGAGTCAGTTGGTATTTTTCGCTTTTTAAATAAGCCGCAAAGAACATGAAAATCGTTGCTACCTTCCACTAATAACTGACCTGGAAGGTGTTCTCCATACGCTGACAAAGGTCGTGCCATCAGCGAACCTCAACGCCTTGCCGGGTCGCAATATCCCTACGGCGTTCATCATAGGATACCACTTCGATTCCCGTGCCATCCCTTTTGCGCTGAAGCCGAATCAACATTGCTTCTTCATCTTTGTTTTCGGCGGAGGCTTCCTGGAAGGCTTCCACACAATCCCAACTATGGGTGGTGGCGAAGACTTGGACGTTCCATTCATTTGCGAGCTTGAATACTGCCCGCCAAACATCAGCTTGAACACTGTGATGTAGTCCGGTTTCAAACTCGTCAATTAACAAATAGCCATTGCTTGCGGTAGACATGGCTAAGGCCATGGCAAAAACCCGTTGGATGCCTTCTCCCAGATTTGCCAAAGGGACAGGGTCACGGAACCTTTCAGTTTTAACTACTGAATAGCGCACTCTGTTATCCATATTTTCACCCTTGAAGGTGAATCTTTTAATGCTAGGTTCAATAACTTGAAGACATGAAATAATTGCATCTTCCCGATCTGTAAGGGCTAGATCGTCCCAATAGGTGCATGTTGACTTCCATGTTAAACCGGAAAGCGGAATAAATACGGTTTTATAGTCTTTTGACCTCCCAATAACAGCATACTCAAACAATTCTTTTTTTGGCAAAGAGGGTATTATCATAGGTTCAAATATATGTTCTTTAACTAAAGTATTAGTTTGGTTATTTTGGATGGCATCAATAAGTGAGTCTATGATGATGTTACTTCTGTGCATATATAAATCATGGTCAGAGCCATAACGGATTGCTAGACTAATGTTATGTTGCTTTGCAATCAAATTAAATACAAATGCGTCATCCGAGAACTTACCTGATGTAGGATTTGTACCTGAATAAAATATAGTTCGTTCAGAGTTTACCGGCGGTCTACCAAAGAAGAAACTTCTAACTGCCTCAATTTGTTCTTGAGTTTCTAGGCTATCTGCTCGAAAATCATCACGAGAGTCAGCCGATTTATAACGAACAAGTTCACTTCTATCGTATAATATCTTTTGAATAATTGACCAATCTCCCTCGCTCCCCAACAGCCACAAAGCCTCCAACAGTGCAGTTTTCCCCACACTATTCTTCCCGACTATCAAATTCACCCGGCCTAGCTTTTCTATGGTCAGATGCTCGAAGCAGCGGAAGTTTTTGATTACGAAGGAATCCAGGTGTAGTTCGCTCATATTGACGATCAATCCGTTTGGTTGGAAAGCATAGATTGCCATCCATGGACGATGGATTCCGGCATCCCTGCCGGAATGACGGTGTTGTTATGTAATAGTCGAGCGCAATTCCTCACAAGCCCTCCACAAAAATATTGATTCGCTCCGCCGCCTCTACACATTCCTCCAACGTCGCCACCAGTGCCATGCGGACGTGGTTTTTACCGGGGTTTAGCCCATGCGCCTCACGCGACAAGTACCCCCCCGGCAGCACGGTGACATTTTGCGAGGCAAACAAGCCTTGCGTAAAACTTTCGCCGTCTAAACCCAAGCGGCTGACATTGGGCCATAGATAAAACCCGGCGGGTGGAATTTCAACCTCCAATTCATCGCGCAAAATATCGACAACAGCAGTGAATTTTTGCCGGTATAACTCGCGGTTAGCGATGACATGTTCCTCGTCGCGCCATGCCGCCAAACTGGCTTGCTGTACCGGCAACGACATCGCACAGCCGTGATAAGTTCGGTATAGCAGGAATTTCTCCATCACCGACGCATCGCCGGCGACAAAACCGGAACGTAGCCCCGGCGCATTGGATCGCTTGGACAGGCTATGGAATACTACGCAACGTTTAAAATCGGTGTTGCCCATCGCATAGGCGGCTTGCAGTAAACCCGGCGGCGGGTTGGCTTCGTCGGCGTAGAGTTCGGAGTAACATTCGTCGGAGGCAATCACAAAATCAAACTGCTGGGCAAGTCCAATCAAATGGCGCAATCCTGCCTCGTTTATCACAGCACCTGTCGGGTTGCCGGGCGAACAGATATAAAGGAGTTGGCAACGCGCCCAAACTTCATCCGGCACGGCATCGAAATCCGGCAGAAAGCCATTTTCAGCAAGGGTATTTAGAAAATATGGCTCGGCCCCGGCCAATAGTGCCGCGCCCTCGTAAATTTGATAGAACGGGTTCGGCATTGCCACCAAGGGTTTGGGGCCAGGATCGACCACGGACTGGGCGAATGAAAACAGCGCTTCGCGGGTTCCGTTGACCGGCAACACGTTGACTTCGGCATCGACCGAGCCAGATGGCAAATGGAAACGGACACACAGCCATTCGGCGATGGCCTGACGCAAGGCTAAAACTCCCTTGGTGGCAGGGTAGTTGCCTAACCCTTGCAAATTGGCAATTAGCGCATTGCAGATCAAGGCTGGCGTTGGGTGTTGCGGCTCGCCTATCGACAAGGCAATGTGCGGCTTGTCGGCCGGCGGGGTAATGCCTTGTTTAAGGCTGGCCAGTTTCTCGAACGGATAGGGTTGCAGTTTGGCAATATGCGGGTTCAAGGGCGTGTTAGGGTTTTTGTTGGGGTTGTTACCGAAAAGCCCGACATTACTCGGGCTTAGGAAAAAATCTATGCCATTAGTATAGGGGATTAGGTTCCGGCTTCCAATACAAGAGACTCATCCAACCGTTGGATTAAAAGTGATGCACATAATCTAGGCTGAATTTGAATTAAAGCCGGGAGTGCAAGGCTTGCCTTGCCAATACATGCTTTCGCAAGGCAAGCCTTGCACTCCAGCAAATGTCACGCAAAGAAATACCCCATCAACCGCCAGACAGCTCTTTCTGGCAACAAAAATCTAATGTCATTCCAAAAATTCATAACACTGTAACAAAACTTTCAGAAAATGCATCGGTGCGCGTTGTGCATAAGCAACAGATCGTAAAAATTTTGCAACATTAACTTGCGGGTGCTCCTGTGAAAAGCAAATCCTTCAATAAGGTCAACATGCTGTTGGCCATGGCCTTGATCGGCAATGGAGCGTATGCCTCCACTGCCGATCAGGAACTTCTCGACATCCTATTGAAAAACGGTTCAATCAATAAAACCCAATACAAATCCATGGTTGGCAAGGAAGGGCTTGCCAGCAGCCAACTACTAGAAATCCTGTCGAAGAACGGCGCGATTAGCAAAGACCAGTACACTAATCTGACCAGCAAGGACCCGTCGCTGGCCGCTCCTGTTGTGGCTACCGCCGCGCCTGCCCCTGTGGCGACCCTAAAAGCACCAAGTTCTAGAGATGGAACACATGTCACATTTGGCAAAACAGGTGGACTTGAAATAGTCTCCAATGTCAAAGAACCAC
>QJPH01000444.1 GCA_003242955.1 Candidatus Methylumidiphilus alinenensis
GCTGATATGCAAACGCTCGGCGATTTGATGGGTGCTGCGACCTTCCGCGAACAATTGCACGATTTCCCTCTCCCGCGATGTCAAAAGCATATGCAGAGGCATTCCAGCAACCTCGTCATCAACGCCGCAATGGTGGGTTGCTGCACTAGCCACTTCCGAGGATAAATAGATCTGACCATCTATTGCGGAGCGGACTGCCTGGACCAATTCATGGTACGCGCAACCTTTGACTAAATAGGCTGAAACGCCCTTGTCCATCACCTCCCGCACTAGACGCAGGTCGCCGTGAACAGACAGACAAACTATTTTGGGTTTGTGTTTTACTGCAAGAATCCGATGGATAGCCTCGAATCCACTCAAACCGGGCATGGTGATGTCAGTCACCGCCACATCGGGTTTGAGTTGGCGAACCAAATTGACCAATTCAAGTCCGTCGCTTGCCTGCCCGACGACTTGAATATCCGCTTCGCGTTCCAGTAAAGAAACGAGACCTTGCCTGACGATAACATGGTCGTCCGCCAAAACCACTCGAATTTCCATGATATTCCTCTATCTTTTTGTTTTTTAGTCAATGAATATGATTGACACTTCTAGCTTACAGCGTTTTTAATTTCGATTGATTACTTTGTTTATCGTTGGCGGCAAAGGGTTGCCGCCCTACGGCCCTTATTCCGCAGTAGGTCGGCAACCCTTTGCCGACATGGATGTACATTAAGTAAGTAATGGATATAGAAAACGCTGGACGTTCCCATCATACGACAAAAGGGGGGAAATTTAATGTCACAAAATGTAACAATTTTGATTGATTGCTAAGTTAGCGATTGGGATTGCGGCTGTTTTATTGATGTTGAGCCGAAAGAGGCACGCTCATCAAAATCCGCGTTCCAGCACCGGGTGAAGAATCAACATCCAAGCGCCCACCCAAGGAAAGTATCTGCAAACGGGCACTGGCCAATCCATAGCCCCCCTTATGCCCGGAACTCGGTAGGCCATGTGTTTTAAACCCCAAGCCGTCATCAATGATGTGAATCAACAGATTGCCTGCCTGAAGCTTGAGTGAAACGAGGACATGTTGCGCACGGGCATGCTTGCGAACATTGAAAAGCATTTCCCGCACCACACGAAAAACCACAGAGAGGACAGGTGCTGGCAAAGGCAACGCTTCATTGACGCCTTCGACCTTCAAGGGTAGCCCGAAGGTTTGGCCCAAGCTCTCGATGGCAACCTTTAACCCCAATAAATTCAATAGCGGGTTACTCAACTCAAATGTGGTTTCGCGCGTGGCTTTTGTCGCTTGGCTTAATAGACTCTGCATTTCAGCAATCATCCCTAAATCTTCCACCATCGAACAGGTTTCGCTTAACTGGTCTAGCTTCATTCTTAGCAGTGTGTGCAATTGACCGACCACATCATGCAGCCCCCGTGCGATTCGCTCGCGCTCCTTTGCTTCGGCCACGGAAACTTCATAGGCCAGTGTGTTGGCCTGGGCTTGGCTTTCCGGGCCGGCATGCCAGGATGGGCTGACAGACAAACGCCTCCGCAACACCACCAAGCCACAGAGGATTTTCCCTTTAACACCCCAGATTGCAGTGGCACTAGCAATCATGGCCACTCGGTCGCCATTTTGGTGGAGGACTTCAATGTCACAGCCACGCAACTCAAAGCAACTGGCAAGTGCATTCCAAACTTCTAACGAGGGGCTTGGGGCCAACACATGGATGGAGCGGCCTAAAAGACAATCTGGATCGTATCCAAGAGTCCCATGCATCGCTTGGTTGGATGCTAGGATTTTGCCAGTTTTAGGCTGGACACAAATTGAAGCCTCCAAGCCTTGCTCAAACACTGCACGGAAGAAGTTATTCTGCTTTTTTTTTCATGCTAACCGTTTAAACTTGATGAACCAAGTAATTTTATGGCTAAGCAGGAAATAATGGATATAGAAAACGCTGTAATGTCACAAAACCGCAAGCGTTAAAAATCATCCCATTCACTAAGCATTCTTGCCATGACGATGGCATCTTCGCGGCCTTTTTTGGCCGGGTAATACCCCTTGCGGGTGCCGATTTCGTTGAAGCCCAAGTCGTGGTAAAGCTTGATGGCCACCGGGTTGGAAGGGCGCACTTCCAGAATCATCATTTCGGCGTGATGACTTTTAGCCACTTCCATGAGTTTTTTCATCATACGCCTGCCATACCCTCGTCCCTGCATAGTAGGCGAGATGCAAACATTAAGGACATGGGACTCTCCCGCACCGACAGTGACGATGCCGTAGGCGACTACTTGCCCGAGCTTTTCCCCGACCCAGCAGCAGTAGTTCACGCTCAAACAGTCTTTAAAAGTGGATGTTTCCCAAGGGAATTCATAAGCGATTTGCTCAATGACAGAGATGGCCTTAAGATCGGATTTGCGCATCGGCCTGAACTCCAGTTCGGCTGCATCGACTAGGCTAGGGTTGAATTTGGCGTAGAACTCTTTATCCGCGTCATACACAATCCATCTCCTCAAGGTGTCAAAAAAACCGGACATAGTGGGTATCTAGGCTAATCTAGCGTCAAATGGTTTTGCGGTAAGTGTGCAGGGCCAAGCGGAGGTCGTCAAAAGCCCTGCGCTTCTCTAAGGGCGAACGCAGCAAATAGGCGGGATGGTAGGTGACCACCAAAGGCACGCCCTGGTAGTCGTGGACAAGCCCTCGCAATTTACCTATGGGCGTGGTGGTTTTGAGCAAATTCTGCGCAGCTATGCGGCCTACGGCGAGGATGATCCTCGGTTTGACCAAAGCCAGTTGTTGCTTCAGATAACCCTCGCACGCAGACGCCTCATCCACTTGGGGGTCACGGTTTTTTGGAGGGCGGCACTTTAGGATATTGGCGATGAAGACTTGTTCCCGCGCCAAGCCAATGGATCTAAGCATCTCGTTGAGCAAAAGCCCCGCCCGCCCGACAAAGGGTTCTCCCTGCAAGTCTTCCTGTTCCCCAGGCGCCTCGCCGATGGCCATCCAATCGGCGGATCGGTTGCCCACGCCAAACACGGTTTGCGTCCGGGTTTGATGCAAGGGGCAGGCAGTGCACGAGGCAACTAGCGCTTGCAGTTCGTCCCATCCCATAATCACCTTCGCTGCGCTCTTGCCCCCATCATGGGTTGCCATGAAAGTACGGATAACATCCCTGGGAGGGATGTTATCCGTGGGTTGCCGTATGGCACCTTTATCGTCAGGGGCGTCGATACTCATTGACATGAATGTTGGAAAAGATGTGTCAACAACACTGCCCTCTGCCCCAGATTTTTCATCAATAACGGCCAAGTCAGATATTGCCGGAACCCGATCCACTACCGACAAGGCGGCGACATCGCCATCCACCGCACCTCCCAAACCGGGTGGTTGCAAGCGCAACCGCCAAGCCTGAATGCCCATGGACTCCAAATACAACAGCCGATTGTTTTCATCAACTTCCATACTTACCCTTATACCTCGACTTCTTCAACCTGCGGATGCTTACGCCTGTTGCTAGCTTGCAGTTTATTGACTGCGTTGATGTAAGCCTTGGCCGAAGCAATGACGATGTCGGTGTCGGCACCCTGTCCGTTGACAATTCGCCCACCTTTTTCCAGCCTCACGGTGACCTCCCCTTGGGCATCTGTCCCGCTAGTAATATTATTGACTGAATAAAGGGTCAGTTTAGCTTCCGTATTCAAAAGCGATTCAATGGCCTTCAAGCTGGCATCGACTACCCCGCCACTGGCGGAAAAATCCGCTTGATGTTCCTGTTGCCCGGCCTTGATTGTCACTCTTGCCTGGGGTCTTTCACCCATGCCGGAGGAAAAGTCCAGTGCCACCAGTTTCACGAATTCCTCCTCCGACTGTTCGGCATCCGCTTCGTTTAATAGCGACTGTAGGTCCTCGTCGAAAATCTCATGCTTCTTGTCGGCCAATTGCTTGAACCTAGCGAAGGCGGCATTAAGCTCCCCCTCAGACACAAACTCCGCGCCCAATTCAAGCATTCGCCCACGAAAGGCATTGCGGCCGGAATGTTTGCCCAACACCATACGGTTAGCACTCCAACCGACTTCTTCCGCCTTCATGATTTCATAGGTCTCCCTGTGCTTGATGACACCATCTTGGTGGATGCCAGACTCGTGGGCGAAGGCGTTGATGCCGACGATGGATTTATTGGGCTGTACCGGGAAGCCAGTGATACTGGAAACCAGTTTGGAGCAAGGGACGATTTCCCGTGCGTCAATGTCGGTATGGCAAGAAAAGAAGTCCTTGCGGGTTTTCACCGCCATCACGATTTCTTCCAGTGCCGCATTGCCGGCGCGCTCCCCGAGTCCATTGATGGTGCATTCAACTTGACGCGCACCATTGACCACGGCGGCCAGCGAGTTCGCCACCGCCAAACCTAGATCGTTATGGCAATGCACGGAGAAAATTGCCAGGTCGGAATTAGGAATCCGCTCGCGCAGACGGGCAATCAATCTGCCGAACTGCTCCGGCACGGCATAGCCAACGGTATCGGGGATGTTCAAGGTCCGCGCCCCGGCCTTGATGACAGCATCTAAAACCCGGCAGAGGAAGTCTTCTTCCGAACGACCGGCATCTTCAGGGGAAAACTCCACATTGTCGGTAAATTGAAGGGCTCTTTTTACAGCGCGCACGGCATTTTCGACCACTTGGTCCGGCGTCATTTTTAGCTTGTGCTCCATATGAAGGGCCGAGGTGGCTATGAACGTATGGATGCGCGAACTGTGCGCATCCTTCAATGCCTCCCCAGCACGGTCAATGTCCTCGTCTTTGGCTCGTGCCAGCCCACAAACAGTGGTGTCTTTCACCGCACGGGCAACCGCTTGGACGGCTTCAAAATCACCGGGGCTGGCAGCCGGAAAGCCAGCTTCGATAATATCGACTTTCAACCGTTCCAGTGCCTTGGCGATGCGTACTTTTTCATCACGAGTCATGGAAGCGCCTGGGCTTTGCTCGCCATCGCGGAGGGTAGTGTCAAAAATAATCAGTTTGTCGCTCATCAGATTGCTCCAATATAACCGCCGCCCCGTCGTGGGGACGCGGATGGGTGTTCGGTCGGGGTGCTTTGATACTATTTTGGAATGTGCGTTAGTGTTTGCCCGTGCAGGGCAGCAAAGCGCGACGCAGCATCCCGGCCAAAGGCAGGGGAAGGAGCGCTAGTTTCTGATGGGAGGTTGTGATATGTGTAGTCATAATATGCCAAAATCCTAGGCTAAATCATAGCAGGTTAACGCATGGTTTGCCAGCCCATGCACGGTGGCGCAGCAATTCTCATTTTGAACAAAACCGGGCGGGTTTGGAACCCGCCCTTACGAATCAGCATTCCGTATCCAATTTATAATTGATTGATAATTCAAAATTAAATTCCCTGCGTAGGGGCGGGTTCCAAACCCGCCCTTATTAATCTTTGCCAAAATGAGAATTGCTGACGGTGGCGGCTTATCACGACATCTTTCGAATGTTCCTCGATTACCTTGATCAGCACTGCCACAAACGCCCGTCCCAACTGTCCCTGGACGATTTCGATGCCCGCCTGACCTTGGATTTCCAGGACTTTTTGGAAGCCGAACGCGGCAACGGCATCCGCAGCCGCAATGCCCGGCTGGCAGACCTTCGACTGCTCGACAGGCTCGCAGCTCAGGGCGAACGGTTAAGCCTTACGCATGTCCCGCCTTAAGCTGATAGCCGAAAGTGCGTTCATGTCAGTCTCCCAAGTGTATGCTGATGTGTCCGGGCTAACGCGCCATTGAAGGAAGCCCATAATTGCATTATAGTATGATTTTAAACGGTTGGCTGGCCTACGTTGTTACAAGCATGATGAGTGTTTTATGTACAGCGTTTTCATCTTTAAAACATAACTAAATAATGGATATTCAGTTAAACCTCAAGTTAACCTAATGACCTGCGCTACAATACCAACTATCAAGTAACTATTTTACAGCATTTTCAACATCAAAGAGTTACTTGGTAGTGGGTATGATAGCACAGGTTATTCGGTTAACCTGAAGGTTTAACGGAATGTCTGTTTTAGGTATATTTTTAAGATGAAAATGCTGTATATCAAGATTTCTCTATGCTTCACATACCTTTTGCAGAAATGTATGCCAACCAATCATTTAAACGCGTATAATAATGCACCTATGGGCTTCCCTCAACGCGGTAGGGCGCAACA
>QJPH01000466.1 GCA_003242955.1 Candidatus Methylumidiphilus alinenensis
TTGTGGAGGCAGGACAAGGGGCAAAAAGACTGTGCCGCCGCTTTTGTGCGGGCCGTCGAGTTTGGTGGAGTTGCGCCAATTGCTTTTGACGAACTTGTAGAAGTTAGCCGGGTGACGATTCAAATAGCGGAGGCTTTGTCGGGGTAAGCTTGGTTGTCATTAACTGATATAACGCAACAGGGCCTTGCTCATCGTTCAGCCCACCAAATGTGGAGTGCGGCGACTCGTCGCCGCTTTCCGAACCATGCGGCGATGAGTCGCCGCACTCCATAAACTCACCCATCGGGCTGAACGATGACCATGGCCCGCAACAGTGTTAGCCGACAAATTCTTGAAAGAAGCTTTTCGAGTATTGGCACCGGACCACATGAACAAATAAATCAAGGCTTGATTGCTTGGATATCATCCGCTATTACTTCACATTAAAGCACCTAAAGCCAATCCAACTATTCGGTCGATTGCGCCATCGTTTGTATTCACCCAAGGCCAATTTTGACCCCGCTCCGCCTTTGCGTGGACTGTCGGGCGTTTGGCTGATGCCGGCCAGACGCAGGGCCAGTATGCTTGGAGAGGGTCTTTGCCGCTTTCTAAACGAAACACACGATATAACTTCCCCTACGTTTTGGAATGCCCCGACACTGGAAAAACTTTGGCTTTATAACCTGCATTATTTCGACGATCTCAACGCGGTGGACGCAAACACTCGCTGCCTTTGGCATAAGAGCCTCATAGGCCGTTGGATTTTGGAGAATCCACCCGGTAAGGGTAACGGCTGGGAACCTTACCCCGCCTCGTTGCGTATCGTTAATTGGATCAAGTGGGCATTGGCTGGCAACCCGTTGGAGCCGGAATGGCTGCATAGCTTGGCGGTGCAAACGCGCTGGCTGGTCAAACGCTTGGAAACACATTTGCTTGGCAACCATCTTTTTGCCAATGCCAAGGCATTGGTGTTTGCCGGGATGTTCTTCGAGGGGGCTGAGGCTTCCGCTTGGCTACAGACAGGGATAAAGATTTTGGCGCGGGAAATCCCAGAGCAGGTGCTTGCCGACGGTGGACAGTTCGAGCGTAGCCCACTGTATCATGCGCTGGCTTTGGAGGACTTATTGGACTTGACAAACCTTGCGGGTGCTTATGCCGATGCGCTGCCCGGACACTGGCACGGCTTTGTCGCCAGTTGGCCTGATACGGTGGGGCGGATGCGACATTGGATGGCCGTGATGTGCCATCCTGACGGCGAGATTAGTTTTTTCAATGATGCGGCCATAGGTATCGCTCCCTCGCCTACGGAGTTGGAAGAATATGCGGTACGGTTGTGTCAGTCCATGGACGCTGTATTCAGGCTTGAAAATCCCCCCTACACCCCTTTGAAAAAGATGAATAGGGGGGGCAATACTGTTGACACAGCCGTCCATTCCGACGATAGAACCCTTAATTCAACAGCATTGGGTAGGGAGGGGGGGGTACTTGTTCCCAAGCTCCGGCTTGGGAATGCGGCCTTGGAAGCTCCGGCTTCCGGTGTTGGGTCAAGCTGGAGCTTGCAAGATAAAGGTTCCCAAGCTGGAGCTTGGGAACCAGCACAAAAAGGGGGTGGGGAGGGGCTCGTTCCCAAGCTCCGGCTTGGGAATGCGGTCTTGGAAGCTCCGGCTTCTGGTGTTGGGTCAAGCTGGAGCTTGCAAGATAAAGGTTCCCAAGCTGGAGCTTGGGAACCAGCACAAACTGGAGCTTGGAAACCGGCACAATCCCCCCTAACCCCCCTTTTGCAAAGGGGGGGGTACTATGTTTACCTTGCCGAAAGCGGGTATATTCGCGTGTGCTGGGGCAATATGGTGGCTCTGTTGGATGTTGCGCCGATAGGGCCGGATTATCTGCCCGGACACGCCCACGCCGACACGCTTTCTTTCGAACTTTCCCTGTTTGGACAGAGGGTGCTGGTAAATTCCGGTACTTCTTGTTATGGCATGGGGCCGGAACGTTTGATGCAAAGGGGAACGGCTACGCATAATACAGTCGCCATCAATGGTAAGGACTCTTCGGAGGTGTGGGGCGGCTTTCGGGTGGCCCGCAGGGCTCGGCCATTTGGCTTGCGCATCGAAGAAAGCGAAAACAGTTTGAAAGTGGTTTGCGCCCATGATGGCTACACTCGACTGCCTGGAAGACCCATTCATCGTCGCGAGTGGCGTATTTCGGAGGGTGCTATGGAAATCGTCGATACTATAGAAGGGGGGTTCGATGAAGCGGTGGGCCGTCTGTTTTTCCACCCCGGCTTGAGTCTAGAACCCAACCCCAATGTTATTGAATTAGCAACGGCGGTAGGCCGGAATAAATCCGCTCTAGCGGGCGTTTACGGCGAACTGACGGGCAGAATGCCGGAAACGGTCGTTGCACGACCTTATTCCGGCCTACATCCAACCCTTGATTCAACTGCATTGAACCCTCCCCCGGTTGGGGAGGGGACTTTTGCGCTTAATTCACCTGCATTGGGGGGGGGTGAGGGCTATGTTGATGGTATGGGTGAAATCCGGCTATACTGGCAAGTCGAAGGCGCTGAAAGTCGTATTGTGCAAACCGCCTACCACCCTGAGTTTGGCCTCGATGTACCCAACCAATGCTTGGAAATGCGCTTTTACCGATCTGTCTGCAAGCTTCGTTTAACTTGGGACGGTCCCAGTAATTCTCATTTTGAACATAACCGGGCGGGTTTGGAACCCGCCCCTACGAATTGATATCAAGTAACTGATGTTACGCAGATGTGTAGGCCGTAGCCCGGATGGAGCCGCTTGCGGCGTAATCCGGGTTTGTGTCCAGATTCTCCCGGTTTGCACCGCAAGCGGCTCCATCCGGGCTACCACACTGAGATTCAGCGGCAAGCTGCGTAACATCAGTCAAGTAACTCAGATGCTGAAAAAGCTTTAGAATGCATATCTTATTCCTCTCAGATAACTTTCCCCCCGAAGTGAACGCCCCGGCAAGCCGCACGTTTGAACATTGCCGCGAATGGGTTAAGGCCGGTCATAAGGTAACGGTGATTACCTGTGTGCCGAACTTCCCTAAAGGCGTGGTTTACCCCGGCTACCGCAACAAATTATGGCAAAGCGAAACCATGGATGGCATACGGGTCATCCGGGTATGGTCGTATATCACCGCAAACCAAGGTTTCGGCAAGCGCATCCTCGACTATCAAAGTTACATGGTTACGGCGACATTGGCAAGCTTGGCGGTATGGAAAGTCGATCTGATTATCGGCACCTCGCCTCAATTTTTCACAGTTTGTTCGGCTTATGTCGTTAGTCTGCTTAAGCAAATCCCCTTTGTGTTTGAACTGCGCGATTTGTGGCCGGAGTCCATTCAGGCGGTTGGTGCGATGGAGGACGGTTTGGGGGTGCGCTCCTTGAAAAAGCTGGCTTTATTCCTCTATCGCAAAGCGGCGATGATTGTTACCGTGACTCATTCATTTCGCAGTATTCTGGTTGGTTGGGGAATCGATCCAAACAAGATCAAGGTCATTACCAATGGGGTGGATATTTCGCACTTCCAATGTCAACCGAAAAATGCCGATTTGCTAAAGTCGCTGGGTTTGGAAGGACGGTTTGTCGCCGGTTACATAGGCACTCATGGCATGGCCCACGGGCTGGAGACGATTTTGCAAGCCGCCGACCTTGTGCGTCGACAACCGGGTGGCGATGCCTTCTGCTTCATCTTTATCGGTGACGGGGCGCGCAAGCATGAATTGCAGCAAAAGGCCGCACAGTTGGGCTTGGAAAATGTGATCTTCATCGGTTCTGTGCCTAAAGAACAGGTTGTCGATTATTGGTCGCTGTTGGATGTTTCCATTATTCATTTAAAAAAATCGACGGTGTTTACGACGGTGATTCCATCCAAGCTTTTCGAGTGCGTGGGCATGGGTATTCCCGTTCTGTTAGGCGTTGCCGGCGAGTCGGCAGAAATTGTCGAACGGGAAGGCGTAGGCTTGTTGTTTGAACCTGAGGACGCACGGCAACTGTGTGAGAGACTGGGCGAATTACAATCGGACCAGGCCCTATACGGAAGACTAAGGACAGCCTGTTTAAAATCTGCGATACACTACGACCGTGCTCATTTGGCTTTGCGAATGCTTGCAGAGTTAGAAGCTACGATGCCGCAACGTTAAAGGCAGGCAATATGGAAACTATAATCGATATCATTGCCGGGGCACGTCCCAATTTCATGAAAATCGCTCCCATCATCAGGGAGCTAGAAGTACGCAAGGCGGCAGGCGGTCCTTTGGGATACCGCCTAGTGCATACTGGTCAGCATTATGATGCCTGTATGTCGGGTGATTTCTTCTCGCAATTGGGCATTCCAGAATCGGAACAGACCCCTCCTACCTGTAACCCGCGCTGGATCGCCTATTTGCTGGAGCATCATGGAAGAAGGGTTCCATTCCAGATAAATGGGACGGGTCACACCGGGGAGCGGATTGTGGCTGAACTTGAGCGATTGTTAGTCACTGATGTTATAAGCACTGGTAGAAGGCCGGGATAAGCCGTAAACTGGCATTTCCGGAATATGTGCGAAATGCTTAGTTTGTCGGAAACGCCCGCTAGGGCGGGCTTATTCCTGCCTACACGGTTGCGTAACATCAACTGAGTTTAAAGACATTTTGAATTTCACCGGAGAACAATCCCATGAACTGGCAAGACCGCATTACTGTCAAACCCGCTATTTGCCACGGTAAAGCCAGTATTTAATGATACCCGAATTCCAGTCGCCGTGCCTGTTGCCGCTACAGGCTGGGCAACCCGTGATCGGTATCCTCTGGATTGTTGAAGAGCGCCGGATACGGATTCGTGGCGCGGGAGGCAGTTAAGGCCAATTCTGAAATAGTATGACATTCTTATGGACCACGACCAAGCTTTCAAAAACCTCATCCTTGACTATCCCGCAGCCGCACTGGAGTTTTTTGCCGGTGCCAGTGGCTTGGAAGGGGCGACCATCACGCCAGTGCGGGAGGAGCAATTGCAAGAGGTTCTGGGTAGCCGCTACCGCAGGTTGGACGTGCCCCTGAGAGTGGAATGGCCGGACGGGCGCAGGGCGGCGGTGCTGTTCGTGGTGGAGGAGGAAACCGAACCCCGGCGATTTTCCATCTACCGTCTGGCCCATTATTGCTTGGATTTGGCGGAACTATTGAAGACGACACAAGTGGTGCCGGTAGTGGTTTTTCTTCGCCAGGGCGAGTTCCCGAATGACTTGCGCCTGGGAAACGGCGAGGACATCTACCTGTCCTTCCGCTTCATTTATTGCGAGTTGGCGCGGGTATCGGCGGAGCGTTACATGGACAGTAGGAATATCGTGGCCCGGCTCAACTTGCCCAATATGCAGCATCCACGGGAGCGGCGGGTGGAAGTTTACGCCCGTGCCTTAGAAGGTCTGTTAGCCTTGGAGCCGGATTGGAACAAGCAGCGCAAGTATGTCGGATTCATTGATTCCTACGCGGATTTGCGCGAAGATGAGATGGCGCGTTACCGCGCCGAATATATTGAAAACACGGGGGAAAACACCATGGGTTTAGTGGCAACTTTACTTGAAGAAGGCTGGCAGAAAGGCCGAAATGAAGGACGGCAGGAGGGGCGGCAAGAAGGACGGCAAGAAGGACGGCAAGAAGGACGGCAAGAAGGACGGCAAGAAGGACGGCAGGAGGGGGAAGCCGAGTTGCTGCTACGGCTACTGGAACTTCGCTTTGGGCCTCTAGCGGATGCCTTGCGGGAGCGGATAAGGTCGGCAGACGCGGAAGCCCTGTTGCTGTGGAGCGAACGTATCCTTACGGCGGCGACACTGGAGGATGTGGTCAAGGAATAAATTCACATGTTCCTGTTTTCTTTGAACATTACTTCAGTTTCACTCTAAAAATAGCTACAAAAAAATTATCTGATGTAGGTTGGGTTAGGCGCGTCTTTTTGCGCCGTAACCCAACATGTGAATGCCGGGTTTGTCGGGTTACGGCGCACCCAAACTGAGTTATGACCGGGCAGAATGTTCAGGTGTGCGCCTAACCGACCTACACTATTATCTAATTTGTCTTTCAAGTTGCGTCTTTGCGTGACACCTTCTTTTTGTTTCTTCCGCTGAATTGAAAACCTATGAACAACCAATATGATGCCTCCGCCATTGAAGTGCTGAGCGGCTTGGACCCGGTGCGC
>QJPH01000355.1 GCA_003242955.1 Candidatus Methylumidiphilus alinenensis
GTGTATGTACCTTGCAAAATAATATGACCTAAAAGTAACTCTCTGATATTAAAAATGCTGTAGCACGAAGTAATGCAAAAAGAATCTGGGATCAAATGGGCATCAATGGTGACAATCCCTCGACTCGAATTTTTTTGTTGGTTGAACATTTAAAAGAAATAGCTGCGCAACCCTGAACCAAACGACCTTGATCCACACTTACCGTCAACTACTTGATTTCTTTCCACAGTCGGCAGTAGTCCGGCAAATCGGTTTCATATTCTTCCCCCCAAAACACAAGTCGATAAACTACTGCGAAGCTTCGGCTTGGGATTTTTCAGTGGTCTGCTCCCACCCCCCGCCGAGGGCTTTATACAGAACCACCATATTGGTCGCCACCGCGCTTAAGCTGTTGGCATAATCTTGTTCCGTTTGTAGCAACGATCTTTGAGCGGTTAGGACAGGCAGATAGTCTGAAACCCCGCCTTGATAGCGCAACCGCGCCAATTCCAATTCATCCCGGTTGGATTGGACGGCTTGGACAAGCCAATCATTCCTGCGCTGTTCATCGGCATAAGCGGTCAAAGCGTTGTCCACCTCGTGCCATGCCTTCAACACGGTGTCATGGTGGACAATGGCGGCTTCTTGCTGCTCGGCTTTACGCAGTTCCAAAGTCGATTTTAAACGCCCACCCTGGAATATAGGAATCGTGATGCTTGGTCCTATCGCATATTGCAGGGCCGACCAATCAACTACATCCTTTAATTTCAAACCTTGCAGCCCAATGCTCCCAGACAAGGTGACACGCGGGTAGAAATCCGCCACAGCCACCCCAATATCGGCTGTCGCCGCGTGTAGCTGGGCTTCAGCCTGACGGATGTCCGGCCTGCGCCGCGCCAATTCGGAAGGCAGCCCAACGGGGACTCGTTGCGGCACCGAAGGAATCGCGACAGGCGTGGCCAACTCTTGCCGCAATGCGTTTGGATGTTGACCTAGCAAATAACTCAATTGGTTGATAACCTGGGCTTCAAGCTGTTCCAGTTGCGGAACTTGGGCTTGAAAGTTGGCGAGTTGGGTTTTCGTCTGCACTACATCCAATTCGGTGACGGTCCCCCGTGCGGCCTTTTGCGAGGTCAGGTCAAGATTCTCTTGTGCCGATGCGATCATCTGACCTGAGATGTTGAGCAAACGCTGGATGCGGCGCAGGTCAATGTAGTCACGCGCCACTTCGGCCATGATAGCAAGCAAGCTAAATTGCCTCCCCTCGTTGGATGCCTCGACACTGGCATCGGCAGCTTCGAGTTCGCGGCGGACACGTCCCCAAAAATCGACTTCCCAGGACGCATCAAAACCATACTGCCACAGGCTAAAGGGCGGTATATTGGTTGCAGGAATGCCAACCACCCCGATTCCTTTACCATTTGCAACCGCGCCGCTGGACGAACCTCCGAACAGGGAAACGATACCTTTTTCGCTCATTTGTTGCCGCAAATAGGAGGTGTTGCCGTTCAGCATCGGAAATTGGTCTGCGGCGGCGATGCCACGCATTGCGCGGCTCTGCCCCAAGCGCACGGATGCCTGGAGAACAGACAAGTTCCCACTAGCCGCCCGCTTCTCCAATGAGGTCAAAATTGGGTCGTTGAACAGATTCCACCATTCGGCATTGATGGGTTCGGCAACGACATTGCTATGGGTAGCAGGGGCATTCGCCGGGTTAGCTTGCCAAGCCCCATTTCTGGGCAGCATAGAGTCAGGCTTTTGAAAATCCGGCCCGACGGTGCAGGCAGATAAAACTAGGGCAAGCAAGCATGTTGCTTTAATGGTAATACGCATAACGCTTGACAACTTTGATAATGTGTTGAAAGAGTTCCAATGCGAATTCTTCGCGGGTGTTGTTTGTCTGGCATGACTGAAAGGTTTTTCCGGCTTTGCTGCGGAAGAATTGCAGCTTTTCCAACCCATTTAGGTCCATACTGTAATCAAAGGGAATTGGCTTAAGGGCGACCGGAATCACCCGCTTCTCGAGTCCAGGAACTGTAATATTACTGTCGATAAAGTATCTCAATTCGTGGTCTTGGATGTACTTGCTGCCCAGAAAAGCCGGACTGACCATTAACAGACCAAGCTGACAGCTGACGATTGCCTCCTGAATCATCTCATGCCAGCCTTCTCCCGCCAAGATTTCCGTATCATCCCAAGTCACGAAACTGTACTCGTTGGCAGCATCAAGAAATTGCTTGAGGGGTTTCATTAGCCCGTCTTTGAGATGTCTGTCATCATGTGCATAGGACACAAAATAACGGATCACTGGATTGGCATAGGACATTTTGGTAGGATTCGGACCCGGCAATTGGGCGGTAAAAGACCGGACCGCCCATAAATCGGGGGCTAGGGCATAAATGCTGCTACGTTCCGCAATGGGCAATACCAAAACTAAAGGTTGACGGACCACGCTTTCCAGCCTGCCGCGCCGCTCGTTGAGGCGATGCAGGAGCGTAGTCCGCGCCTGCCGCCAAGCAGGGTCTTCCGCTTGCCGCCAAAGTTCCACCCACAACGGCCCAAAACCGGCACGGGGTGTCAAAATTTTGTCCGCCAGCCCGACTAGGGCTGTAGGCGATTCCGGGTCCAGCACCCGCAGCCTGAGGGTGCGCCAATGTAGGCTGACATCGAGACGGTCACGCAATGTTTCCACCGGTGCAGGTTGGTCGGCAAACAGAAGCACCAAGTTGAAGCCGTCGGCCCATTCCAGATGTGGGCGCAATTCCCGCCAAACCGTTTCCAAGGAGGGATTCATCTTGCTGATTATGAAGATGGATCAGCTATTCCGTCATTCCGGCATGGACCGCCGGAATCCAGATTGCAGGGATGCCACCAATCCATGCCATCCATGGAGCCTAGGTTCCGGCGATCCATGCCGGAACGACGATGATTTTTGATTTTAGCTGAAACATCTTGTCAATCAGGTTCATTTTTAAGCTCCAAGCAACTTGATTTCCTCCCGCAACAGCGGATGCACGTCATACCAGTCCTCGCCGTTACGGTAATGCAGTAAATATTTGCCCTGCTGCAAACGGGCGAAATCAGGCAACCCCCCTAGACTGTCGAGTTCGGCACTATGACTGTCGGTGACCCGCGCCAACCATGCGCCGTCGTCTTTGGCTATTGGCAGCATATCGCCGCGCACCGCGTCTTCCGCATCGCTGAGTATCATATCCGACAACGGCAAGCCCGCCTCAGGGGAGCGGGTGACGGCTAAGCGCAACATGCGGAAGAAGTCGCGCAAATCGCCCCCCGAGTTTTGCGCCAACCGCAATAGCTGCCCCCGGCTGAAAAAGTCATGCCAATGGGGATAGCGTTTGTCGATGATGGTCACCAATTTGTTCAAACCATCTGCATAAGGCAACGGCCTTTGACCGGGTTCTGGCTTGCCTTGATAAATATGGACGCTGGGCAGCGCGTAAATGCGCCCCCCGGCGTAGGACGCGCCTAATGCACCCGCTAGGGCTTGCAGATAAGGCGGAACGGTATACACCACGCTAAGACCGGTGAAACGCAGCTTGTCGGCATGAGCGGCAAACAAGGTTTCCGCACTCTTGAATACTTCATGCACATCGCTGACATCACCCACGCCGCGCAGTCGTTCGACCGAATCGACAATCAACACCACTTTGCGGTTGTCGTCGCCGCGCAGCTTGCGGATGCGCAACACCGCTTCCAGCGCAAATTCGCGGGATTGCTTGACCAGTTGCTCGACATTGCCGCGCATCCCCCTTTGCAGCGCAAACCTAAAAGTGGGGTTTTCGTGCAAAGCCGCCTTTAACTCGACAGGGCCGGCCGGCAGCTTGATTTCGGTGAAGCTGACCTCGGTTTGCAAAAACGACCAGACCCGTTCGAAAAAGCCCGGTTTGCCAGGGTCTTCGCCAAAGCGTTCACCCACTTTTTCAGAAAACGCCCCCAATATGCTAATCAGGAAGTCACTGATTTCGATGCGCTGAGACATGTTCAAGTAGTCCGACATATCGGCGTAAAACACCTCACAGCCGTAATTACTGCGCAGAATTTCACCCAGGCGAAGCAGTTCGGTGGTCTTGCCCGTGCCACGGTTGCCGGTGAACAAATATGCCCCGGCACTGTCGGCAAAGTCGATCTGGTTGGCGAGTTCCTGCACCGAGTCACGCTCGCCAGTGCCGTGGATACTTTTTACGTACAGCGTGTCGCTCAGGCCGTTTTGCACCAACGGCTCGTCCCCGAAGGCGATGGGCCTATCGAAGTCCAGTTGGTTATAGAACTGTTTGGCGCGGTTGCGCAGTTCGCTCATGGGTTTGATCTTGTGAGAAGGTTAAAATAATGAAGAAATATTAATTACTTTTTGAAAACAACCGGCTGTGGACCCCGGAATTTTGGCCGCACCACCACAGTTCCCGCCAATTTATCATGCCAGCCTTGCTTGCGCCGGTCAAAAGCCACCCAGACAATGCCAAGAAATAACGGAAATAGGGAAACATAATAGCCTAAATAGCGGACAATCAACTGGCTTTTGCTGGGTTTTTTTCCAGTTTCCGCGTCAACAATACGGGCAGAAATAACCATCTTCCCAGGGGTGGCTTGTTTGGCAATCCAAAATAGGATGACCGCCACCGCAGGGAAAACCCAGTTTAACAAAAAGTCAACCGGGCCTTTTATAAATCCCCCATCCAGCCAATAGCCAGTACCATAGACAGCCATCACCACCGGCAAGATGATGACGCCCATGAGCAGCGTGTCGATAATGCTCGCACCCACTCGCGCCCAAAAGCCGACATATTCAAGTTCAATAGCATCAAATTCCGAAGATTTCATAAAGTTTTACCTTATTCCCCTGCCAAACGTAAAGCCTCGGCAACCAATCCTTCTCCTAAGAAAATACCCGCTTGCCTTTCGACTTTACCTTCCAAATACACGTCAAGCTTATCAGAACCCGGCTTTCGTGCCACCGTACATTCATGAAACACAGTTTGGGGAACTCGAACTTATTGAAACAGCATGTCCAGCAGTGACAAACCATCGCATGAGCACAGCGCCAACAATGCAGAAGTATCCGCC
This sequence comes from Candidatus Methylumidiphilus alinenensis, assembly GCA_003242955.1. GTDB lineage: Bacteria > Pseudomonadota > Gammaproteobacteria > Methylococcales > Methylococcaceae > Methylumidiphilus > Methylumidiphilus alinenensis. The sequence goes on from QJPH01000355.1 coordinate 5,062, forward strand.
ACGACTCGCATCAGAGATACGTCAGCAAAGATTGCATTTCAGCACGGAGTTCCTCCGCAGTGGTAACCGTTCAGCCCCCCCCTGCCTTTTCCTGGGAGCGCGGCCATCTTGGCCGCAATTTTGGCGGGCGGGACGCCCGCGCTCCCAGGGGGGGCTGAACGGTTACCCGCAGTGTAGTCAATCAATGGAATTCCGTTGTGTTCACATGCCTCCGCAAAACGGAAACGGTCCACTTCGGCAAACTCGGCAGCGGAACCAGCCGACAGTTTACCCGACTTGAACATCATCAACGCCGCATATAATTTGAGATTCTTACCAAATTCGGCTGGGGTTGAATCATTTAAGTATTGTTCGGGTATATCTACTCCCTTATTATTCCAAAAATGGACAGTCATGGAAGTACTCAACTTATTGAAGAACAATAAAATATCCATTGAGTTCATCGGCTGTTATTGGAGTGATACGGGAGTAGGATGATTTTCATGGATAACCTCTCACTTTACACAGCAAAGCCACTATTGCGCCCTGCCCTGTGTTAATCGCTCCGAAAGCCAGAATTTAATAATGTCTTGTCGGCTAACCCCTAAGCGCGAAGGTAAGCGTTCACTCCCCCCTGCCTTTTCCTGGGAACGCGGCCATCTTGGCCGCCATTTCAGCGGGCGAGACGCCCGCGCTCCCTGGGGGAAGTGAACGCTTACGCGCGAAGCTTCTTTGTCAATCGACTTTACCATCCATGTTGGCATGTCCATCTTCACTTGGGTCTGTTCCAAATTGTGTCGTTTGGCTTTATCCAAATCAAAATTAGCCGTCATATCGTCATATGCGTCGAATTTGGCTTTGTGCCAAGATTCAAAATTACAGCGTTTTTAATATCGAATAGTTACTTGTTGGGTTACCATTTTGCAAAGCACAGACACACAGGATAGTTTGAATGAGTGTCCTTTATTATTTTCCTTTGTTAAGAAAAAACGCTGTACATGAATGCAAATCGGGACTCCTAGCGGTGAAAAAAATGGCACATAGGCCGTTTTGACGGTCAACAAAAGACGTTGCCAAAACGACGGAACAAGCCTGTTGCGCCCTACCGCGTTGAGGGAAGCCCATAGG
>QJPH01000246.1 GCA_003242955.1 Candidatus Methylumidiphilus alinenensis
CCCAACTCACGCTGCCCGATTACATGGTACCCTCGGTGTTTGTGCCGTTGGAATCCATGCCGCTGACGCCGAACGGCAAGATCGACCGGAAGGCGCTGCCCGCGCCAAAGTTTGCAGCCACCGCCGGGTTGAACCTGCCTGCCACGCCGACCGAAGACCTGCTTGCGGCGCTGTGGACTGGCGTACTCAAGCGCGAGTCCATCGGACGACAGGATAACTTCTTTGAACTGGGTGGGCATTCGCTGCTGGCGACCAAACTCGTCGCCCGCATCCGCGAGGCTTTCCAAGTCGAATTGCCGATCCGCGCGGTGTTCGAGCATCCGCGGTTGTCCGAGTTGGCCGCCGCCATTGACGCGGCCACCGGCGCGGTGCGCCTGCCGCCGATAGAAAGGCAAGCCGCCGATGCCCCCAGGGTACTGTCCTTTGCGCAGCAGCGGCTGTGGTTCCTCGACCAGTTTGAGGGTCAAGCCAGCGCGACCTACAACATGCCGATGGCCTTGCGCTTGTCCGGCGCGTTGAATGTGGACGCTTTGCGCCACAGCCTACACTGGTTGCTGGAACGCCACGAGAGCCTGCGCTATTGTTTTCCGGCCCAAGACGGTCAGGCCACGGTGCGTATCTTGCCGATGGAAGCCCTTGAAGCCCTGCACGTCCATGACTTACGCCAGTTGGACGATTTCTGTGCATGTTTACCCCCCTTTGCAAAAGCCTGTCCTGAGTTTGCCGAATGGGGGGGGCAGGGGGGATTTGCTGCCGAAACGTTCATGATTGCTGAGGGTAAATCCCCCCTAACCCCCCTTTTACAAAGGGGGGAACTCGTGCAAGCCCTCGCCATGGCCCACGCCGTCGCCCCGTTCGATCTGGCCCGTGGCCCGTTGTTCAAAGCCGATCTATTGCTGTTGGCCGACAATCAATCCGTGCTGTTGCTGAACATGCACCACATCGCCAGCGACGGCTGGTCGATGGGCGTGTTCATCCGCGACTGGCAACACGCCTACACCGCCTTTGCCCAAGGCGGACAGCCGGATTTGCCGCCGCTGGTCATTCAATACAGCGACTATGCCTTTTGGCAAAGGCAGTGGCTGCAAGGCGAGGTGTTGCAACAGCAAGTCGATTATTGGAAGCAAAAACTGGTGGGCATGTCAGAGCTACTCGAACTGCCCACCGATCAACCCCGTCCGCCGCAGCAAAGTTACCAAGGTGCCGATTATTGCCATTCCCTGCCAGCAACACTCAGCCTAGCCATCAACCAGTTGAGCAAACAACAGAGTGTGACGGTGTTCATGACCCTGCTTGCCGCGTTCAAACTCTTGCTGTCGCGCTATAGCCGTCAGAACGATATTTGCGTGGGCAGCCCGATTGCCAACCGCACCCATGGCCACACGGAAGACTTGATCGGATTCTTCGTCAATACCTTGGTATTGCGCAGCCAGCTTGATCCGGAACAAAGCTTTATCGAATTATTACAAGCCACGCGGCAAACCTGCCTGGATGCCTATGCCCATCAAGACCTGCCGTTTGAAATGCTGGTGGACACGCTAAAGCCCACGCGCAGCATGAGCCACAGCCCATTGTTCCAAGTGATGTTTGTGCTGCAAAACAATGAAACGGCCGAGTTGGAATTACCGGGTTTGGAGTTTGGATTTTTAGAAACCGATTACCCGGTTGCCAAATTTGACCTGACCTTGAGCATTGCCGTACAGGGCGGGCAATTTCACGGCTACTGGGAATATGCCACAGACTTGTTTGAGGCGAAAACCGTTGAACGCATGGCGGCGCATTTCGAGGCTCTGCTGGATGCCCTCACCTCGAATCCGCAGCAAGCCATAGGCACTGTGCCGATGCTGACCGAGGGCGAGATTCGGCAACTGCAAGCCTGGAACGACACCAAAACCGATTACCCGCAAGACAAAACCATCGTCGATTTGTTTGAGGCGCAGGTCGGGGCCACTCCCGACAATATTGCCGTGATTTTTGAAGACCAATCTTTAACCTACCGGCAGCTTAACACCAAATCCAACCGGCTTGCCCGTCACCTGCTGGGCCTTGCAAAACCGGATGGACAGCCCTTATTAACCAACAATCCCCTAATTGCCATAGCGGTAGAACGCTCCTTGGAGATGGTCATCGGCTTGCTGGCGATACTCAAGTCGGGCGGGGCCTATGTGCCGATAGACCCAAGCTATCCCGCCGCCCGCATCCGCTACATGCTGGACGACAGCCAAGCTGGGTTATTACTGACCCAAAGCCATTTGACGGAAGCGTTGGCATTGGACGGACTGGAACATGACTGCGTGGTGCTGTGTCTGGATGAAACCGATGTTGCCGACCAGCCTAGTGAAAACCTACCCGCAAGAAGCGCGGCCTGTGATTTGACGTATGTCATTTACACCTCAGGCTCAACCGGCAAGCCAAAAGGGGTGATGCTAGAAAATAGGGGGGCTGTCAATTTGACGCTGTTCCAGCAGCGCTATTTCCAGACCAACACAGAAAGCCGTATTTTACAATTTGCCTCGCTGAGTTTTGACGCGGCTACATGGGAAGTTCTCATGTCCTTAAGTGGCGGGAGTAGACTGCATCTTGCCTCCAAGGATGATATTCAATCTAATTTAAAGGCGGTGTTGCAAAGGCAAGCGATTACCCATGCGACATTGCCGCCTTCTGTTGTCAATGCGATGTCGGTTGACGATGTGTCCGAATTGAAATATCTGGTGGTCGCGGGCGAAGCCTGCCCCACTGAACTTGTCACTAAATGGGCACGACAGGAACGGCGCGTCGTTAATGCTTACGGCCCGACGGAAACCACAGTTTGTGCGAGTGTCTTTCAATGTCTACCCGACGGAAACAAACCGGCCATCGGCCAGCCCATCGCCAACACCCGCATTTACATCCTGAATGCCCAACAGCAACCCCAACCTCCGGGCATCCCCGGCGAGCTGTGCATTGCAGGCGATGGACTGGCAAGAGGCTACCTGAACCGCCCCGAATTGACGGCGGAAAAGTTCATCGAAGCCGAATTGTTTGGCAACACTGAACGGATTTACAAAACGGGAGATTTAGCCAGATGGCTACCCGACGGCAATCTGGAATTTTTAGGGCGCATCGACCACCAGATTAAACTGCGTGGCTTCCGCATTGAACTCGGCGAAATCGTGGCGGTGCTGGGCCAGTTTGAACACGTCAAAGAAGCCGTGGTCAGTCTGTATGAAGCGGACGGCAACAAACGGCTGGTGGCTTACCTGACAATTGCCGAGGGTCAATCATCAATCGTTAACGAACCTCTATTCATTGATAGCCTACGCGACGGGCTCAAAGCCAAACTCCCCGACTACATGATCCCCGCCAGTTTCATGATTCTGGACAGCCTGCCGCTAACCCCCAACGGCAAAATCGACCGCAAAGCGCTGCCCGCACCGGACACGCTGCGAAGCCATACTTTTTCTGCGGTGGTTGCACCTCGCACAGCGTTGGAATTGCAGTTATTGTTGATCTGGGAGGATGTGCTGCAAGTCAACCCAATCAGTGTACACGACAACTTTTTCAACGTCGGCGGGCATTCTTTGTTGGCAACCTCGTTGATTGCCCGGATCGAGCGCACTTTGGGCAAACGGTTGCAGCTAAGGCAGTTGTTCCAATACGGCAGCATTGCCCAACTGGCAGAATTCTGGCACAAATCTTATTCGTCCGATGAATGGTCAACGCTGGTTCCATTAAAACCAAGCGGTGATAAAACACCGCTTTTCCTCGTGCATCCGGGAGCGGGAACCGTCATTTGGTATCGGCATCTGGCCCACCACCTGAGTGCCGATCAGCCGCTTTATGGCTTGGAGTCGCAAGGAATGGAGGCAGGACAAGCACCTTTCGACCAAGTTGAGGCGATGGCAACCCACTATATTCAAGCCATGCAGACAATCCAACCTGAAGGACCGTACTTGATCGGCGGCTGGTGTTTTGGCGGTGTCGTCGCTGTTGAAATGGCCCAACAATTATTGGACCAAGGGCATAGGGTTGGCTTTCTGGGCTTGCTGGATTCCTATGCCAGATTTGAGCCAGCGGATACATGCACCAATGACATCCTACTGTTTGTCAATTTGTTTAAGCGCGATGTGCCGCATTTGCCGGAATTTCACCAAACTATAGCGCACCTCGACGAGGATGAACAGTTAAAGCGAATGGTTGAATCGGCGAGACAAGCGGGTGAGCTATCTGTCGATTTCTCACTGGACCAGACCAAGCGTATGCTGGCCGTGTTCCGAGGGCATATTATTGCCGGCAGTCGTTACGAACCCAAGCCATATCTAGGCAAGGCAAGCTTTTTCCAAGCCAGCGAGGGCGATGCCGCAAAGCGCGAAGACCCGACCTTGGGATGGGGTTCAATCATCCAGGGAAACAAGGAGTTACACTGGATTCCCGGCGACCATACGGGCATGTTTGTAAATCCCAATGTGAAAATTTTGGCAGAAAAACTGGAAGACTGCATTGCCCAAGCCATGCAGTCGCATACAACGTAAAGCCATGGTGGTGGCTTTTGGCTATAGAAGGATGAAGAAGTCAAGCGGCTTTCGATTTGCCCTCACCATCCCTACCCAGGAACCACAACAGACCGACTCGGTTTTAGAAACCGAGTCGATTTTGGCTTGCCTCGGTCACTCAGCAAGGGCCGTTGGGCCGTTCTTACCCCACTGATGATTTGTACACCCCATAGGAGTTCAGACACCCAGAAGTTGAAAGGCAGCACCAGCACCCCGGCGGCGGCCAGCAGGCTCAGCTGTTTGGCCTGCCGGGCGTTGTCGGCAAGGCTGCGTTCAAAGCCCAGGGCCAGTTCCCACAGCGTCCGCAACTGGGCTAGGTCGTCTTCCATCAGTACCACTTGGGCGGCATCGGTGGCAACCGTGGTTGCACCCCGCAGCGAAATGGAAACCTCGGCCTGACGCAAGGCGATGGCATCATTGATGCCGTCGCCAATGAAACACACCTGCTTGCCTTGGGCTTGCAGTTCTTTGATCCGTTCTGCCTTTTGTTCCGGCAGGGTGTTGGCGAAATAGCCGCTCATGCCGAGTTCGGCGGAGAGTTTGAGGGTGGGGGCTTCCTGGTCGCCGGAGATGATATACAGCGCCAAGCCCTGCTTGCGGAGAAATTCTATGGTCGCTTGGGACTCGGGCCGCAGCGTCGCCGCCAGTTCGACCGCGCCGGCAAGCTCCTCACCGACCGCCACAAATACCAGTGCTTGGCCTAATGCGTGGGCGGCGTGTTGAACTTGTCGCAGGCTGGCCGACAGACTTAGGTTTTCCATCGCCAAGAAACGCTCGCTGCCGATCCGCACGCGTTGCCCTTGCATCCATGTCGTGAGCCCGAAGCCGAGTTCGTAATGCGCCTCGCTCAAGGGAGGCAAGACCATTTGCCGTTCAGCCGCCGCCGCCAAGATCGCCTGTGCGATGGGGTGGGTTTGGCGCTGCTCGGCGGTGGCCGCAAACCATAGCACTTCGGCCTCGGCGTAGTTCGCGCAAGCATGGATTTGCACTACCTGCTGCCGGTCTAAGGTAAGGGTGCCCGTCTTGTCGAACACCACCGTATCGATCCTTGGCAGCCGTTCCAGCGCCCGCCCGTCCTTGACCAAAATGCCATGCTCGGCACCGAACCCCAGCCCGTTTAACAGTGTCAGAAGCCGAAGTGGAATCTGGCTGGTGAGGTAATTACACCCCAAAATGGCAACTGCCTTAGACGGTCCGCCGATCAGCCAGCCTAGCGCACTGCCGGCCAGCATTGGCCATCGCGTGTATTCAAACGTTTTATATACGTCAGCAAGTTGGACTTCCTGGCGTTCGACGGTGTGGTTGAGGACATCGCCGATTTTCGCGGCGGTGGTTTCGGCCCCGGTCTTTTCGACGCGGACGTGGATGCGCCCACCCAGCATTAGGGTGGCGGCCAGTACCGTGTCGCCCACGGCCTTTTCCACGGGCTGCGACTCGCCGGTCAGATGGTGCTGGTCCATCGTCGCGTTGCCCTGCACGACCACGCCGTCCACCGGAACCTGTTGCCCAGCGGTTAGCACTAGGATGTCCCCAAGTTGGAGTTGTTCAAACGGCATCTCGATTTCGACACCGTCCAGCAGCACCCACACCTGCGCAGGCTGCTCGCCGAATAGATGGGTCAGGGAATGGCGCGT
>QJPH01000435.1 GCA_003242955.1 Candidatus Methylumidiphilus alinenensis
AATTACAGCGCCTGACGATGTGACGGTGACAGTCATCGACTTGTGCCGTTGACGGAAATCGACCAAGGCTTGCCTTGGGACAAGCGCCATCGACAGGGATACCTGCTGTCAGCAGCAATTCGCAGTATCCACATTGACAACACAACCCCAAGGGGCAGGATGCCCCTCAAGGGCATGCCTGCCCCTTGCTCAATGATTGACCCTTTTCAATGATACAGAGGAGCAGGCAATGCAAGCGATGAAAGTAAAGTGGAACGTGCGGGACGTGCTCGCCGAGGCGAAAGTCGAGGGCAATGCCCTGGTCTTCGCCCAAGAGTACGACCGTAAAATTTACGAGGAGACCAAAAAAGTGCTGGAGGCGATTGGCGGCCAATGGAACCGCCAGCGGAAAGCCTTTTTGTTCCCCGGCGGCGAGGTGTCCGCCGTCATTGGCGAGATCGTCCAAACCGGCGAGGCCACCCGCGTCGTCCCGGCGGACGAGTCGGCCAACGACCCGCTTGAACTTGAGGATTGGGGCGATGCCATCCCCCTGTCGCAGTTCGTCGCCGATTTCAGCGATGGGCTGATGCAGGCGGTGGCGGTGCAAAACCCGCCGGTCTATGATGGCACGCCCGATCCACAACGCGAACGGGTGATGGACGGGCTTAAACGCCAGCCATTCCCCGCCCAACGGGAAGTGGTGCAGGCCGTAGCCAAACTCTTGGTGGATGCTGGCGAAGACGCAGCAATCATCAACGGAGAAATGGGCGTTGGCAAGACCATCGTAGCGATTGCCGTCGCAGCGGTGCTGCGGGCGGAAGGCTATCGGCGGGCTTTGGTGATTTCACCGCCCCATCTGGTCTACAAATGGCGGCGGGAAATCCTGGAAACGATCCCCAACGCCAGGGTCTGGGTGCTGAACGGCCCGGACACGCTACGGCAATTGCTGGTTATCCGGGCCAGCCAGGGCGAACCGCAATCGGACCAAGCCGAGTTCTATGTGATCGGCCGGGTTAGGATGCGCATGGGCTTTGATTGGAAGCCCGCCGCCAAAATACGCAAAGTCCATCACCGGCACGACACGGAGACTGGCGATGGGCAATCCCTGTCTTATGTGCAGACCAGCCAATATGCCGCATGCCCTGATTGCGGGATGCCTGTGGTGGAAGAAGACGGTTCTTGGATGCCTCATGCCAAGTTCCTCGTGGACTACGGCGACGGTCAGCGCAGACGCTGCCATCAATGCGGCACTGCGCTGTGGAGCTTGAAACGCCCCGGCCTGCCTAAGAACCGGGCGGAATGCGTGAAGGCTGCGTTGTGCCAGTTGCCGACCATCGGTTCCAAGACCGCCGACAAGCTCCTGGCCAGCTTCGGGGCTGACAGCCTGGCCGCCATGCTGGACACCAACCCGTATGACTTCATCAATTTGATGGACGAGAACACCGATTTGGTGTTCGGCGACCGGCAGGCGGAACGCATCGAGCGCAGCCTTGGCAACCAGGAATTCGCGTTCGGGCAGGGCGGCTACCAAGCCACCGAATTCGTCAAGCGGTATCTGCCGCAGGGCTTTTTCGACCTGCTGGTGGTGGACGAAGGCCATGAGTACAAGGACGGCAGTTCCGCGCAAGGCCAGGCCATGGGGGTGCTGGCGGCCAAATGCCGCAAGGCGGTGTTGCTCACCGGCACCTTGATGGGCGGCTACGCCGACGACTTGTTCTTTCTGCTTTGGCGGGCGCTCACCCGGCGGATGATCGAAGACGGGTTCAAAGCCAACCGGCGCGGTAGCCTGGCCCCGGCGGCGTTGGCGTTCATGCGCGAACACGGCGTGTTGACCGATGTCTACAAGGAGACCGACGAGGGCAGCCACCGCACCGCCAAGGGCAACAAAGTCGCGGTGCATACCAAGCGGTCGCCGGGTTTCGGGCCGAAGGGCATTGCCCGCTATGTGCTGCCGTACACGGCATTTTTAAAGCTGCGGGACATTGGCGGGACCGTGCTGCCCCCTTACGGCGAACAACTGGTCGAAGTGGGCATGGCGGAAGAACAGGCCCTCCGCTACGTGGACTTGCGTGGCAAACTGATTGCGGAATTGAAGGAGTCCTTGCGCAAAGGCGACAAAACCTTGCTGGGGGTGGTGCTCAACGCCTTGCTGGCATGGCCGGATTGCGCATTCCGCGACGAGGTGGTCAAACACCCCCGCAGCGGGGCGCTGCTGGCCTATGTGGGCAAGCTGTTCGACGACATGGAGGCAGCACCCAAAGAGCGGGAGCTTGTCCGCATTTGCTGTGAGCAAAAAGCGCAGGGCCGCCGGGTGCTGGCCTACACCATTTACACAGGAACCCGCGACACGGCTGGCAGGCTGAAGAACCTGCTCCAGGCGGAAGGCTTTAAGGTGGCGGTGTTGCGCTCCAGCGTGGACACGGCAAGGCGCGAGGATTGGATTCTTGAGCAAGTGGACCGTGGCATTGATGTCTTGGTTTGCAATCCGGAACTCGTCAAGACCGGCTTGGACTTGCTGGAGTTTCCGGCGATTGTCTTCATGCAATCGGGCTACAATGTCTATACCGTCCAGCAAGCCTCGCGGCGTTCCTGGCGCATCGGGCAAACAAAGTCGGTGGACGTTTACTACCTCGGCTATGCGGAGACGGCCCAGATTGACTGCCTGAGCCTGATGGCCAAGAAGATCGCTGTCAGCCAGTCCACCTCGGGCGACACGCCCGACACCGGGCTGGATGTGTTGAACCAAGACGGCGACAGCTTGGAAATCGCTTTGGCCAAGCGGTTGATCGGCTAAATACAATAATAAGGGCATCCTTGATGGATGCCCTTTTTTTAGCATTACAGGCGTTTGCGCATTGCATCCACGGTTTTGCAGAGGCGGAAGATAAACTACTTTTTTATCTGCAACCACACTACAGTCACCAACAGTGCCAGCAACACGGGTCCGATATACGTGGAATATACGTTTTTGATTACCCACCAAAACGGGTGCTCCTTGGCGCGAAGGAGTTCCTCTTTCAAACTGTCACACGCCCGGTTGCGAGCCTCCAATTCGTAAGAGGCAAATTCCTTGGCATGAAGTACGTCAGCCAGATGATCGAGCATCGTGTGTTCGGAGATGTTTTGCTTCCAGGTGTCAACCGTCTTCAACTGACCGGCCTGCACAGGGCGCGACTGGCCTTCCTGTCGATACGTATCGGCGTGGTCAAATTCCAGGCCAAACTGTTCATAAAATCCGTACACATGCTTTGCTACATGTTGAATGCTGTTGACAGAATACTCCGGCCACTGCTTCGCCCATTCAACGATTTCATTCATCAGGTAGGTACCGATGCGCTGGCCTTCCAGCCCCGCCAGACCGAGGCAAACCACACCCTCGGATGATGTCGAGGATGATGTCAGCGACACTGCGTTGAACCGCTTGGAATAGCCGCCCTGGAATTCTCCCTTGCCACTACTCCCAAAACGCGAGTGTTTGGCCGCAATCCGTTGGTACGATATACGAATTGATGCCTCGCTTACGGAGTTGTCTTCTGGATCGCGCACATAGGTCTCTTCGCGCTCTACCAGCAACCAGGCTATCGGTTCCCCGTCAGGCCGGTCCCGGTGCCGGATTTCCAAGACCTGAATCCGGGGCTTGACGGACTTACCGCCACGCCGGTCTTGCCGGAAAGAAGGAAGTATCATTAAGGAAGGGCAATCCGGATTATATGCCTGAGCCATTCGCCGCATCCTTGATGGCCTTGGCCGGCGAGAACACCGGAACTTTGCGGGCGGCGATCTCAATGGCTTCGCCGGTCTGTGGGTTACGCCCCATCCTAGCCTTTTTCTCCTTCACGGTTAGCTTGCCGATGGCGGGTAAGATGACCTCGCGACCCTCGGCCAGACACTCACGGGCAAGGTGGCCAAGACTATCAACGAAGTCCGCAGTGTCTTTCTTAGATTGCCCGGTTCGCTCGGACAGCGCGTCGATCAATTCTTGTTTGGTTCGCATGATAATTCCAAGCTTGCGTTAAAGGTCGGTATTATGCCAAAGAATCCTGTGGCATCGATGCTGCCGGATGTCACTTTTCTTTTTTGGTGTACCAAAGATCGCCAAAATTGGTTTGCACCACACCCTTGCCCATGTCGATGTGATGCACGGTCATGCCATCCATCGTCTCCCCCGCCGCCAAGGCCACGACCCGGCGGTCGGCGGTCGATACGACCACCGTTGATTCGGTCATGCCAATGATGGTCCATTTTGACATCATATCCGGCTGTGCTTTGGCAATTCCCTGGACTGGTGCTTGCAGGTCAGCCACGCGGACGCCGGACGGCTGCTTATCCGGCTTTGCCGCCGGTCTTTCGCCATGGCCGCCAAGCCCGCTTTTTTGCCCTTCCATCTGCGCCAACAAGCCCGCCTTATCGTTTTCCAGTTTCCCGATCTCCCGCTTGTAGTCATTGGCCTGTGCGCTTTCTTTGCTGGCCTGCCCGACCAATGCGCTTTTCTCGGCCTCCAATGAAGCGATTTGTTGCTTGTACCCGGCCTCAAGCCCAGCCTTTTGCTTTTCCATCTGCACGGCCAAGTCCGCTTTATCCTTTTCCAATGCCTGGATATGCGTCTGGTTCTCGGTGAGTTCTTTATCCTTTTTACCTGATTGCTCCGCCAATCCGTTTTTCTCGGTCTCCAATGCGGCGATTTGTTGCTTGTAACCGGCTTGAAGCTCAGTCTTTTGCTGTTCCATCTGTGCGGCCAAGTCCGCTTTATCCTTTTCCAATGCCTGAATGTGCATCTTGTTTTCGCCTGAAACGGCTTCATTATCGCTCAGTTTCGCCATTAAACCGGCCTTCTCGGCTTCTAACCCAGCGAACCGTTGCGCGGCATCGGCGGCTTCGGCCTGCAAATTGCCCAAGGCCTGTTCGAGTGCTACAACCTTGTCGGCCTTGATGCGCAGGTCGCCTAGGCAAGCGGTGTCGCAGTCGCGCTGGGATTCGGCCAGGCTGAGCAGGCGCTCAAGGCGCGGGTCAGTTTGCACGGGCGAGGCTGGCAGTGGGGATGAAGTGGCTTTGACCAAATCGGCATCCTGCCAGGCAATAAATGAAATGGCGCCAGCCAACACAGCGCCCAACAGAAAACCAAGAAGCAAACCCGACCGGTTGCTTGGAGCCTTGCTTGGCATCGGCGTGGACTGGCTTAAGGCATTAAGGGTATCTTGATCGAGGACGGCGGACATGTCTTTCTCCAGGGTAAGGCTCGGTTATTGAGGCGGTTAGAGTTTCAGATATACCGCTTTGCGTCACTTTTTTCCACCGGAAACCATTAATCCAAAATGACAGGGTTTCCCCCGTGGGCGGGATGGGCAAACGGGTGCGATTAAAAGTGATGCACACGAACTCGGCAATGCTTCAAATTTCGCCGGGAGTGCAAGGCTTGCCTTGCTTGCTCATCCCAACGCAAGGCAAGCCTTGCACTCCCGCATCACTTTTAATCGCACCCTGGGCAAACAGCAATGGAAAGGCTCACTCCATCCCCCAAAAACGGCCGTTTTTCGGAGGCGGCATCCCCACCCCGTGCCAGCCTCATAATCAGGGGTTTCGGTCTCCGAAAACTGTCTCTTGAAACCTGTCTCCGAAAAGTCCATGATAGAGATGAGATTTCGGAGGTTTTATGCTTGTCGGCTATGCCCGCGTGTCCACCCAAGATCAAAACCCGGCCTTGCAGGCCGACGCCCTCAAGGCGGCGGATTGCCATCGCGTGTTCATCGAAAAAGCCTCCGGTGCGCAACGGGACCGCCCCGAGTTGAAGGCGGCCCTTGACTACCTGCGCCCCGGCGACACCTTGGTGGTGTGGAAGCTGGACCGCCTGGCGCGGACCCTGGCGCAACTGGTCGAGACGGTGGAATGCCTGTCGGCCCAGGGGGTGGGGCTGCGCTCGTTGACGGAGGACATCAACACGGCCACGGCAGGGGGCAGGCTGGTTTTCCATGTGTTCTGTGCGCTGGCCGAGTTCGAGCGCTCCGTCATCCGCGAACGCACCTGCGCGGGGCTTGATGCCGCCAAGGCGCGGGGCCGTCGCGGCGGACGGCCCTCAGCCTTGGGTGCAAAGGATTTGGCAGCCGCCAAGGCGTTGCTGGCAGACCCTGAGATCACCGTCGAAGACGTGGCGAAGCGCCTCAACATCGCCCCGTCTACGCTTTACC
>QJPH01000245.1 GCA_003242955.1 Candidatus Methylumidiphilus alinenensis
CATGACGGTCTTGACGACAATGCAATCCTCCAAGACCGCCGCCGCACAAATCAGGTTGTCTTCACGCTCTGGGTAATGCTTGAACAGCCAAAGGCGGGTTTCGTCCTTGTGCTTGGCTGTGCCGGTCTCGATCAGGTCGAATAATAGATCATCGGAAATGCCACGCTCTTTCATGCGCTCCTTGGCATGGCGGGTTATCTGGATAGGCCGGTTGAATCTGAGGCTATCCATGCTGGCGTTTCTGTTCAAGGCTGATAACCTCGGCGGTTTCCTTCAACCCTGCCGATTTCAATACAAAGTCGGTTATCTTCTGCATGGGTTCGCGTAGCCGTTCCTCGTCAATCTGAATGTAATCGCCGGTCACATCCTTGCTGCCCGAATGGTTCAACAGCTTTTTCAGGCTGTAGGCCGGAATGTCTAGCCGCTCAGCTATGGAAATAAAAGACCGCCTTAGATCGTGGACGGTGAATTCTACCCCGCTGGCCTTGGTGACTTTCGCCATTTGCTTGCGCGGCTCTACAATAAAGCCACCAGTCCCGGTTCCGGGGAAGACATAGCCATTGACCGCCGCCGCCTTGCGCCTTGCCAGCATATCAAACAGGTAATCGCTCATGGGCAAGGTATGGTCATTGTGATTCTTCGGGTCGATGATCGTAAACGTCTTGGCGTTCATGTCCACATTGGCCCATTCCAGCTTTGCCGCCTCGTTTCTGCGTAGGCCGGTGAGAATGAGCAATTGTAGATAATCCCTTAGTGTTTCGTTAGGCAAGGCCAAAACGCCTCGGAACCATGCCGCAAGCTGGCCGGGTTTGACATGGCCTTTTCGCTTGTCCACTTTATACCATGCGCGGGTTTGGCTTAGGCGTTTGACGGGGTTCTCTGGAACCAATGAACGGCCTTGCGAGTCCTCGTATTTCCCTATGGCAAAGTTAAACAACGCCCTAAGCACCCGCATTGACAAGTTGGCCCATGCCTCGCCGTTTTCCTCGCCTAACTTGGTGTGCCGCTTGGCTATCATGTCCTTGGTGATCGAAAGCAAGGGCTTATTATTCCAGTCCTCGAAGGCCGTGGAAATGACACGGTTGTAATCCTTTAGAGTCTTGGGCTTTAAATCCTTGCGGGTGGCCAGATAATCGGCAAAGGCTTGGGCCAAGGTCACGCCTTTGAGTTCCTTCTCCTTGCGCTCGGCTATCGGGTCGCCGCCGCTGGCAATCTGCCCCGCAAGTTTGACGGCTTGCTTTCTGGCTTGCTCGGCGGTCAGTTCGCCATACCGCCCGATGGTGATGCGCTTACCCTTTCCGTTGATCTTCTTTTCGAGGAAGAAGGATATTGCGCCACTGGTGAACACCTTCACGCCAAAGCCCTTTATTTCGTCGTCTCGATAAAAAACGGGCTTGTCTGCGGGAATTGTCAGTTTGTTGATTTCGGTATTGTTGATTCGCATGGTAGACCCTCTGGTAGGCTTCCAAAATCGTGGTAGACCTATGGTAGACTATTGGAGTCAAATTGCTTCAAAGTCTTTATAACTAATTATAGCATATAAAGCATTGATAAAAAGAATATCTTAAAACTATTTAAAACTTGGTAGACCTACCTAAAACAGCCGTTTTTCTAATTTGTAATCAGCCGGTCGGGGGTTCAAATCCTCTCGCCAGCTCCATAAAATCAAAGGCTTACATGATGATAAATCGGTAAGCCTTTTTTCATGTAAGGTCTGTGTAAGGTTTTGAAAAATGTAGGCGGTTTTTTGGGGCTTTTTTAGCCTGTTTCAATCCAAAATCAAGCCCACAATTCCAAGACTTTTCTGGTTTGAATCATTTAATCCAGCCTTGCCCATAATCGGTTTAATTCAGCAACAAAAAAACTCAGTCAATGGCTATCACGCCAGCAACTCAGAAAATTCTTTCACTACCTTGAATTCAACTCTCTCGAAAAGCTTGAAATGCTTCTTGCCGCATTCGATCTTCAGCTTTTCCAGTGGCCTGAGCAAAGTCAAATCCGTCGTCCCCTTGGTTTCCGCGACAAAATACAGCGTCTTGTCGTTTTTATACACCAAAGCCCAATCCGGGTTGTAGGTGCCTACCGGCGTGTCGATGCGGAACCAAGCCGGGAGCTTTAAATAAAACATCACGTCCTCACTGTTTTCACAGGCTTGCATAAACTTCTTTTCCGGCTTGGAATCGGAGTCGATGACGATATGGCTAAACAAGGTTTTTTCCAGTTTGGACACAGGAATGACATTTCCCTTGAAATATTCCTTCCCGTTATCCTCCTTGAATGCACTTTGTTGGTATTCCTGTGTCTCGACTCGCTGATATTCAACGCCCTCGACTAGAATGCTCTGCTTGGCGTTGTTGATCGCCTGAGCAACCGAGTCGATGAACACTTGGGGGTTTTTAATCGCATCGTCTAACCGCTCGGATTTTAGCAAGATGCTGGCAAGGGTGGATTTGGACAACGCTGTCCGGGTTTGGATTTGTGCGATGAAATCGGGCATGGCGTAATGGATATTTTCGACATCCACGCTGCGCCTTCCCGTTTCTTTACTGGTAATGCCTGTTTTGGAAATCGCCAATTCGCTGCGGATGACCAGTAGCTTGGGGCTACTAATCTTCGGCATTTCCTTAACCCGCTTGGCCGCCGCCTCGATTAGCCTAGCCGTATCATAGCGTACCTGATAGCGGGTTCTTGCTTTGATGCGCTCCCAAAGCTCCAAGAACCATTCCTTTTCCAAATTCTCTTCGATTAGCCGGACAGTGACCTTATCCCGCTCATTGATTATTATGTTCTTTTTGAAGGTAAGGCCCACCTGTTCCATTTCCTGTTGCAACTTGGAAGCATATTCCTGATAACTCTCGTTCGCTACAATAGTTAGATGGTTAATAGGCCGGTCGGTAATGCGCTCGCCGAACCGATTAACCGCCAAGCGCAAACCACGCCCGATTTCCTGCCGCTTTTTCATTTCTGACGCTGTTTCGTTGAGGGTGCAGATTTGGAACACGTTGGGATTGTCCCAGCCTTCGCGCAAGGCGGAATGGCTGAAAATGAAGCGTAACGGTTCGTCTGGGTCCAGCAAACGCTCCTTTTCTTGCATAATCAGCGCGTAAGCTTCGTTGTCGTCTAGGCTAGGCCGGGTTTCGGAGGAATCCTTGAACCGGCCCTTTTTGTCTTGGGAGAAATAGCCGTTATGCGCTGCCTCAGCGGAAAATCCGTACAAGTCAGCATACTCTGGCCTTTCCTGATGCTGTGTAAACGCCGCTTCAAACCACAAGGCAAATTTGCCTTTGATCGGGTTCCCCTGTTCGTCGTAATAACGGTAATTCGCCACCTTGTCGATAAAAAACACCGACAACACCTTGATGCCTTTTCCCTGATATTTGGCTTCCTTTTCAAGATGCCGCCTCACGGTGGCATCAATTTGATTCTTCAAAATCTCATCGGTCAATGCGCCTTGCGGTTTGCCTTGGTAAACCCGCACTTCATTGGCGAATTCAACATAGCCCTCGCTTAGGTGAATATCATTGACGATAAAGCCCTCCTTGTAACTGTCCCGGCCATTGGACACTGTGGACAGGTCGTCGCCGTTTTTCACTGTCACTGTCTTTTTCACTGCCCCGCCGCCTTGGTTGACCCATAGCTTCACTTTGGCCGAAGTCGAACGGCTGGATGATTTAAAGCCTTCCACTTCGATATACGCGGCATTGGCGGAATTCTGCTCAATCACCGAATGCACTCCGATTTGCTTGACCAAACCCAGTTCAAAGGCTTGTACCGGGGAAAGTTTGTACACCAAGTTGTAAGCATTGCGGGGTGTGGCTGAATAGCGCAAGGTACACAGCGGGTTCAAGCGGGCAATGGCCTGTTTGCGGATGTCCGTTTCCATGTTTTGCGGTTCGTCCACAATCACAATGGGGTTGGTCCGTTGAATGAATTCAATTGGCTTGATCCCGGTCTCGCGGGTTTGGTTAATCACATTGCCCTTGCCCTTTTGCTCCGGCGAGTCGCCACTGTCTTTGCTGAAAGCGTCGATATTGATAACCAAGATTTGAATGGCGTTGGACAAGGCAAAACCGCGCAATTGGTTGACCTTGGCTGAATCGTAGACGGTGAAGGCGCAAGGCTCGCGGTTGTATAGGGTCTGGAAATGCTCGTGGGTAATTTGCAGATTCTTCAACACCCCTTCACGAATCGCCACGCTAGGGACGACGATGACAAATTTTTTAAAGCCATACCGCTTATTCAATTCGTAAACCGTGCGCAGATAGACATAGGTTTTGCCCGTGCCGGTTTCCATTTCCACGGTAAAATTAGGAAACTCGGCCTCTATCGAGTTTCCTTCACCATTGGAAAAACTCAGCCGTTCCAGTTTGGCGGAAAGTTCAAGGCCATTGGCGTGTTGAATCTTTAGCAAGTTTTGGAGGATTTGCCCATCGTCTAACAGCAATTGGTTGGCCAAGCCTTGTTCTGATAAAAACATCCCGGTTTGTGTCTCGCCGGACAGGCTGATTTCAGATTCGCCCTGCTTCAACGGTTGCCCGTCGAACAGGTCGGTAATGGCCCGGATGGCATCCAGTTGGTATGCTTGGCTGGCATCAAATTGAATCTTCATTTTTTTTTCTTGGCTTTTTCAGTTTGACCTGTGAACTCGTCGATTCAAGCAAGCGGTCGAAATCACTGTTACTCAGTTTTTCCAAGCCCCGTTTCTTGGCAAATTTCTGGTATTCCTGAAAAGCTTTGTCGTCCGCCAATTGCTTGGAAACCTTCCCAGCACCTTGCAGAATATCGCGTTCATTTAGTTGCAAGAATCCATGCAACTTTTCGATCCAGTCTCGCATGGTCATGGTTTTTTTTCGTTGCGCTTGCAATTCGGCGAAGGACAGATATTGATCTACCAGCAAGTTAAGCTGGCTTAGTTCATCAAAAGACAGATAGTTTTTAGCTATTGTCACATCTTGACTTAAGATGCGATCACCCGGCCATTGGGTCAACCCCATATTCGGCTTATCAGCATCGACTCGACTGGCAATAATTTCAGCGGCGGTTTGTCCAGTGATGGCATAATGGAATTTGTTTTGCACCGTCGCATAAAATGTTCGGGTTACTTCGGCAGAAGGATCGTAGTCGATGCTGGTGGCGTAAATGTCCGCCACCTTCTTGTAGAATTTTCGCTCGGAGGTTCGAATATCGCGTATGCGTTCCAGCAATTCATCAAAATAGCGGTCCGTGCCTGAATCATTCTTCAAACGCTGGTCGTCCAAGGTAAAACCCTTGATAAGATATTCCTTTAACCGTTGGGTCGCCCAGATGCGGAATTGAACACCTCGCTGTGATTTGACGCGGTAGCCTACCGATATAATCACATCAAGATTATAGTGTTCTACTTGGTAAGTTTTGCCATCGGATGCAGTTATTGCAAAATTTGCAATAACTGAATTCCTACTTAGCTCACCTTCGGAAAATATATTGCTGATATGCCTCGATATGACGGATTTATCCCGTTGGAACAATTCCGCCATTTGGGTTAATGACAGCCAGATTGTTTCTTCGATCAGATGTACCTGAATTCGTGTCTGGCCGTCTTCGGTCTGGTATAACAAAATCTCCGACTGATTTTCCATGCTGCCCCCTAAACACAAGTGAAGCGAATGCGGGCATCCCGGCATTGCAAATCGAGATTGGTCTTTAACTCGTCGCTGCCCTGAAACACACTGTCCAAACAGAGGATTTCTTTAGGGGAAAGCCCTAGCAACGGGGCTATCATGGCAAGGTTAAAGGCTTCCAGCACAAACAACAATTCGCCGTTGTTGACGCGCCAGACTGTCGCACCCTCCAGGCTTAAGCGTTCCAAGGGCGTAGTCAATGGGAACCCGGCTTTCAGCAGCAATTCATAGAGAATGTCGTCGATGTCCGCACCCTCTTTCTCTGACTGCACGAACAGTTCCAATTGTTTCGCCAGTTGTTCCGCTGTTTCAATATCGTCGCCACGCCATTGCTTGAAGTTGGACGGGGCCAGCACGAACGATTTAAAGCCTAGGTTGTCCGGGGCGGGGCTGGCTAAATCGGCTTCGTTGTGGATTTTTTGGATAACGCGGCGAATGCGCTCGCGGGCGATGTCGGCGATGGTGGGG
>QJPH01000373.1 GCA_003242955.1 Candidatus Methylumidiphilus alinenensis
GCCTACCACTACCCGCCGTTGCCGGACAAACAGGGCGAACCGGCCAAACCCTGGTGGGACGACCCCGCCTACAACTACCCGCCGTTGCCGGAAAACCAGGGCGACCCTGGGCAAAATGACCCGTTTGGCCTTACCTTGGAGGAAAAGCTCGTCTTGGCACGCAATAATGCTTGGCGGAACATCCTGGGAAAAAAAGGGAGCGATTCAATAAATTTTTTTGAGATCACGGCCAAACATTACGTACACGCAAACGATGAAAACAAGCCAGCCTTTATGGCTTTCCTGGCCGATCCGGCCTATGTTCAGGCATGTAAAAATGCCGAGGCTCTAGCCAAAGCCATCGTCGATTTTAGAAATTATTTTCAAGATTATACGGAAATACTAAAACGCGAGGGGCGGGACATAAAGGGTAGAGAGAAGATGGACGGCTACAAGAAAAAAATCCTCGATCACTACGACGGGGTATTTAAAGACACCAACCTTTATGACCAAGCAGCCGTTGACAAAGTGTTGTATGGAGCCCAGCGAGACTTGGAAAGACTCGAAGCGGCAAAGGCTAATTACGTCAACAATCCAAATCTAGCGCTTGAAGAGCAAACCAGAATCGAGACGCTTAACCGAGAATTCGCTCAATATGTTGCTAAGCAAAAGCAATTGAGTGAACTTAATAAAATGGACCAAAAAAACCTGCAAGACACCGGCAAGTCGGTAGCTAATCCCGGGGATATTCAAAAAATGCAGGAACAGTATAAGCAGGGGAACTTAGCACTGGCAAACCAGCAGCAATACGAGGCACTGTCTGAACAAATCCAACAACAGCAAACGATGGAACAAAACATGGCTATCTTGGGTAATGACCAAAATTTGCAAACGGCCGCCAAGCAAACCGAAGAAAACGCCAAGAAGCTCGGCAACGTCAAACTTTCCAGCCCGGATGCCAGCCAACGAATGACAGAAATCAACCTCAGCGTAAACCAAACCCAAGCTAACCTGGATTTGCTTTATCAACAAAAAATCCAGAGCTTGTCCAAGCAAGAACAACAAGAAATCAATGAAAACCAGGACGAATACAAAAATGATCAGCAAAAAGACGATAACGCGCAGGACTATCAAAATAGCATCGAGAACGAATAAGCCTTAGGGACGGGATTACAACTCCCGTCCGGCTGAGTAGGAACGGGCTTTAGCCCGCGAACAGCATCCATCGCAGCCTGAAGGCCGCTCCTATTCGGTTCGGTAGTTCCCAAGCTGGAGTTCTCGTCGTTATACACAAGTGCTGGAGGCTCGTCATTCCGGCTGGGATGCCGGAATCCAGCCACAAGGACGTGAATCTCCGGGTTGGCACTTTGCCTAAATCAAGCATGTGTACAACTGACAAGTTACCATCCATGGGGCTACCAACTTAAGGCGGGACAGTTTAAAGCCGTTCGTGGTGAGCTTGTCGAACCGTGAACGGCATAACCATCCACCCTTCGACAAGCTCAGGGCGAACGGTTAAGCCTTATTCGCTCGTTCCCAAGCTCCCGCTTGGGAACGGGGGTTTTTAAAGGGCCTGCTTCCCAAAGATAGGCCAAGCAGGAGCTTGCAATACAAGGGTTCCCAAGCGGAGCTTGGGGACCAGCCCCACTGCGACTTCTCCGCTTGGGTCGCGGTTAAAAACCGCTCCCACCATTATTTCATGGAAAACCCACCACTGGAGCCACCAACATGACAACCCAAGAATACGACACCCCCACCTTCAACCAGACCTATCAATTCTACCGCTACATCAACGCCAACCCGGCATCGGCATTGGCGAGTCAATTTGTCAACGCCATCGCCGCCGCGCAATCGCAGGAATCC
Source organism: Candidatus Methylumidiphilus alinenensis (assembly GCA_003242955.1). Taxonomy (GTDB): domain Bacteria; phylum Pseudomonadota; class Gammaproteobacteria; order Methylococcales; family Methylococcaceae; genus Methylumidiphilus; species Methylumidiphilus alinenensis. The sequence continues at coordinate 1,843 of QJPH01000373.1, forward strand.
CCAGAAGCCGCAACCGCCGAAATCGACAGCTTCTTCCGCAATACCGGCACCTACTCGGCGGTCAGCCTAGACAGTTTTCTCGAAATGGCCGAGTGGCTATTCACCACCCTGCCGGCTTGGGCCGGTTTTGCCAATCATTGCAGTTACTCCGTTAAGCTTAACGGCTCAAACGGGGTGGCGGACGCAGGCAAAGTGGTGCTCAACTTGACCGGGGGCAAGGATGGGGATTACAGCGCAACCTACCACGCCTTGGACGGCAGCAAGACCCCGTTGTATTACCAAGAGGGCCAGTTGGTCGATGAATTGGCGGTGGACAACCCGGCAATCCAATTGCAAACCAGCTTCGCCGCCTTAGGCTTATTCACCGGCGACCCAGACGATGCCGAAACGCCGCTGTCGGTATTGTGTGGAACCGTGCACGGGCAACAGTCACTGGCCTTGCCAGAAGAAAGCGACAACGCTGGACAAAACTCAACGGATTCCAATCAGTCGTCCGACCTCATTGCACTAGTGTTAATTGGCTGTAATGTTGTCCTCTTCATAATCTATGCTGTCCAATCTTATAAATTTCAAAAAAAATTGGATGATATTCCAACTTTGAGTGATATTCAAACAAGGTATCAAAAAAACCAAGAAGAGAGCGGACAGTTGGAAACCAAACCCGAAACGTTTATAGAACTGCAGGAAAACTATAAGACATCGGCCTTAAAGCTGGAAAACGATAGAACAAGGGCAGAGCTAATACGCGAACTCCAAGCCCAGAATCAAGCAGAAAAGATCATTGCGACAGCGTTAGGGACAAGCCCGGATTTGGAAACATGCGTCAGGGAGACCAACGAAAATTGCAAGGAACTGAAAAAAATCAACACCTCTGACTGGGATGCTTCGAATCAGTTGAGGCTTCTCGGGGGTAAAATCAGTGATACCACCTGGAATCTGGCTCCAATTATAGATAATAACCTCAATGCATTTTCCAAAAGCCAGCGACAGGAATTGGGCATAGAAAACCAAGCCAGCCAGGAAGTTGAGCAACAGGATCAACAGACGGAGGAATATAGGGACACAATTGAGAAATCGGAATAAATAGTTCCAAGGGCGGAACCTAAGAACGGGTTCCGCCGAATGTTTTGGGTCGGTCGACAGCATTCGCGAAGCGCGAAGGGGTTTGCGACCCCTTCGCTTCAGCAATTTTCATTTTGGCAAAGATTAATAAGGGCGGGTTTGGAACCCGCCCCTACGCATGGAATTTAATTTCGAATTATCAATGCATTATAAATAGGATGCGGCATGTCGATTCGTAGGGGCGGGTTCCAAACCCGCCCGGTTTTGTTCAAAATGAGAATTGCTGCCTTCGCTTACGTTTCGAGTGTGCAACCAAGCCTTGCCAAACGACAAAACCTGACGGACGGGATTACAAATCCCGTCTGGCTGCGCCGAAATCCGTAACAAAAAAAAACCAAAAAATCAGATTTTTTCCGATATACAAGACCATCCCGGCCGGTTTAGGCTAGAACCCGCAATGCCTGACCGACCCCCCCCACCTCAGCCGCGTGGCGTGGGCATCGGAACAGGCCAAGCCTAAACCAACCCCATAGGAGCCAGCAACATGACAACCCAAGCATACGACACGCCCAGCTTCAAGCAAACCTATCAATTCTACCGCTACATCAACGCCAACCCGGCATCGGCACTGGCAACCCAATTTGTCAACGCCATCGCCGCCGCGCAATCGCAGGCTACCGAAGCGGCGGCAACCGCCGAAATCGACAGCTTCTTCCGCAATACCGGCATCTACTCGGCGGTCAGCCTAGACAGTTTTCTCGAAATGGCCGAGTGGCTATTCACCACCCTGCCAGCCTGGGCCGGTTTTGCCCAGCACTACACCTACCACCTGAAGGTCGCCGGGGCAAACGGGGCGCAAGACGTGGGCAAAGTGGTGTTCAACCAAGCCGGGGGCGAGGATGAGGCTTACAGCGTCTCCTATCTTGCCTTGGACGGCAGCAAAACCCCGCTGTACTACCAAGCGGCCCAGTTGGTCGATGATTTGACCGCAGACAACCCGGCGATGCGCCTGCAAACCAGCTTTGCCGCACTCGGTTTATTCACCGGCAACCCAGACGATGCCGAAACACCGGTGTCGGTGTTGTGCGGAACCGTGCATGGGCAGCAGTCCCTGGCCTTGTCCGCGCAAAACGACGGCGACGGGCAAAACCCCGCGCCTTCCTGGCAGTTGTCAGACATCATCGGAGTGACGTTAGCTGGCATCATGGTTATCGTCAGCTTGGTATATTGCGTCTATGTGGTGGTTTCTGCATACAGAGTTCAAGCGACAAGGCAGCGGTTACGCGAGCAGCAGAGGCGAGCCGCTTTGGAGGGTCAGAAATTATTGCAGGAAAATAACCCTGAAGACCAAAAACAGGATTCACCAAAAGATAAGCTAGCGGAAAAGTTTGACAAATCATCAAAAATGATCGATGAACAACATGGAGGGAAATGGACTCTGGAGAAGCTAGATGCAACAAGAATAAATCCGAACTCCAAACAGCAACAACCTATAAACAAAATCACAATTGAGGACAACCTCGAGAAACTCACAAACGAAGAGAAAAACACCTTGTTCCGCAGCCACGGGCTTGAACAATCAGGTTATCGAAATGATTCTAAACCTGCTGCAATAGAGATTATCAAAAATCGTTTAAACGGCTTACAATCCGAACCAGACAAATTGGCGTTTAGTCGGTTTTTAAATAATCCAATAAACCGTGATGCATCTATAAGAGCAGAGGTGATGATAAAAGCAGAAAACAAATTTAAGGATTTTGGGAGTACGTTATATAAAAAATGTAAATCTGAACTTGGAGGTGCTGATGTTGATGGGATCAACTTGATCCTTAACAACATTATAAACAAATTACGCGATGTCGATTATTATGATAATAAGGCGGTCGATGATGCTTTGGCTTACGCTAAGAACAAACTAGATTTATTGGAAATGAATATCGACAATTACGTTGTAAAATACGGTTTTAAACCCGAAGAGAAACTAGAAGCTTTCGAGAGTTCACAGCAGTTTGATCAGAATATCATAGCAGCAACAGAAAACACCGAGAACCTAATCAAAAAACCGATATCCGACAGCATTCCAGCAATTAGACAATTTCAGCAAGACTCTACGGACCAAACCCTGGCATTGGAAAACCAGCGGCAAATGGATGCCATCACACAGCAACTCCAAGCCCAGCAAGACCAAGAAACCGACATGGCGAAAATATTGGGGACAAACTCAGAATTGGAGCAATGCGCCAGGCAAACCAACAATAACCTCAAAGAAATGGACAAAATCGACCCCTCCACAAAGGATGCCGCCACGCAATTGGCAACTATCGCTAAGAATGTCGAGACAACCCAAGCTCAACTGGATGAGCTTGCCCAGGACAACGCCCAGAATTTTTCCAACGCCGTGCAAAAAAATTTGGAAGCAGATAACCAGACCATCGAGGAGGAACAAAATAAGGATGATCAGGCAAAGAAATATGAGGAAACCATTAATCAAACGGAATAATAGGTCCAATGGCGGAACCTAAGGACGGGTTCCGCCGAATGTTTTGGGTCGGTCGACAGCATTCGCGAAGCGCGAAGGGGTTTGCGACCCCTTCGCTTCAGCAATTTTCATTTTGGCAAAGATTAATAAGGGCGGGTTTGGAACCCGCCCCTACGCATGGAATTTAATTTCGAATTATCAATGCATTATAAATAGGGTACGGCATGTCGATTCGTAGGGGCGGGTTCCAAACCCGCCCGGTTTTGTTCAAAATGAGAATTGCTGCCTTCGCTTACGTTTCGAGTGTGCAACCAAGCCTTGCCAAACGACAAAACCTGACGGACGTGATTACAAATCCCGTCCGACTGCGCCGAAATCCGTAGCAAAAAAAACCAAAAAATCAGATTTTTTCCGATATACAAGACCAACCCGACAGGTTTAGGCTAGAACCCGCAATGCCTGACCAACCCCCCTACCTCAGCCCCATGACGCGGACAGCGGAACAGGTCAGGCCAAAATCAGCTATCTGGATGCATACCGGGGCATCCTAACGAAGATTCCCCGGAGCGCGGCTTAACATACCAACGAGAAGACAAGATTATGACCACCAGCAAGAACCCCAAATCCACCCCAACGCCCACCCAGATTAGGACAGGCATTAGCAATGCGGCAGCGGATGTCAAACAGGAGTCTCTAC
>QJPH01000281.1 GCA_003242955.1 Candidatus Methylumidiphilus alinenensis
ATTAATAAGTGATAAGGGAGTAAAATTATAAAATTTATGTAGGGTCATTTTGGATGGATAGCCATGATGGAATTACAGATCAAGCAATTTCGAGAAATACTGTTCTGGACTTTGGAAATCCCGTGTTTAAGCGATTCCAAAAACCAGAAACAAGCTGATGATTTCGAAAGGTTCTTTGCAAACGGAATGCATTGGCAGCGTGAACACGACCTTTTGGCAAGAGGCGATGTCAATACAGATGCCGGAAGCCTCTACGCGGAATTCGTTTTCTTTCATCCTTTCGTGCAGCGCTTCCTGTATCCAGTTCAAGACGAGAAGCATCCGCCAATACGCTTGTACAAGCGCGATGACATTAAATGGGTATTTGTTTCTCTTGACGACAAGACTCATTTGTCGCTGAAAGTGGATCGCATCCATTTCTACCTGTTTGACCACGGTGTAGGTATCTTAGTGGTCGAAGTGAATTGCGAAGTACCAGCTTCACTTGAAAAAGTTGAAGATTTTCTTGACCGTTTCCGCCGCGCTTATCCACCATATTGGGAAACCCACAATGGCGCAGCGGGTCATTGTCCGTTAAAAGTTCAATGGCTTAACCGTTCTAAACAATCTAAATCGAATTACGAAAAAGCTGGATATTTTGTTAGTTCAGTAACTAAAAACCATGCAGCAATTCCCTCCCTTCATTGGCAATATCTGCTAGACCCCTTGGAGCCTTGGAAATCTGGCCTAAAGGATGACTCATTCACCTACCGCCAAATCGAAGACGAGCGTCTGTCATTCATGGCTTATATTGTCGTGGACGATCCCGGTCAACTCAAGCGCGGCGATTTTGTCAGGCTCTGCTTTGCCGACGGTCGCGGAACCTCCGCCCGTCTCCCTTACGCCCACGCTTTCCTGCACAACTTTGAGGATAAATATTGCTATGACCGCTATTGGGACCCTGAGAAGAAATATCTACGGGACGATCATTGGGAAAACCCTTGGGTCTTCAAATCTGACGGTCATTGGCTGACTACCCGTTATCTATGTTGCGGTTATGGCTTCACGATGGTGGGCAAGGATGATGGCGGAGATTTTTTCACCGATGCCAAGAATGGCGAACTCTCTCACTTCCGCCGCCATTATTTCCAAATGGGTTTGATCGCCCACTTTCATCGTGCTGCATTACTGCTGTATTCAGATGCCTTGTCTAGGGCTGTGGCCGAGTATGACCCCGACACTGAAGCATTCCATCAAGAAATCAGCGCCATCTTGCAACGCTTGCTGCATTTCACCCACCGTTATTGGTTCCGCGAAGTCTCCAATCAAGTCCAGCCTAGGGAATTGTTCGCTTGGTGGACCGAGCGATTGGAAACACAAGCCCTGTTTGACCAAGTCAAGCAAGAGGCGCAAGACGCCAATGATTTTCTGGAAACGCAAGCACAGAAAAAACTTTCCGAGGCTCAGAAGAAACTTGCCGAAGCTTCGGTGCAATTAAGTTTGGAGCAAAGAAAGCTTGCCGAAGCCGCAAGGCGTTTAAGCGTGATCGCTATCATAGGGTTGCCCGTTGGTTTGATCGCCGCCTTTTTGGCTATAGATTGGGATCGACTTGACAACCGATGGCCGGATTGGAAAGGTTTGGTGGAAGACGGTCCCATTATGATTTCCGTTGTGTCTTTAGTCATAATTGGATTGGCGTTGACAGTCAGATATTCAGAGAGGCTGGCCGAATGGATAGACAAAATTGCTGGCAAAGGCCGTAGAAAACCAAAAGCCTAAAATGCCAGGCTTTGAATTTAATAATAAGGGGACACTCATGCAGGACACGAAACACTATCAAGCCTATCTTCAAGTCAGCGGGGTGAATATCTATGCCTCAGTCTATGATACCTCTCAACTCAGCATCGTCCGTGGCAGTAGCTTGTTATTGAAATGGGCGGTGGAATTGCTGGATGGGGCGCATATCGAAAAAACTCAAGATGAACCGCCTTTATACTCTATCATTCAAGTTTATAACGAGACTATCCGAAACAAATACGAATCAGACCATATACCAGAACTGAACCGTCTGGCTGAATTTGTATTGCCTCTACCCGAACTTATTAAACCGCTGACAGCCATCACCACGGGGGCATCCAGTGGCATTTTTGAAGTCAATATCGACAAGCTCCCCAACATTGACGGAAAAATGGGTGAAACACTTGCAAAATATGCCCAGGCAATTGCCCACTTTCTCAGCAACCATGACTATTTCCGCTATTTCACGTTCACTGTGGTTGGGTTGATTGACGAAAGCAACGACTTCACCCTAGTCAAAGAATGCTTGCTTGGCAAATCCCGCAGCCAACAAATTCATCAAATCAGCCTTGCCCCTCAGCCAATATTGGAGCCATCGGACAACCCCGCTCAACCCTGCACTCTGCAAGGCATACTCCCTGCCGTCAGTGCAATGAAATATCCTCCAACGGGCTTTGAAGGTAAGCTTCTTGCCCCGGCCAGCCAGTACCGCTTTTTGTTGGGCCGTTATCTCCGCCACGGGCTGTATATTGCAGAAACGTTTGAGCTTCCCAAAACTGAAGAGCGGGGGCAACTCCTCCAACAATTGCAATCGGATGATTGCCAAGCTTCCGAGAGTATAGACAAAATCGCCTATGACCAAAAATACGTCAACTTGGAAAACAAAATCGCCGTATTCTACGCCGACGGCAATGGCTTTGGCGGCATTCAGGCCAATGGGGTCAAATCGGTAGAAGATCAAAAGCATTTTGACCATACGTTGAAAACCTACAGGCGGGAATTCCTCGCCTGTTTATTGCAGCAATGGATGCCTGAAGACGGCAAAGGCATACTTCCATTGGAAACCCTGCTGTGGGGCGGCGATGAGATGATGTTTGTCGTCCCCGCCTCGAAAGGTTTTGCATTGGCGCAGATGTTTTACCAACAGAGTAGGAATTGGTCGATTGAACTTGACGGAACAAAACATAAGCTCACCCATGCCGGCGGATTAGTGTTTTGCCATTACAAAACCCCGATAGGCCGTGTCAAGAAACTGGCGGAAGACTTGGCGGATGAAATAAAAGAACGGGAATACGGGCGGGAAGGCAATTATTTCGACTATGCCGTACTGGAATCCATCGACTACCCGGCAGAAACGCTAGACGAGTTTTTTGCCAAGCGATACGGCGTACTGGCAAAATCCCGCTTTCCGTTGCAACCCTTGGCCGCCGTGCCGGATATTGAAATTCCGCAAGCAGAAGGTAAGCCGCCCCAATACCCGCAGCACAACGCACTGGCATTAAACTGGGACGAACAGGCTAAGCCGATAGCCGAATTCTTGGAAGCCATGCCCAAAAGCCAAGCCTACCAAATTGCCCAAGCCACCCAAACCGATGCTTTCGGAAAAAAAATCGAGCGTTTTTATTCCCTGCAAAAAGACAATCCAGTACTTTTAAAACAATTGGAAGAGTTAATTAAGAATGGCGTGTTGCGACTGCCACCGAAACCTACGACCCAATCCGATAAGTTTGACGCCGCAAAGCAAGAACCGGCAACTGCTGAACTGGGCGAAGAATCTACGAAGCCTGAAAATGCCGTTAAAGCGCATGAATCTGCTGTCATGACTGACCCTTGGCAATGGCTGCATTTAGTGGAATTGTGGGATTATCTCGCCCCTCGTAAGAAAGACCAAGTCCAAGCCACGGAGGTAAATGATCATGCTTGATTACTATTATACCCTGACATTGACCTTGCAAACCCCGGTGCTGACCCAATCCTTAGGCGCAATGGGCTTTGGCTATGACATGGTGATGCTTAAGGACGGCGAGGTTCCGGTTTTACCGGGAAGTCTGATACGCGGCAATCTGCGCGAAACTTTGGAACGGTTTGCCGAGATACTGCAAGAAAACGGACAATCGAAAAAGGCTAAAGAATTAAGCTTGTTGATTGAAGGTGATTCTAAAATCCTAGGCTGGTTTGGCCCTAAACCATTGAAAACGGTTCAAGCCGATGATTTCCTGCAAACCCGCGCCGCATTCAATTTCGACTATTACTGGCGATGCCAACCGTTTACCCAGTCGTCCACGCCACGCAACCGCATCACCTTGAACCCTGACACCGGGACCGTCGAACAAGGCGCGTTGGTAGTGATTGATGCGGCATGTTCGGCGGATCGCAGCCTAGCGTTTGCCGGGAAAATCAGGGCTTGTTTCGACCGGGCCGACGAAGCCGAAAAAGCCCGGCAGTGGCTAGAAAAAGCGGTCAGCTATTTGTCTGCCTTGGGTTCGTTGAAAGGCGTGGGCTATGGCAAGATATTGGCGGTCAAGGTCGAGTGCGAACCTGTCATGCCGCCTGACCCGGCTAGGCTATCGGGTTCGCCCACTCGCATTGGGCTGCGCCTGACCCTAGACCGCCCATTCTGTCTAGCCAAACCCCGCGCACCGGAGTCCAACCTGTTTGAAAGCGAAGAAAGCATTTCCGGCGGGGCGATTAAAGCCGTTTTGGCCTGTCGCTTGGATTTGGAAAAAATCGACAAGGAAGAATTTTGCCTCGATCAATTGGTGTTCACCCACGCCCTGCCATCCAAGGCCGACGTGCTAGACCGTCGCCGGGTTTTACCGTTAAGCTTGGCTTGGGTCGGGGATGCTTGGGCGAAAGACAAACCAAACGAAACCATTCCACAGAACTTAATCGATTTGGCCTTATTACCGGATGATAATGCGAATTTTGTCAACACTAGAACAACGCAAGCCGCCAAGTTCCAAATCGACTGGAAACCCAAGGAATGGAAGGCAGCGCATCAGTTAGTGGAGGCACTGCCCGGGTGCAAACATCATCTTGCCGTACATACTGCCATTGACCGGCAAACGGGTCAATCCGTGGAAAAGCAGTTGTTTAGCTTGGATTGCATCGAACCCCAAGGCATGGCTTGGTGCATGGACATTGACTTGAATGCAATCACACAAGCAGAACAGCGCGCCGAAGTGTTAGAGAAATTATTGAAGGCACTGGCCCATCCGCTGGTTGGTTTAGGCAAAACTAAGGCCATTGCCACGTTTGCCGTGCAAGCAAAGTCGTTTTTGGATGAAGCTGAAATAAAACCCATCGACGGCACTAACTATTTCATTGTCTGCCTGCAAACCCCGGCGGTGATGTTTGACGATGCGCAAGCCCAAGCCATACCCGCCTGCGGTGACAACAATAAATTGCGCGAATGCTATCAAGCCTATTGGGACAAAGTATCAAAAAAAAGCTTGATAATGCTGCGTTTTTTTGCTGCCCAACAGAGGGAAGGAGGGCAATTTGTCTGGCATCATTATTTAAAAAAGGACAACCAGAACTATCACCCATTTTGGCTAACCGAAGCTGGCAGCGTTTTCGTACTCGAATCCGTTGAAGGTAAACTCGATAAAGCAAAACAACTTTTACTGAACTGGCGCAGCCTAGGGCTTCCGCAACCTGACGGTGAGCCTAGCCATCAGCTATGGCAACATAACCCCTATATTCGGGAAAACGGCTACGGCGAAATCCGCATCAACGATGAAATACACGATAGATATAAGGCAGAAATTAAGGAGTGGTCATGACAGGTGAATATGAGCGAGTGCAAATCACCGGGTGGCTGAAATGCCTCAGCCCCTTGTCCATAGGCACGGGCGCTATGCCCGGCGACATCTCCGGACGGGAGGGGCAGCACGGCAATTATTTGGACATCTGCACCCACCCCGACGGGACTCCATTCATTCCCGGAACCAGTCTGCGCGGCTTACTCTCGGCTTTGTTGAAGTCCAGTAATCAGGCATCGCATCATGCCAACTTGTTTGGAGAGATGCCCGGTGGGCAAAGGGGTGAAAACCAAGCAAGCAATGCAAGTTTGCTAAGGGTTTATGATGCCAAGCTGTGCCAGGCAGGCAACGGCGGCATCCTGAAAACCCGACGCACCCGCACCGCCACAGACCCTATCACTGGCACAGCCAAAGACAACAG
>QJPH01000179.1 GCA_003242955.1 Candidatus Methylumidiphilus alinenensis
AAAGTCTACATCCTCGGTTTGGAAAGTCAGGCCGTCACCACCAATGCCCAGGGCCAGTTCACGCTGACCAACGTGCCGACCGGGGATGTCAAAGTGGTCATCGACGGCACCACCGCCACCAACGCGCCGTCAGGGTTCTACTTCCCGACCATGACCATGGACACCACCATCAAGGCCGGGATTGCCAACACCATGATGGGCAGCATGGGCACCACCCAGCAGCAGCAGGCCAACGCCAACGACCCGGCGGTGTATTTGCCCAGGGTAAATACCAGTGTCCTGCAAACGGTCAATAATAATGACACAACAGTCATCAAAACTTTGCCGGTAGCTGCATCCTATCTAACGCCAGACCAGCAACAAGTGCTACAGGTCACAGTGACACCGGGTAGTTTGATAGGCCATGACGGGCAAGCGGTGCAAAGTGCCCAAATCGGCATCAGCACCGTTCCTGTTTCGCTGATCGAATCCATGCTGCCGGCAGGTCTCACCGGGGTCAAAGCGGCGATGACCTTGCAAGCACCCGGCGTGGAAAAATTCTCAACCCCCCTGACAGCCACCTTCCCGAATATCTATAACTCCGCGCCAGGTTCGCAAGTCAACTTTTTCTCTTACGATCATGCGACGGGTAAATTGGTGTTGGACGGGACCGCCACCGTTTCGGCTGATGGCAAGACGGTGACCACCGATCCGGGTTCTGGGATTAAATTCCCTGGATGGTTTTTTGTGGCTCCGCCTGGAGGTACGCCGCAAGTTCCTGTGAATCAGCCGACAAAGCCAAATTGCGATCTTACTCAAATCTTTTTTGATGGTGTTTCTCTATCTTCAGCAGGGGCAAGCTTAGCACTCTCAGCTGGTGAGTTAGCTGCTGGTATTATTGCTCCAGAGATCGTACTTCCGTTTGTTATATCAAAAGTTGTGCTAGATGGTACGTCAACAGGACTATCAGTTGTTTCTACTATCCATCAATGGAATAGTAATTCTTTTGATGAAAATGCTAGAAATTTAGTAGATCTTGCGAATGGTGTTCTTGGCCAACTTCCTGGATGGGGTATTCCATCTGGTATATTAGGTTTTAGTAAGGCATTCGACGACTTATATAATGACTATAAAAAATGTTTGACTAACCAAAATACATCTATGTCTCAAGCTATGAACAGTGTTTCTAGTATGCAAGCTCCACAATTTCAATATACAGCTGCACTTGATTTCTTTAATCAATTTCTTAATCAACAAGCTACAGCCACTACCGAACTTTCAAATGCAATCAATCAGGTTTTCGGCAGTGCAATTCAACAATTTGTACCAACCACTTCACAAAACGTAACTTTATCAATGGATAGTTCTTCGTTTGTTTTTCTTGACTCAAATGGAAAAACGATACAAAAAAGTGATGGTACAGGTGATTTCACCGTCAGTATTGCTGATCTGGTCAATGCAGTTAACCAAAATGATCCTAATGTCAAAACTGGCTTGTTAAACATGTCTGTTGCATTACAGGATATGGGAAATGCGTATAAAAGTTTGAGTTCAGGTCAACAGTATTTTGCTAATATACAGAGTGACTATGCGAATTTCATTTCTATGGAGCAAGCGGGGTCAATTCCATCTCCAATTAAACTAGGCGCTGAAACCCGTTATGCTATTTTTGATGCACAAACGGGTAATGCTGTATATCGGGGCTTGTTAAACAACAATCAACTGGGTACATTTCTTGGTGCGAACACGTTATATACCGTTGAAGTTTATGATCCAACATCAAATTCCTATGGCTTTTCTACATTGCAAACAGGTGTAAGCGGTTCTAGTGGATATTTATTGAATGGTGTTGCAAATGGAAGCATCCAGATGTTCGTTAATAACGGTAGTACACCCGTTTTAACAGATGGGCTGACTGCGTTTGCTGCGAATGTTATCGGGGTAGATGGCACCAAGGCAGACAACCTAGTACCCGGTATGACCGACCTAGCTGCCTTGCAAGCCGGATTATTAGGAAAATCACAGATTGCCAGTTTAACCGGCGTTGTGAGTTCCGTATCGCTTCAAGGCAATGCCCAAGCCATCGCACTGGAAGGAAACAGCAATAACATCGCAGAACAAACCGCCTTGGTCGCCACTTCGCAAGGGCTTTCCATCGTCGATGTCAGCAACTATCAATCACCGACGGTACTTGGTCAGATTCAGCTATCTGGGACTGGCAATGATGTGGCCGTGGATTCGACGCTCGGTTTGGCGACTGTCGCCATGGGTTCAGGCGGATTGGCTATTGTCGATGTGTCCAAGCCTCAACAGCCAACATTGACGCAAACTGTGGCGATCAATGCTTCCCATGTGCAGATCAAAGATGGCATCGCTTATGCCTCCGTTGGCACTTCCATTGATGCTATAGACCTTGCCACAGGCCAGATATTGCAGACCATTCAGGTCGATCCGAGTAGAACCATCGATAGCCTTGCAATTGACGGTACAAATCTCTATGCGCTCGTCAATGGCGGATATTCTTCTCACGGCGTTTATAAATACACTATAGGCGACAGTTTAAGCCTAGTCACGGGCTTGGATGTTACCGGCCATCCAACGTTTGGCAGCATGTATATGAAGGTGGGCGGTGGCAATATCTATATTGGCGCTGCTGACAATAACAACTCGCAACAAATCCCAGGCATTGAAATAATCCAAGATTTGGGAAGCAGTTTAAACCTGGTCGGCGCGCCTTCTGCGATTACCGCGTTTGATCTGGCATTGAATGGTTCAGGGTTGGCCGTTTATCTTGGGGCGGCAGCAGCCTCGCCGTTTTCATCTGGCGAAAAGCTCGGTGTGTTGAATGTGACCGATCCAACCAAGACCGGCCAACTTGTGACGACAATTGATTTGGGTGGCGGCGAGCCTTGGGCTGTCCAAATCGCGAGCGGTTTGGCATTTATCGCCGATGGGTCGGCCGGTTTGAAGATCGTGAATTATCGCTCATTCGACACCAAGGGCGTAGCCCCGACGATCAGCAACATCCAAGGCCCAGTCGACACCGACCCCAACACGTCGGGCATCCAAGTGATTGAAGGTTCGACGGTCAGCCTCAGCGCGACCATCACCGACGATGTGCAAGTCCGCAATGTGCAATTGCTGGTGAATGGGCAGGTTGTTAGTAACAACGTCTCGTACCCATGGGACTTGTCGGTGGTTATGCCGAGCATTGCCGCCAATGGTTCCAATCAAGTGACTCTGCAAATCCGTGCCACCGACACCGGGGGAAATGTGACCACCTCTGCGCCAATTACCGTTCAATTGGTTAAAGATACGACCCCGCCAGTCCTGGTCAATACAAACCTGCAAGAAAACGATGTTCGCGGACAGTCTTACCAGTCATTTATTTTTACGTTCAACAAACCGCTTGGTCCCACTACGGTCAATGCCAGCACGTTTGCGTTGATTGGACCCGATGGAAAGTCTGTCACTCCGGTATCGGTAGAGCTTAGAAGTAATGGCAAGACGGTAGAAGTGACTTACAATTCACTGGCGCTCGGTCAGTTCAAGTTTGAAATGGACACTGGTCACATTATGGATACTGTCGGCAATACCATGGGGACATCCATCGTAACCACTGATTTTACGGTTAAAGCCTATAGCGATGTGTGGACTAACCCTAATGGCGGTGATTGGAACGATGCTGCTAACTGGAGCAACGGTAAAGTGCCAGGAGTAAATGATTCGGTTTACATCTATCTCAATCCGACAGCACAGATAACCATTAATCAGGCGGTATCGATATCTTCACTGGTCGAAAGTGGTGGTGGAACGATTGTTATTAACAATGATGGTTATAACAGTAATGGTTCTTTATCCATTAGTCATAATGCCCAAATTGCAGATAATTTAACGATTAACGGAGGGACTTATTATGATACCGGTAGCTTAAGCATTGGTGGAACTCTGAACTGGATCGGTGGAACTATAACAGGGGGTGGGATATTGACGCTTAATGGTAGCAGTTCAGTGACTGGTTTTAATACTCTGGATGGGATGGTGTTGAATGGTGTGTTGAATATTGGCTCTGATTCCTACTTGATTATTAAAGACGGGTTAATAGTAAGTAGTAAAAATGGTATAACACCAGCAATAAACTTCACCAGTTACTGGGCTATTTTAGAAACAACCACTACCGAAACGCTCGATAACCTGACTCTTAATTTAAACCAATACGGAGCAGAGCTAAAGGTTGCATCCGGTACGACATTAACTCTGGGTAAAAATTTGATCATTAATAGTCCAAGTTCTGCTAGTTATATTGGAATATACGGTAATGGTAGTTTAATTAATCATGGTACTATAAATAATACGACTGGTACATTAAACATTAGTGCGACTGCCTTTAGTAATCAAGGAACATTGTTAACATCATCTGGTACAACGATAATCAGTAGTTCATTTAATAATCAAGGTACATTTAACATAACCGGTGGTTCACTTGAACTTTCAGGTAACTATAACACCAGTGATCTACTGGCTAATCTTGGAAATGTTCTGATTAGTAATGGTGGTGCTTTGGCCTTTTCAGGTACATTAGACAACAGCAATGCGACTTTAAATGTCGGTGCTGGTCAAGCTATAACAGCGTTTACTTTGTCGGGTGGAACTATTATCGGAGGAACGGTTCAGACTGACGTAAATTCATTCAATGTAATTAATAATTCTACCCTAGACGGTGTAGTTTTAAATGGTGTGTTAAATATGGGGCGTGGGCCAGGATTTTTTGCCTCCACAGAACTGATTATTAAGGATGGATTATCAGGAAGTAATGCAAATGGTATAACGCCTACTATTAATAATATTATATCCGCCACAATAGATGCGCCTACTACTGAAACCATCGATAACTTGACGATAAATTTCAACAACTGGTACGATTATCTTCAGGTAGATTCCGGGGCTATATTAACCCTAGGTAAGAATATAGTCTTGAATACATCAAGTTCAAACAATAACCTATCCGGTACTGGCAGTCTGGTTAATCAGGGTACGATTAATACCACGGGTGGTGCACTGAGTATCAACACCACAAGCTTTAGCAATCAAGGAACAGTGACAACTTCAGGTGGAACAACGATACTCGGCAATTCATTTAATAATCAAGGCACATTTAATATAAACGGTGGTACGCTCGCCTTATCAGGTAATTATAAAACCAGTGATCTGGCAAATCTTGGAAAAGTCTTAACTAGCAATGGTGGTGCTTTAGCTTTGTCAGGGACATTAGACAACAGCAATGCGACTTTGAATGTCGGTGCTGGTCAAGCTATAAAGAGCCTGACTTTGGGAGGTGGAACCATCTTAGGTGGGACGATTCAGACAGACGCAAGCTCATTCACGGTAGGTGCTTATAATTCATCAATACTCGATGGTGTAATTTTGAGCGGTGTCTTGAATATGGGAACATATGCCCAGTTGCTCATCAAGGATGGGCTATCCGTTAGTAGTACCAATGGAATAACGCCAGCGGTTAATTTCGGTGGTGGTAGTGCAATAGAAGCAGCGACTACAGAAACTTTTGACAATTTGACGCTGAATTTCAATCAAGACGGCGATGCTTTGCGGTTGGATACCGGTGTAACGCTAACACTGGGCAAGAATTTGATTATAAATAGCTTCGGTGCATATGAAAGCATCTCTGGTAGCGGCAGCCTGGACAACCAAGGCACGATCAATGTTCAAGCCGGTAGCCTTGGCATGAATGAATCTTTTACAGACGGCGGAAAAATTACCGTTGCCGCAGGTGCCAGCTTTTCGGTCAGTGGAAATCTGACCTTGCTCCCCAGTGCCGAAATCGACACGACGCTTGCCAATAACAGTGTAGGCAGCATCAATGTCAGTGGTTCGGCCAGCCTGAATGGTGTTCTAAATATCATCCCGCAATTCACCACCTTGCCAGCCCTAGGCC
>QJPH01000297.1 GCA_003242955.1 Candidatus Methylumidiphilus alinenensis
TGGGCGAGATTATTTTGATCCGCCCTATTTCATTCACCTTTCTAACCCTTTTTGCCATCATGATGGCTAGTATTGTGTGTGGGTTCCTAACTTGGGGTACTTACACCAAGCGCAGCACCGTGATAGGTCAACTGACCCCGGATACTGGCCTATTAAAAATCTATGTCCCGCAACCCGGCATCGTCTTGGAGAAGCATGTCGTTGAGGGGCAAGCGGTTAAGGCTAACGATATTCTTTATGTGTTATCCAGTGAGCGCCACAGCAGTCGCTTAGGCGACACACAGGCGGCGATTAGCAATCAGGTCGAACTGCGCCAAGCCAGCCTGCGCGATGAAATGCTGAAAACCCGCAGCCTGCAACAAGAAGAACGGGCGGGTTTAATTAAAAAAATTGATGCGTTGAAAAATGAATTGGCCCAACTCGCCAGCCAAATCGAGGGGCAAGGGGCTAGAGTTAAACTGTCCGAGGAAACCGTGGCGCGATATCAGAGCCTGTTGGACCAAGACTATATCTCCAAAGAACAATTGCAATTAAAACAAGAAGAATGGCTCGATCAAAAAGCCCGGTTGCAAAGTTTGCAGCGCGACCACATCAGCATAGGCCGGGAACTGTCGGCGCAACAGACCGAATTGGCTGGTTTGTCGTTGAAGCACCAGAATGCCATCGCACAAATTGAGCGGCTGTTAAGCAGCACCGGGCAGGAGTTGACCGAAAGCGAGGCCAAGCGGCGGCTGGTGATTACCGCGACGCAATCCGGCATTGCCACGGCGGTCATTGCCGAGGTCGGCCAGTCGGTGGACGGGAACCGGCCTTTGGTCAGTATCGTGCCACAGGGGGCGAGTTTGCGCGCCGATCTGTACGCGCCTAGCCGTGCCATTGGTTTTGTCAAGCCGGGTGACAAGGTGTTGATCCGTTACCAAGCCTATCCTTACCAAAAATTCGGTCATCAGGAGGGTGCGGTTGAATCCGTTGCCAAGACCGCGTTGCCCACCCAAGAGCTAAACGGCCTGCCGACACCAACTGGCAATAACAGCAACGAGCCACTTTACCGGGTTAGCGTCAAATTGGCGGCGCAGACGGTGAACGCTTACGGCAAAGCGCAACCTTTGCAAGCCGGGATGTTGTTGGATGCCGATGTGTTGCAGGAGAAACGGCGTTTGTATGAATGGGTGTTGGAGCCGCTTTATAGCCTGACGGGGAAACTCTGATACAGCGTTACAGCGTTTTCAACATCAAAGAGTTACTTGATAGCTAGCATGAAAGGGCAAGACATTCAGTTAACTTAGCCCTAAATGAATATCCTTTATTAGGTATATGTTAAAGATGAAAACGCTGTACATAAAGATTTTCAAATGCTTCACATACCATTTTCAAAAATGTATGACAACCAATCATTTAAACGCATATCATAACTTACATCGTTCCCACGCTCCGCGTGGGAATGCCTCCACGGACGCTCTGCGTCCGACTGTTTGTTTGAGGGAAAAGGTATGTGGAGAGAAATTCAACGCGGAGCGTCGGAGGAAGCATTCCCACGGAGACCGTGGGAACGATAATAAGAATACTCAATCAAACCACCAATTGTGTTTGTGCTTTGCAAAACAATATAACTTCACAAGTAATTCTTCGATATTTAAAACGCTGTATATTGCCCCCCTAACCCCCACTTTTTCAAAGGGGGGATTTGGTTGTTCTTTTAAATCTTCCCTAGCCCCCCTTTTTCAAAGGGGGGGATTTAATGCATTGGGAGTGGTGTCATGCTAGACAGGCTTTCCTTCGGTTTTGGACACACGCTGCCCCTAATGCTGCAAACCGAGGCCACCGAATGCGGGTTGGCCTGTCTAGGCATGGTGGCGGGTTATCACGGGCATAGGACGGATTTGGCGAGTTTGCGCCGACGTTATCCGGTATCCCTGAAAGGCACGACGATGGGTGGTTTGATCCGTATCGCCCAGCAATTGGATTTGTCAACCCGGCCTTTGAAGCTGGACATGGAACATCTTGGCCAGTTGAAGTTGCCGTGCATCCTACACTGGGATTTTAACCATTTTGTAGTGTTGAAAGCAGTCGGAACCCGCACGATTGAGATTTACGACCCGGCGTTGGGTATCCGCCATTATTCCTGGGATGAAGTGTCTAAGCACTTTACTGGCGTGGCGTTGGAGCTTTGGCCCAATCCCGGTTTCAAGCCAGTCGAGCAAAAGCAGACGGTGCGCTTGCGTAGCTTGCTCGGGCGCGTCACTGGGCTGTTCCGTTCGTTCGCGCAAATCCTGCTACTGGCCTTGGCACTGGAAGTGTTCGCCGTGGTTAGCCCGTTTTTTCTGCAATGGATCATCGACAATGTGCTGGTGTCCGCCGACCGGGATTTGCTGACCACGCTGGCCTTGGGCTTTGGCCTGTTGATGTTCATGCAGCAGGCGGTGGGCTTGGTGCGCGGCTGGGTGATGATGTACATGGCGACCAATCTAAACGTGCAATGGCGGGCCAATGTGTTCACGCATTTGCTGCGCTTGCCGGTCGGTTATTTTGAAAAGCGACATCTGGGCGATGTGGTGTCGCGTTTCGGTTCTATTGATGTGATACAGCGCACCCTGACAACCTCGTTCTTGGAGGCCATTCTTGATGGCCTGATGACGCTGGTGACTCTGGTGTTGATGTTCGTCTATAGCTATCAACTGGCGTGGATTGCGGTGGGGGCGATGACGCTGTATGGCATCGGTCGCTGGATTTGGTTCATGCCGCTGCGCCATGCCACCGAGGAGCAGATCATCCATGCCGCCAAGCAGCAGAGTCATTTTTTGGAGACGGTGCGCGGGGTCAAGACGATCAAGCTGTTCCAACGGCACGACGACCGCCGTTCCACTTGGCTGGCCTTGCTGGTGGACCAAATCAACGCGGATTTACGCACCCAAAAGCTCAACCTCTTGATCCATACCCTGAACGGCGTGTTGTTCGGGTTGGAAAATATTTTAATCATTTGGCTGGGCGCAAAGCTGGTGATGGACGGCAATTTTTCCGTCGGGGTGTTGATGGCATTCAATTCTTACAAGGGCCAGTTTGACAGCCGGGTGGCTTCGCTGATTGACAAGTTTGTCGAGGTGAAGATGTTGCAATTGCAAGGCGAGCGGCTGGCTGACATCGTGCTGCACGAGCCGGAAGCGACCCATGCGCGGCTGGCCGTGGCGGATGACATGGCTTTGGTGCCTTCGCTAGAAGTCCGGGGGCTGCGTTACCGTTACGCCGAACAAGAGCCTTATGTGCTGGACGGCGTTGACTTCAAGATTGAGGCCGGGGAATCGGTGGCTATCGTCGGCCCGTCCGGCGGCGGCAAGACCACCTTGATTAACGTCATGCTGGGCATCTTGCCGCCAGTCGAGGGCGAGGTGTTGATCGGCGGGGTCAGCGTAGCCCAAGTCGGCTTGGATACCTTGCGACAGATGGTCGGCACGGTGTTGCAGGACGATGTGCTGTTTGCAGGTTCCATTGCCGACAACATCAGCTTCTTCGACCCGCAGGCCGAGCAAGAATGGATTGAGCAATGTGCGCGGCTGTCTGCTATCCATCAGGACATCGCCGCCATGCCGATGGCCTACAACACGCTGGTGGGGGACATGGGCACGGTGCTGTCCGGTGGACAGAAGCAGCGCATCTTACTGGCCCGCGCCTTGTACAAACGGCCCAAGATTCTGTTCTTAGACGAGGCCACCAGCCACCTTGATATTGAGCGCGAGCATTTGGTAAACGCGGCGGTGAAAACTTTGCAGATGACGCGGGTGATTGTCGCCCATCGCCAGGAAACCATCGTCACCGCCGACCGCGCCATCGTGCTGGCCGGGGGCAAGGTCGCGCAAGAACTGGTAAGCCCAAAGCTGCGGCCTGTTCCAAACACTGTGGCGGCTTGACCAGCATGGCTACGCTTTCCCATGCCTTTGGGGCTTGCCGTGCGAAACTAATGGAGTGCAAGGCTTGCCTTGCAACGATTTGCAGACTCAAGCAAGGCAAGCCTTGCACTCCGGCTTTGACTGCGCAAGGCAAGCCTTGCACTCCGGCTTTTACTGCCCTGCTTTGGATTCTTGCCGCCTTGCTGCTAGGCTCAACGCCGTCGCATGGCTACGATTTGCTCAATGACCCGCTTAATGCGATGGACGAAGTCGCCGCCACGCCGGCTAAGAACCTGTTGCCCAATGTCAGTGATGCTTGCCAATTCACTGGGCCATTGCCATCGCCGCTAGGTTTGGTGGATGCGGTGGAGCGGGCGCTGTGCAACAACCCCAAGACCCGCCAAGTCTGGGCCAATGTCAAGGCGCAAGCGGCAGCGGTGGGGACCGGCTGGTCAGCCTACCTGCCTACGCTAAACGGCACGGGCCGTTTCAGCCATTCGGATCGGCGCATCAACTACCCCGGCAACGCCAATTACAACACCCAAGCCCGATCCTACAACTCTGATCTGGCCTTGAACCTGAATTGGGTATTATATGATTTTGGCTTGCGCTCAGCCAATTTAGAATCTGCCCGACAATTGTTGAATGCCGCCCAAGCCACTCAGGACGACACCTTGCAATCGGTGTTTTTCGACACGGCCCAAGCTTTTTACGAAGCCCAGGCGGCCATTGCCTTGCTGGCGGCAAACCAAGAGGCGGAGCAGGCGGCAGAAAAAAGTTTCAAGGCGGCGGAGGCAAAATATGCCGCCGGGGTTGGCGCACTCGCAGACAAACTTCAGGCGCAAACTTCTTATGAGCAGGCCACCTTGAAGCGTGTGCAATCCGCAGGCGATCTGCAAATAGCCTTTGGCAATTTGGCTAGCGTCATGGGATTGCGGCCCAATGCCTTGATTCACCTGACCGGTGTCATTGACGAAACGGCTGATGACCCCTTGTTCAAGCAGGCTTTGGACGATTTAATCGAGCAAGCCGTGCGCAGCCATCCGAAGATGCTCGTTGCCCAAGCGCAACTAGAAGCAGCTAAGGCGCAAGTAGACGCCACCAGCGCGGCGGGAAGGCCAACGCTGGCCTTGGTCGGCAATTATGACCACAGTAACATAAGTGCCACCCCCATCAATAACCAAGGCTCATCAAGGCAGGGTATGGACAGTCAAGAGATTGCCTTGCAACTGAGCATCCCGCTGTTCGAGGGCTTTGGACGGCATTACAAAGTCAGTCAGGCGGAAGCGCAGGCCGAAAGCAAGCGGGCGGAATTGGCCAACACTGAACAGCAGGTTTCGTTGGATGTGTGGAAAAGCTATCAAGCGATGCGGACCGGCATGGAGAATCTGAAGACCACCAAGACCTTAGTGCTAAGCGCGAAACAATCCTTCGATGTGGCCCAGGGGAGGTACAAATTTGGTGTAGGGAATATTATCGAGTTGCTCAAAGCGCAGAGTGATTTAGCCAGTGCCGAGCAACAACGCCTCCTCGCCATGGCTCGCTGGCAAACTTCAAGGCTCAAGTTGGCAACGAGCTTGGGGCAATTGAGCTTGGATAACATAAGTGCTGATGCGCGGTGAAAACCCATTGACCGCTGAGTGGTGCAAAGTCGTCGCTAAATATGGTACTACAGCTATTTACTGATCGGATGTTACGCAACCGTTCAGGGCTATTTCTGGAATTCAACGGCATGGTGCGAAACATCAGCAACTAAAGCAAATCATCCCTCAAGTCACGCAGTTTCAACGGATTTCGCGTTTCTAGCTTTTTGTGGATATTCGTTCGGTGAGTGATGGCTGTGCTTTCTTCAATAAACAGAATCTTCGCCAACTCCTCATTGGACTGGCACTGGTCGGCGAGCAGCAAAAAGACTTTCATCTCGGTTAAAGTCAGTCTGTGCACTAGGGAGTGCCGATTCACGGCACGGTGCTTTAAAATTTCATAATCGTTTTTTGTCAGAGTTGCCGGGGTTTGGAACACCCTGGCCGGAATTGGCGGTTCCGTCGGGG
>QJPH01000130.1 GCA_003242955.1 Candidatus Methylumidiphilus alinenensis
TAAACCGGAATGTTTGTATGGTCTAGCCCACCAAACCAATGGAATCAACAGCTTAATGCTTGCAAATGATGAGAAAACGGCTTAAAATACCCTCACTGCTGCGACATCGACAGAGGTTCACCAAATAGGCCATTCCAGGCCACACGCTGCGTGGGCTCTAGGGCCAAGAGTCGCAGTAGTACTAGCCGCTAAGGCTGTTGAAACCTGATCCGTTGCGCACAATCAGCCAGCCATTTTGTCGCAGTAGTACTAGCCGCTAAGGCTGTTGAAACAAAAGAAGAAGACTGATTCAGGTGCCAGGAGATGGGTCGCAGTAGTACTAGCCGCTAAGGCTGTTGAAACTCTCCAAATGTTAAATTAAAAACAAGGCTCGTTTTGTTGTCGCAGTAGTACTAGCCGCTAAGGCTGTTGAAACCCGCTCGTCATCCAGTTTACGATGTTCTGGGTCTAGTCGCAGTAGTACTAGCCGCTAAGGCTGTTGAAACAAAATGATTCGCCATCTGTGGTCGTCAGTTGCAAGGTAGTCGCAGTAGTACTAGCCGCTAAGGCTGTTGAAACTTGAGAACATTGGTTGCTTCAGCGAATCGCTTGAGTCGCAGTAGTACTAGCCGCTAAGGCTGTTGAAACTTAAGGATATTTTTATGTCCTTTTGAACATCTAAAATGTCGCAGTAGTACTAGCCGCTAAGGCTGTTGAAACGTATTTGGTATTAATACGTCAATCAACGCAGCAGGTGTGAGAGTCGCAGTTGTACTAGCCGCTAAGGCTGTTGAAACTTTCTACATTGAATAGCGAACCGCAAATGTCCTGCGTGTCGCAGTAGTACTAGCCGCTAAGGCTGTTGAAACTACCAAGGTTGGCGAGTTGGCCGGGGTTATGTTGGTTTGTCGCAGTAGTACTAGCCGCTAAGGCTGTTGAAACTTACATTGCATTGTTTTAAATGCTGTGTACATGATAGTCGCAGTAGTACTAGCCGCTAAGGCTGTTGAAACACTAGTTAAAAAGCCATAACTCACCTCAATGGGCAAGTCGCAGTAGTACTAGCCGCTAAGGCTGTTGAAACTCTAGAGGTCTGAGTTGCAACCTCAACCATTTCTGTCGCAGTAGTACTAGCCGCTAAGGCCGTTGAAACAAATTCCCATCTTTGGCTTTGTAAAGAGTGTCGGTCGCAGTAGTACTAGCCGCCAATCATATTCATCAAGGTTGATTTCCTTGAGGATTTATTTGCTGGAAATGGGCCGAAGTTCGGCCCTCACCTTCCTAAATCCTCTTTTGCGTATGCGCCAAATAGACATTCACAGCCAGTCCAATCGCACAGCAAGCAACCGGCACGGCCTGTGGCGGCACTGGAAAGGGGAAGGTCAACCCGAGCAACAAAACATACAAGATGCCAAGCAAAGCAAAAAAGCTATACCGATGGGCCAGTGGGCTTGAATAGTCGAAGTTCGACTGCTTGATTTTGCGCCGTGCCAGCCCGTCCATGGCGAAGGGAAATAGGATTGCCAGCAAGAACGGCCACCAAGCCAGCATCAGGAAAAACCGCAGCATCGACTGGTAGACGCTATCCCACAGCACTTGAAGCCTAGCGGCAATGAACGGGAACAGGTTTTCCCTGCCAATGTCCTGAAATCCAATGGAACTCTGCCGCTCGTGTTCGCTGGGGATGAAGTAGCGGTACACCCTGTCCTTTACGCCGGTTCGCACAAACAGCCGGTCAAACCAAGCCGTGGCGGTGTGGCGGATTTCGGCATCCTTTTCCTTTCCAAGGTAGGACACGACCATCGCATCCTCGGTGTGCTGGACCGTCTTCAGCCAATCGTCGGACACCAGGGCCGCGACGAAGACGACTTCCAACTGCCAGATCATCAGGCTCAACAGGATGCTACGCTGCATCCGCTTGGCCTTGCCCCTTGGGATTACCGTCCAACACTGACAGCATTCGCTCTGGCAGGAGTTGTTGTCGCAGTCCCATAGCCGTCTCGCCCGGAATCTCGTTGCTTAATTCTTGGATCAGCGTATCGACGAACAGTGCCAATCGGCTCCTGTCCGCCAAGGACTGCTTGAACAAGCCATCATGGTAAGCCCGCAATGCCTGCGATAGGCTGCGGGCGGTGATCTGTACATCAATGTCGGTGTCGGCAAAGTGCAGCCTCAGATATTCCATGGCCTTCTGGGAAACCTCCTGTGTACCGGGCCAGTCGGTTTCGAGCAGGGCCAGTATTTTCCGTTCGTGCGGATGCTGTCCGCACCAGCCTTTTAGAGGTTTGGGGTTAATGGCGGTTTTTGTCATGCTTTCCTTCTTGTTGATGGTGGTGGTGTGGGTTCCCTGTCCAGGCGGGAGCGCAGCACAGGCAAGCGGCCTTTGACGATGCGACCGCCCGACAGCTTGGGCGTGTAGTGCAGGTCGGGCAATTGCCCAAGCAGTTGCGGGGCGAACAGGTCGCCCTCCTCCTCCATCAGGCGCTCGCCAATGTTGCCGGAGAACACCGCCGGGTTTGAAGAATGGGTCGATACGCCCTGCGTCCGCATGATGTACTTCAGCCTAGTCTTCGGCAGGTTGTCGGTGATGTACTCCTGGGTTTCCGCGTCCATTACGCGCAAGGCAATCAGGTTGTTGACGTTGCCGAGTATCTGCCGCGCCTTGGCCTCCGATCCGGTCCTCGCCGCAAAGTCGGCGAAGGTCTGGGTGGCGATTGACAGCCTGAACTTCGCCTCGCGCCCCTTGTTCAACAACTGGATGCAGGGGTCGTTGATGACTTCGGCGGCTTCGTCCACGAAAATGTTGACCGGGCGGTTGTCTAGCCCATAGTTGTAGCGGTCCCCAGCCACCGAAGCCAAGTCAGCCAGCAGGATCGAGCCAATCGCGCTGCCCACCATGCCGTCCGACAAGGAATCCAGGCCAATGTAGGCGACCTGGGCTTGGTTGATGATCCTAGCCGAGTCGGTGATCGGGCGGGTGTCGTCAATGTCATTGGGGTCGGGCGACAGCAGCGGCCCGAGCGTACCCGAGGTCAGCATGTTCATGACCGGCAGCAAGGAGGCCACCATTTTGCCGAGGGGTGCGGTCGTGCTCGAACATCGACACCAGACCCTCCAAGTCCATGTTGGGGTGGGTGGCTTGGACGGTATCCCGGTAATGCCTGACCAAGGCCATTGCACGGCCTTCGCTGTCCTTGGCCTTGAGGTTTAAACGGTTCTTCCATCCGTTCTCAAGCACCCGGTCGAAATACCGTTCCAAGGCACGGACGACCAATGTGGCGGAGCCGCCTTCAAGGTAACGCCGCAGCTTTACCAAAGTTGGCCTTTGTTCCAGTGCGAACAAGCCCTGCACGATGTTGTCGAGCGACTTTTGCCCAAACGCCTTGAACGGGTCGGAACTACCCTCGCCGGGGATGACGCTGGCAATCCGGCTGGCGACTTCCGACGAGCGGTTGAAGTTGCGCAGCGGGTCTAGCCTAACGCTGTTTTCCGGGAACGCCGGATGGAAATGGACAAACCGGCTAGGGTTTCCGGCGAGTCGGCAAGCCCGTTCCGCGCAGTCCCGCAAATCCTTGTCGCCCTTGGGGTCGATGACGATGACCGCCTCGCCGCGCAACACGGCCTGAGTCACCAAAAATGTCGAACAGCCGTGTTTTACCCGCGCCGGTCGTGCCGACGATCAAGGTGTGTCCCGCCGTGTGGCTGATGGGCTGGAAAACCTCGTCTTCGCGGGTTTCCAGCCCGTAGACCCGTGTGCCCCCATGCGCTGGTGATCGGGTGGGATGAGCCCTGTAGATCGAGCGCGTCTCTTTGCGTTGCGCCCGACATTTGGGTTCATCGGCAAAAGTTTCAGGAATCCCCGCCCAGTCATGCGAATAAATGCCTAGACGCACAAACGGAGTTTTGGCGCGGCGATATTGCATAGGAAACCCCCAATGCAGTTATACAACGTTGGGCAACGGCCCCATCGTTGCCCAACATTCCAGCACCGGATCATAGGCATCGTAGCATATGCCCAATGCCGTTGGCGCAACCAACCGTCAGAATGTCGGGCGCAACGCAAAGAGACGTGCCCGACCTACAGGGCTGAGTCGTTGATACCTGCAACTCACACCGTTCCCAAGCCCCTGCTTGGGAATGCTGTTATGGAAGCTCCGGCTTCCTATCGATTCAGGAAGCTGGAGCTTCCTCTAGTGGGTTCCCAAGCTGGAGCTTGGGAACCAGCGCAAACTCAGCCAACTCGACCCCGACAACACCCTGTTCCAGCAAAACCTGTCGGTTTCCCATAATAGCATCGGCGACCTGCAACTTCGCCTAGGCAACACCGATGCCGCCCTCAAGGCCTATCAGGACGGCTTGGCGTTAGCACAAACCCTCACCCAACGCGACTCCGGCAACACCCAATTCCAGCGCGACCTGTCGGTTTTCCATGAAAGAATCGGCAATCTGCAACTGCGCTTGGGCAACACCGATGCCGCCCTCAAGGCCTATCAGGATCGCTTGCCGATAGCGCAAACCCTCAGCCAACGCGACCCCGGCAACACCGAATTCCAGCGCGACCTGTCGATCTCGTATTACAAATTGTCTAGGGTTTACATGGCGAAAAAGGAGTTTGCTTTAGCCCGAAAGCATTTGGAAAACGCGTTGACGCAACTTAAGAACATGCAGAATAATGGCAGCTTGGCCACGGACGATGAGCAATTGATCAAAGGGGGGGAAGTGGAATTGCTTAAGCTACCCCACGCACATTAAGCAGTAAACGCCAGCGGTTTAGCGCATTATTCGGAAATCATTCTGTGAGTCGCGTCTGTTTCCCGCGCAAGGCAAACTATAGACATGAGCTAACAGGCCGCTTTCGGTTCATGCCAGACATTAGAAAAAAATCCATTGGACACAACAGGATGAAGAGGGCTAAGCTTAGTCCAACCTGTGAAGAGTACACTATGAACACTTATTTTTGAAATGCGCTGGACAACTCCCATGCTCGGTATCTTGACCGTTCTAATCGGACTGACGGTGACGCTCTACCTTGTCCAACGCCAGTTTATCTATTTCCCGACCAGGCAAGACCTGCACCAAGCGGAACTTGAAGCCACGCAGCGGGGATTGGCGCCTTGGCTGCACGAGGGTCGATTCATCGGCTGGCAAGCACCCTACCCGGATGGGAACGCCACCGGGTCTATACTGGTTTTGCATGGCAACGCAGGCGCGGCAATCCACCGTACCTATTTCCGCGACCTGTTCCAAAGCCCTGCGCTGGATGCCCGTTTTGACGTGTACTTGCTGGAATATCCGGGGTTCGGGCCGCGCCCCGGTGCCCCGTCCGAGGCCAGCCTGTTGCATGCGGCAGACGAGGCGATCACCCAACTGCAACAGGATTCGCAGAAGCCGATCTTGCTGGTCGGCGAGTCGCTGGGGACGGTGGTGGCCGCCATCGCCGGTTCCCGACAGCCCGATGCCGTGCGGGGAATGCTCCTGGTCACACCCTTCCCCAACTTAAACATGTTGGCGCGGCAACATTACCCTTGGCTACCGGCTTGGTTCCTGCGCGACAGATTTAGGGCCGATGAGGCACTTGCGACCTTCCCCGGCACTGTCGCGTTCTTGATTGCGGGCCAAGACGTTATCGCACCCCCCAGTTTGGGACTAGCGTTTTTTAACGGCTATCCGGGCATAAAGCGGCTATGGGTTGAGGCGAACGCCGGTCACAACAGCATCGACTACAGTGAGCCTGCGCACTTTTTTTGATGGGTTATCCGGCCTATTTGATCAAATAGACTGAGGGTTTGAGGTTGATCCCCCTCAAGGAGCTTGACTGCAAGCTCCCTTTGGAGGAGTCTCCACTAAACCAATAACGGAGACCCCCACAGTGTGCCAGATCATTCTTCAGTCCGCCGAGTTTTTTGCATTCCTTCTTCTTATCGA
>QJPH01000210.1 GCA_003242955.1 Candidatus Methylumidiphilus alinenensis
AAAAATAACTGTAGTAAAAAATTGTCCAAAGGAGGACTTATGTCAAATAGAATAAACTTAAAGAAACTCGCACTCGGTTCGCTGGCGGCCGCCGCATTGGCAGCCAGCCAAGGTGCTATTGCCCATACCCGGCTGGAAACCCCGACGGTCGTGGAAGGCGCAAGGGTGCGCAACTATGAAGTGATCGCACACGGTTGCAACAGTCCTAGCACGGGCGGTAAAAATGCCCCCACTTATGGCACGAGCGTGGTGTTTCCGAATGCGGTCAGCTACAACCCTATCATTGGCGTGAATTCCAATAACACCGGAGCCACGGCAGGGCTGGCGGGTACCGTCTATACAACCAATAAGGCCAGCAGCTATTACTCGCCATTGGCCGGCATTGTCACGTGGATTCGTGGCGGCGGTGCGTGGCAGTCGGACCAAAACGAATTCCAGGCGGGCCAAAACAAAGTTGATGCTGCCGGCAACAAAGATGGATTCTGGGCAGGGGGTAGCCTCTTTGACCAAAGCATCACCACTTCCGTTGATACGCCTTTCTACGTGCAGGCGGTCACGATTGTGCCTACATCCTGCGTTCGCTCCATTACGTTCGAACTGGCGATTGCCGATGTTTGCAATATCAATTCAGTGAGCACCACTGCCACCGATAATGATGTGCTCTATTGGTCACCAATCCCGAACTTCTCGGGCGTTCCCGGTGCGCCCTTTGGCACCCCTGCCGGCTTGCCTACTAGCACCAATCTTCCCGGCGGCATCCCGGTCGGCAAGCCTTATTCCAATTATGACGGCTATACCGATGTTGGCCACACTTTGCCAGGGGATGGCTGGGGTTCGCCTGCCACGCTTAAAATCACACGGAATTTGACGACCAATCCGCTACCGGCAGGCTGCTCAGGCAACGGGGGGCAGGGTGACGATATTTTTGTCTTCCCCGCCGCCCAGCAGATTAACGCTGAGATTCCTGTCTACTCAGGTGCCAATCAGACCGGCACTGTTTACTGGCATTAATGCCTAGGACGGAAAATTGAAGCAAGCCACTTGAAAGGGGTTGCGTCAATGTGGCCCAGTACCCTGGTAATCAAGGGTGCTGGGCTGTTGGCGATTGATGGGAGAGAGAATCACTATGGTTTTCCTGATTAGGAACATGTTCCAGTTTTTGCTCGTTCCCAAGCTCCCGCTTGGGAATGGGTTTTTTGAAGCTCCAGCTTCCCGAAGAACGGCCAAGCAGGAGCTTGCAAGATAAGGGTTCCCAAGCTGGAGCTTAGGAAACAGCCAATATGTAATGGTTAACAATCGCAAAGTCATAATACCCGTGAATTATAAATTTGACCCGCATTGTAAGGCAACTTAATGTTATAATTATGGTCTATAGAAATGCATCGAGAGAGGATGCAATAAACCAAACTGTTTACTCTGGAATGGGTGAACGGTACTATTTAGAATAATTATCTTCTTAGGACGAAAGAGGCATGAGGTAATGTTATGAAAAACGAATCTTTAAAAAAAGGCTTTATTACGGCTTTAATCTTGGCAGTAATAGGGTATGCCGGTCACGCACTGGCCCACACCGCAGCGGCGACACTAGACCCCGGCGGGAACAATCCCAATGCGACCGATCTCGTGCAGGTCACTTGCTATGATGATGGCGATGGGCCGACCGATCATCTCTATGTCCAAATACAGGATAATTCACCTCCGGTTCCAGGGCTGTTCGTCAGTGCCCAAATATTCAAGGATGGTCAAATGGCGAATACCACGGACGCCAGCCCAGGGGACGCGTCAGCCAGCAACCCAATAATGGTGGGCACCGGCAATGGGCTGTACTGGCTTTCAGTGACCAAAACCAATGTTGCCGGCCCGAGGAACTTTACTGTCACCTACCATTGCCAAACTTCCAGCGATGTCCATACCGGCACCTGTGGGCCGGGCGATGGGTGTGGCATCCTGCAAGTCCAGTGATTGTTGGCGGAACGAGGATTATTTTATGAAAAACCTATCTTTTAAATCAGCTTTCATCGCTGTTTCAATTTCGGTCGCGTTGGGGTATGCTGGTCTTGCGTCGGCTTATTACAGTGCAGGGGTTCCACCAGACCAGCCATTGGTATTGGACCCCGGCGGGAACAATGCCAATGCCACCGATTTGGCGGTCGTCACCTGCGGCAGCGGCACCGACCATTTCTCTGCCGCAGTTCAGGATCTTTCCCCGCCAGTTTCTGGGCTATTGGTCAGTCTGCATATTTTATCCGAGAATGCTTCTGCCGGTGTCAATTACATGGCGACGGCCACCGATGGCGTTTCCGGGAATGGCGGGTGGAGTGACATTGCCAGCGTTTACGCCGGACCTGGAACCTACTACCTGTCAGTCGTCAAAACCAATGTTGGCTCTAGGAATTTCGCCGTCGGATGGGATTGCCGGGATGTGAACAATAACAGCATGGGTACGACCATCAACGTATTGCAAATGCAGTGACAGCCAGTCGTAGCACCCTCGCCTAGTCGTGGGTGCTGCCCTTCACAAGGACAGGCTTGGCATGGACATTCATTGCCAATTCAACACCGATAGCGAAGAAAGATCAACCGATGACGCGACTAAAATTGGCATTTCTCTGCGCCATGCTGGCGTTCAGCCCAATTCAAACGATATTAGCCGTAGAGGCAGGTGTCGAGGTGCCTAACTGCGCTTTGACAGCCATTGATAATACGCAGCAAAGCTATGGCTTGAAGCAATTCCGGGGCAAAGTGCTTTTCGTGGATTTCTGGTCTTCTTGGTGCAATCCCTGCGTCCAATCCTTCTCTTTGTTGAATGAGATGAATCGTGACCTCAAGGATAAGGGACTGCAAGTCATAGGCATCAATCTGGATGAAGTTCCCGAGGATGCCAAGGCGTTCCTTGCCAAACATCCTGCCAGTTTTACCGTCGTGGCCGATGCCAACCAGCAGTGTGCCAAGGACTTCGATGTCAAGGCCATGCCGTCTTCGTACCTAATTGACCGCAACGGTGTCATTCGCTATGTGCATTTAGGCTTTAGGCCGGGGGAGGCCAAGGAATTCAGGGCATTGGCGGAGCAATTGCTGGCAGAGAATCCTGTGCGGAAATAGGCAGGACAAACAAGCAAATGAAGACAACACAGCACGCGCTCAGTGCGCTAATTCTCGTATTGTGCGCCTGCGTGCAGGGTTGCGCCAATGTGGCTCCATGGGAGCGGGGCAATCTTGCCAAACCACACATGGCTTTGAATCCCGACCCCATGCAATCCGCGTTGCGCACACATTTGTATGGCAGTCGCGAGGCATCCACAGGCGGCGGCGCTGCCAGCGGAGGCGGTTGTGGCTGTTACTAAACTTAAATCGTTTTGGGCGAAAGTCGGCTTTTTAAGCACACCGCCACGGACAAGGGCAGATTGGCATCAAGTCGGGGAAAATCCCCCCTACCCCCCTTTTTCAAAGGGGGGTAGGGGGGATTTGGCATCAGCAAACCTTTCTTTACAAGCGCTGACCGCCGCAGCGCTGGCCCTGCCGGGCTTGATGATTTCCTCGGCCCAGGCTTTGGAGCTAGACGAAAGCGGCTTTCAAGCTAGCTACTACGACGAGGGCAAACGGCATACCTACACTGTGCAGAGCAATTTAAAGCCCATCCAAGTGGATAGCCTGCAAGGCGGTGGACTGGTTGGCCTGTCTGATCGGGCAAAATTAGCCTTTCACTACACCCAAGACACATGGGGCGGGGCCACGCCGGTTGCCACCGCGCCGCTGGCTTGGGGGGGGAACCATCCCAGCAACACCCAATCCGGGGCATCGCCCCTCTTGCAACTGGGGACGGTACACCTTGATTCCCAGTTGAACCCGCTCCAGCAAAATACGACAACGGGCAAATACACTAAAAACACGCAATTGGTGCATACGCTCGCCATGGCCTCCCCTGAAACCCGTAAGCAAGGTGATTTAAATTTGAGCTACGAGTGGGACGAGGCGGCACTGAATGTGGGGGCCGGGCTCTCGCAGGAAAACGACTATCAATCACGCTTTGGCAATCTGTCCGGTCGCTGGGACTTCAACCAGAAGCAAACCAGCTTGAACTTGGGGCTTAGTTACACCAACAGCGATATCAACGCGCTGCTCGACCATGATGCCACGCCCTACATCTACAATACATCCGCCGGTTTGGCAAACTACAGCCAAATACAAAGCGGTAGCCAAATCAATCTGGTCGGAGGTGCGCAAGTCAACAACAGGCTATTGACTGGCAACCGGCAGGATTGGGCCACCAACCTGAGCGTGACCCAGATTTTGAACAAAAATGCGCTCGTCGTGGCCGGTATTGGGTTTACCCGCAACACCGGGTATTTGGCAAACCCCTATAAGGCGGTGACAACCGTGTTTGTCGATCCCACGCAAAAAATCACCAGTCCATCCAGCCTATTGACAGGCACATCGCTATCCTTGCTGGAAAAGCGGCCTCAAGAACGCGACCAATGGACTGGCAATCTGAGTTATGTGCAACATATTGATGCCATGGACTCGGCCCTGCACTTCGATTACCGCGTGTTTAGCGACGACTGGGGAATCACGTCCCATACCTTTGAATTCGACTGGGTCCAACCGGTTTTCGATACTTGGACTGTCACGCCGCTGATCCGCTATTACTCGCAAACCGCAGCTGACTTCTATACGCCTTATGTCGTGTCATTTCAAACGTACCCTGGCAAGCCCACTTACAATCCAAAAACCGGGGCAATCACCCTCTCCCAACTCAATCCCAATAAACTTCCGGCCAATTACTCTAGCGACCAACGCCTGTCGGCTTTCGGTGCAATCAGCGGAGGCATGACCGTTAGCAAGCAATTTGCCAAAGGCATCACCCTGGCGTTGGGTGCCGAATATTATACCCATGCTGGTTCGCTGAAAATGGGCGGCGGCGGCGAGGGTTCCTATGCGGATTTTAATTATTACATGGTCAATGCATCGGTCAAGGTTGATTTTTCGGCGATCACTCTACCAAGCCTAGGGCATGGCAACCACGGAAACCAGCTTGCCCAGGATAGCCAAGGTGAACAGGTCGATCATAGCCAACATGCCGGCCATGGCGACCACAGTGGCCATAACGATCAAGTTGCCCAAAATGACCAGGGTGATCAAATTGACCATAGCCAACACGGCAGCCATGCCCCGGCGGGGGTTATGTTTAGCCACCTGTTGCCCCAAGCCGGCGACTTCATGGTCGGCTACCGATACCTGTACAGCACGGATAGCGGCCAGATGGTCAAAGGGTTGAATCCAGTCAGCGACCAGTCCATCGTGTCAAATGGCTGCAAAGGCAGTCCCTGCTATGTCACGCCGACTAGGATGGACATGAACATGCACATGCTTGACCTGATGTATGCGCCGACTGACTGGTTGACCCTGATGGCCATGCCCCAATTTATGGATCAGAGCATGACCATGCGGCCCTTGGATGGGGCTCCGAGTATTAATAATGCCAGTCCCTCGACTTCCGCCGCCGTGATGCATTCTTACCATGAACACCAAACGGGTGGTGTCGGCGACACGGGCCTCTACGCACTGTTTAAGTTGTTTGACGTGCCAGGACATCATGTTCATGTGACTTTAGGTGTCAGTGCGCCGACTGGCGATACCGGCATTCAAATGCGAGACACCCACGGCATAAACATCGGTTTCATCCACTATGGCATGCAATTGGGCAGCGGAACTTGGGATTTTAAACCAAGCATCACCTATACAGGCCAAATGGATGAATGGTCTTGGGGTGCGCAGATCAGCGGCACCCACCGCCTTCAGGAACAGAACGTCAATGGTTATGCGTTGGGTGATATTCTT
>QJPH01000593.1 GCA_003242955.1 Candidatus Methylumidiphilus alinenensis
GAGAATATCGCCCAACGAATAACCATTGACGTTCTGCTCCTGAAGGCGGTGGGTGCCACTGATCTGCGCACCCCAAGACCATTCGTCCATTTGGCCTGTATAGGTGATGCTCGGTTTAAAATCCCAAGTGCCACTGCCCAATTGCATGCCATAGTGGATGAAACCGATGTTCACGCCGTGGGTGTCTCGCATTTGAATGCCAGTATCGCCAGTCGGCGCACTGACACCTAAAGTCACATGAACATGATGTCCTGGCACGTCAAACAACTTAAACAGTGCGTATAGACCCGTGTCGCCGACGCCACCCGTTTGGTGTTCGTGGTAAGAATGCATCACAGCGGCGGAAGTCGAGGGACTGGCATTATTAATGCTTGGAGCCCCATTCAAGGGCCGCATGGTCATGCTCTGATCCATAAATTGGGGCATAGCCATCAGGGTCAACCAATCTGTCGGCGCGTACATCAGGTCAAGCATGTGCATGTTCATGTCCATCCTGGTCGGCGTGACATAGCAGGGACTGCCTTTGCAGCCATTTGACACGATGGCATGGTCGCTGACTGGATTCAACCCTTTGACCATCTGGCCGCTATCCGTGCTGTACAGGTATCGGTAGCCGACCATGAAGTCGCCGGCTTGGGGCAACATGTGGCTAAACATAACCCCCGCCGGGGCATGGCTACCGTGTTGGCTATGGTCAATTTGATCACTCTGGTCATTTTGGGCAATTTGATCGTTATGGCCACTGTGGTTCCCATGATTGCCATGGCCGTCATGTTGGCTATGATCGGCATGCTCACCTTGGCTATCTTGGGCAAGCTGGTTTGCATGGTTGCCATGCCCTAAGCTTGGTAGAGTGATCGCCGAAAAATCAACCTTGACCGAGGCATTGACCATGTAATAATTAAAATCCGCATAGGAACCCTCGCCGCCGCCGCCCATTTTTAGCGAGCCTGCATGGGTATAATATTCGGCACCCAGCGCCAAGGTGATGCCTTTGGCGAATTGCTTGCTAACGGTCATGCCTCCGCTGATTGCACCGTAAGCCGACAGGCGTTGGTCGCTGGAGTAATTGGCCGGAAGCTTATTGGGATTAAGCTGGGAGAGGGTGATTGCCTGGGTTTTTGGATTGTAAGTGGGCTTGCCGGGGTAGGTTTGAAATGAAACAACGTAAGGCGTATAGAAGTCAGCTGCGGTTTGCGAGTAATAGCGGATCATGGGCGTGACAGTCCAAGTATCGAACACCGGTTGGACCCAGTCAAATTCAAAGGTATGGGACGTGATTCCCCAGTCGTCGCTAAACACGCGGTAATCGAAGTGCAAGGCCGAATCCAAGGCATCAATATGTTGCACATAACTCAGATTACCAGTCCATTGGTCGCGTTCTTGAGGCCGCTTTTCCAGCAAGGATAGCGATGTGCCGGTCAATACGCTGGATGGACTGGTGATTTTTTGCGTGGGATCGACAAACACGGTTGTCACCGCCTTATAGGGGTTTGCCAAATACCCGGTGTTGCGGGTAAACCCAATACCGGCCACGACGAGGGAATTTTTGTTCAAAATCTGGGTCATGCTTAGGTTGGTGGCCCAATCCTGCCGGTTGCCAGTCAATAGCCTGTTGTTGACTTGCGCACCTCCGACCAGATTGATTTGGCTACCGCTTTGTATTTGGCTGTAGTTTGCCAAACCGGCGGATGTATTGTAGATGTAGGGCGTGGCATCATGGTCGAGCAACGCGTTGATATCGCTGTTGGTGTAACTAAGCCCCAAGTTTAAGCTGGTTTGCTTCTGGTTGAAGTCCCAGCGACCGGACAGATTGCCAAAGCGTGATTGAAAGTCGTTTTCCTGCGAGAGTCCGGCCCCCATATTCAGTGCCGCCTCGTCCCACTCGTAGCTCAAATTTAAATCACCTTGCTTACGGGTTTCAGGGGAGGCCATGGCGAGCGTATGCACCAATTGCGTGTTTTTAGTGTATTTGCCCGTTGTCGTATTTTGCTGGAGCGGGTTCAACTGGGAATCAAGGTGTACCGTCCCCAGTTGCAAGAGGGGCGATGCCCCGGATTGGGTGTTACTAGGATGGTTCCCCCCCCAAGCCAGCGGCGCGGTGGCAACCGGCGTGGCCCCGCCCCATGTGTCTTGGGTGTAGTGAAAGGCTAATTTTGACCTATCAGACAAGCCAACCAGTCCACCGCCTTGCAGGCTATCCACTTGGATGGGCTTTAAATTGCTGTGCACAGTGTAGGTATGCCGTTTGCCCTCATCGTAATAGCTAGCCTGAAAGCCGCTTTCGTCTAGCTCCAAAGCCTGGGCAGGGGAAATCATCAAGCCAGGCAGGGCCAGCGCAGCGGCGGTCAGCGCTTGTAAAGAAAGGTTTGCCGATGCCAAATCCCCCCTCACCCCCTTTTTCAACAGGGAGCAGGGGGTGGGCAATGCTGTTGACACAGGTTTATGCTCGTCGTTCCGGCAGGGATTGCCGGAACCCAGAGGCCATGGAGGGCAGCCACCATTCACCTCCCTGTGTTCTGGATACCGGCGAACCCTCGCTTCGCTCTCCCTGCCGGTAAGACGGCTTAATTCAACGGTATCGGGGCAAGAGGGGGGTTGCCAGTCAGCCCCTGTCCGTGGGGGGCTGCTTAAAAAGCCGACTTTCGCCCAAAACGATTTAAGTTTAGTAACAGCCACAACCGCCTCCGCTGGCAGCGCCGCCGCCTGTGGATGCCTCGCGACTGCCATACAAATGCGTACGCAACGCCGATTGCATGGGGTCGGGATTCAACGCCATGTGTGGTTTGGCTAGGTTGCCTCGCTCCCATGGAGCGACATTGGCGCAACCCGGCACGCACGCACACAATACGAGAATTAGCGCACTGAGCGCGTGCTGTGTTGTCTTCATTTGCTTGTGTGCCCTGACTATTTCCGCACTGGGTTCTCTGCCAGCAATTGCTCCGCCAATGCCCTGAATTCCTTGGCCTCCCCCGGCCTAAAGCCTAAATGCACATAGCGAATGACACCGTTACGGTCAACTAGGTACGAAGACGGCATGGCCTTGACATCAAAGTCCTTGGCACACTGTTGGTTGGCATCGGCCATGACGGTAAAACTGGCGGGGTGCTTGGCAAGGAACGCCTTGGCATCCTCGGGAACTTCATCCAGATTGATGCCTATGACCTGCAGTCCTTTATCCTTGAGGTCACGATTCATCTCATTCAACAAAGAGAAGGATTGGGCGCAGGGATTGCACCAAGAGGACCAGAAATCCACATAAAGCACTTTGCCGCGAAATTGCTTCAAGGCATAGCTTTGCTGCGTAGTGTCAATGGCTGACAGAGCGCAGTTGGGCACTTCGTTTCCCGCATCAGTCGCTTGGGTCTTTTGCGTTAGGCCGAGTGCCAGCGCGGCGCAAAGGAAAGGCACTATTCGTAGATTCATAGGTCAACACTTACTGGATTTGCAACACTTGCAGGTCAGTGCCCGTGCTGACATTATTGCTATCCCGGCAATCCCATCCGACGGTGAAATTCCTCGCGCCTACATTGGTTTTGCGGACTGACAGATAGTAAGTCCCCGCGCCACCGTAGACACTGACGATATCACTCCAATTACCGTTCGTAGAGGTGGCAGTCGTCATTTGAGTGTCCTTGTAAATATGCACACTGACCAACAACCCTGCAACCTGCGATGACGTGTCCAGCACTGCGGCAGAAAAATGGTCTGTGCCGTCTGGGCAATTGACTGACGCAAGGTCGGTCGCACTGGCATTGTTGCCGGCGGAGTCCAATACTGCACTACCGATGCCATAAGCCATCGCGAGGCTGGTGTACAGAGACGCGGCCAATATTGATGCGCCAATAAAAGCTTTCTTTATAGATGGGGTTTTCATAATAATATCCTCATGTCGCTAATATACTAAAGCCACTCACTCACACTCACTGGACTTGAAGCACAGTAATATCCGTGCCTGTATGCACATCTGCAGCCGTTTGGCAATGGTATGTGACAGTGAAGTCTCTCGCGCCAGTAGCAGTTTTGCTGACGGAAAGATAGTACACTCCGTCACCGCCGCTAATCTTAGCGGAAGGACTGGAGTTGGCATCCCCGGAGACAGTATCTGTGACATTAGTCATGTGGCCATCCTTGTAAACTTGAGCGCTTAGCAATAATCCCGAAACAGGGGGGGAATTATCCTGAATCGTGACATAGAGATGGTCTGTCGGCCCGTCACCGTCATCATAACAAATGACTTGGGCAAGATCGGTGGCACTGGCATTGTTCCCGGCGGAATCGATTGTCGCGCCCGCACTGTGGGCCAATGTGTGACCGGAATACCCTATTACTGCCAAGATTAAAGCCGTAATAAAGCCATTTTTTAAATATGTGTTTTTCATAACATTACCTCATGCCTCTTTCGTCCTAAGAGGAAAATTATTCTAATAGTGCCGTCCACCCGTTTCAGAGTGAAAAGCTTGGTTTATTGCACCCTCTCTCGATGCATTTCTACGGCCAATAATTATAGCATTAAGTGGCCTTACAATGCGCGTCAAAATTATAATTTCTGGGTCTTATGACTTTGCGATTGTTAGCCATTACATATTGGCTGGTTCCTAAGCTCCAGCTTGGGAACCCTTATCTTGCAAGCTCCTGCTTGGCCGTTCTTCGTGAAGTTGGAGCTTCAAAAACCCCATTCCCAAGCGGGAGCTTGGGAACGAGCAAAAAAGCCACGGCTTTGTCTTCACCGATGAATCGCCAATAGCCCAGCACCCTTAATTGCCAGGGTACTGGGCCACTGACGTAACCCGCTTATTAACAGAGGATTACTTCAAGATGCTGCCTTAAGCTTACTGCCAATAGACCGCACCGGTTTGATTGGCATTCTGGTAGACGGGCAACTCTGAATTAATCTGCTGTGCGGACGGGAAGACGAAAATATCGTCACCCGCGCCACCATTACCCGAACAGCCCTTCGGCAATGGATTAGTCGTCAGATTTCGCGTGACCTTAAGCGTGGCGGGCGAAGCCCAGCCGTCGCCTGGCAGCGTGTGGGCGGCATCTGCATAGCCATCATAATTAGAATACTTCTTGCCGACTGGAATACCACCGGGGAGATTCGTGCTAGTCGCCAAGCCGGCAGGGGTGCCAAAAGGCTGGCCGGGAACGCCGGAGAAGTTGGGGATCGGTGACCAATAGAGCACATCGTTGTCCGTTGCAGTGGTGCTCACGGCGTTGATATTGCACACATCGGCAATCGCGAGTTCAAAGGTGATGGAGCGTGCGCAGGAGGTTGTTGCAATCGTAACAGCCGCAGAGTAGAAAGGCACATCAATCGCCGTGGTGATGGATTGGTCCATTGCCACTCCGCCCGCCCAGAATCCATCTTTGTTGCCGGCAGCATCAACTTTGTTATTGTAGGAATTCCATGGGATGCCGCCACGAAGCAAGGTGCCAATGCCGGCCAATGGCGAATAATAGCTGCTGGCCGGATTGGTGGTATAGACGGCACCCGCCAGCCCAGCCGTGGCTCCGGTATTATTGGAATTTACGCCAATGATAGGGTTGTAGCTGACGGCATTCGGAAACACTACCGTCGTACCGAAAGTGGCAGCATTTTTACCGCCGGTGCTGGGACTGCTGCATCCGTGTGAGATGACCACAAAGTTATGAACCTTGGTGCCTTCCAGAACTGTCGGTGTTTCCAACCGGGTGTGGGCAATAACACCTTGGCTGGCTGCCAATGCGGCGGCCGCCAGCGAACCGAGTGCGAGTTTCTTTAAGTTTATTCTATTTGACATAAGTCCTCCTTTGGACAATTTTTTCTACAGTTATTCTTT
>QJPH01000579.1 GCA_003242955.1 Candidatus Methylumidiphilus alinenensis
CCATGCCGCCCGCTTGGCTTCCTCGTCACCAGACAGCGTTTGCCGCTTTTTTGCAATCGCCGGTTCGATGGCATTCAGGCCGAGCGTTTCCTTTGCCTGGGCGGTGTCGCGGTTGCGCCGTTCGGCCAGCCGATCCTGGGTGGACTGATCGACGACAATGATTTCCGGGGTGGCTTTGGCGGCTTCGGCAGCTTCTGGGTTCGCGGTTTCGGTGTTCGCTTTGATCGGTCCCGCTGCGTTGATCCGCTCCGCCGCTTGTGCCTGCCACGCCTTAAACCCGGCTTGGTCGTCCACCGGGGGAACCCCCAAGCTCATCCTGACCTGGCGCACAAAATAAAGGTGGTCGCGCCGGGGGTGTTTGGGTTCTGCTTCGACTGATGGCTTGGCGAGTTCCAGCCGGTCCTTCAATGCGTCGGCAATCCGTCTGGCGGTCATGCCGGAAAACAGCATTTTCTCGATGTCGGCCGTCATCCCCAATTTGTCGGCCAAGTCCCTAGCCGCGTCAATCTGTTCACCGACCGGACCCAAGGCGGATACATCCGTGCGCGGCAGTTGTGCGGGTGTGCCTAGGTGTTGAATTTCCGCTTCCATTGATTATCTCTCTGCTGCTGTTATTGATGATGATGGTGGGTTCATTTAAACGGCCTCTAAACGGTGACGCCTGCCTGTGTTGCAAGCCCCTTGGCATAAGTGTTCAACCCGGCTTGGTCCAAATCGCCCGGTTTGGGTATCGGAATGGGGGTGAAGTGGATGTCAAAGGCTTGCAAGGCGCGGGTTTGCAATATTGGCACATCGTCTGCCCTGGCATCCCGTGTAAGCTTGATGACCTCAGTCACGGTTGGTGAGGGAATCGCGATGGTGATTGGCGGCTGTCCCGCTTCCATGCGCCGTTGATGTTCTTTCGGGTCGATCCTCGGCACGGAGGAAGCCAGTTCGCCTGTAAAAATTGCCTCGTCGAGTTCTTGCTGAGTCGGCAATTTTTTCCCGAGTGCGTTGAGCGATTCGGATACCTCTTTCAGCCGGTCCATGAAATCATGGCTTTTGTAGTAGACGATCTTGTTGGCGAGGATGGGCGGCAGATTTTCCAGAATGACGAGTTCCCGGTGTTGGCCCAGCCCGGTGATTTCCTGCGGCAACAACAGCGCACGGCGCTGGTCGGAAATGTTTTCCGACTTGTGCCGCTTGGAAAATAATTCTTTGCCTTTCGATTCGGAAACGCCTTTGACGGTCTGGTAGCCCAGCCATTCGGAAATGTCTTTTGCGGTATGCGTCTCGGAGGCTTTCGGCGGGAAGACGATTTGCAAGGCATGGTTGGTGGTGAAGGTCTGCGCGGCTTCCCTGCCGTAGACCTCGAACAACTGCGACGGGCTTTGGATGATGGGCATCATCCGCAAGCCATAACCGGCAATGTAAGAAATGCCTTTCGACAGGATGCCGATCTTGCCAATGGCGGTGAACTCGTCCATCAACAACAGGCACGGGTATTTGAGTGCCGCGTTCTGGTTGGGAAGCTCACGGGTGTTCACGTCGATCAACTGCTGGAACAGCAAATTCATCAATGGGGCCAGCCGTTCCAAATTGTCGGGCGTGACACCGAGATAGATGGACATGCGTTTCTTGCGGATGTCCCGCAAGTCAAAATCATTGGCACTGGTCGCCGCATCGACCAGCGGGTTTATCCAAAGCTCAAGCCGCGACCGAAACGACGTGATGACACCGGCACGGGTTTTTTCCGACGAGATCGAGATATAGCTGTTCAACGCCCGAACACAGACAGCACTGAGCGGGTTGGCGGTTTGCGCCCGGTCATTGATGATGTTAGTGAAGTAGGCCGAGCCATCCCCGTTCGCCAGACTCTCGCGCAACACTTGGCCTA
This sequence comes from Candidatus Methylumidiphilus alinenensis, assembly GCA_003242955.1. Lineage (GTDB taxonomy): Bacteria > Pseudomonadota > Gammaproteobacteria > Methylococcales > Methylococcaceae > Methylumidiphilus > Methylumidiphilus alinenensis. Next base: position 1,877 of record QJPH01000579.1, read on the forward strand.
GCGTGACCGGCTTGCCGGGGGTTTCCAACAAATACAGAACCACGCCGAGGAAAAAGCTCCGGGGGGTCGCCGTCCAAATCACATCAGTCCCCGGCTGGTCGGGGAACAGCATGTTGGCAATCTTCTGCACGTCATCAATCCGAAAGTTTTGATCCGTATTGATGTACGACAGCGGGTTGTAGCGGTGGGTACGGTAATCCGTGGCGGCGGGGTTGAACAGAAAGCATTCCTGCCCGTATTTCTGTCGGTAGCCGCTGGTGAGGTTCCAATTCTCCTGTTTGATGTCCAGCACCACGACGCTATCGGGCCAGTTGAGCAGATTGGGGATGACCACGCCTACGCCTTTGCCGCTGCGCGTCGGTGCCGACATGATGACATGCTGTTGACCGTCAAAGGTCAGGTACTTTCCCGCGTATTTGCCAACGATCAAGCCTTTCTCGCCAAACAAGCCGGATTTTCTGATTTCCCGTGTTTTGGCAAACCGCGCATCGCCAAACAAGCTTTTCTTGCTCGGAATCAGAAACACCAGCAACGGCGACAGCACACAGGCCAGCGCGATTCCACCCGAGAGGTACAGCCAGCGTTGCACGGCAGGGTTAGCCCTGAAGTGATACCAATACTGGTAGAACGTCAGCAGTGTGGCGTTGTTGTAATCCTTGTTGAAGGCCATCAGGAATATCGCCCCAGACAGATAAGCCCACAGCCCAGCCAAGGCAATCAACAGGACGAAGGCAAGCCCCGATTTAGCCCAGGAGTTTTCGCTTATGTTCAGGGTCATAATAGACTTCGCGCAATTTGCGTTTTGAGTAATACAGCACAATGTCGATGGTGGTGAACAAACGCTGTTTGATGTAGGCCATGTCCAGATGTGCGCCGGTCTTGGAATCCTTAATCAATGCCGTCAGTTGCTCAAACGCCTCATACGCGCCATTGGCATGCATGGTGGTGATGGAACCGGGGTGGCCGGTGTTGATGGACTTGATGAACTCCCAAGCCTCGTCGCCGCGCAACTCGGCCAGCAGTATCCGGTCGGGCTTCATGCGCAGACAGGAAGCCAAGGCTTGCTTAGGCGAAACCTTGGAACCGCCCTCGTCTTCCCGCGCATAAAACAAATGCACCTTGTTCGGATGTTGGTTGAGGAAAATCTCATGCACGTCTTCAATGGTAATCAGCCGTTCCGTGGCGGGGATGCTCCGCGTCAGGCTTTTGGTGACGGTGGTCTTGCCCGAGCCGGTCTTGCCGACAATGAGGATGTTGCGATGGGTTTTAACCGCCATGTCGAGGAATTCCATGTACCGCTTTTGCTGCTTGAGCGACAAGAGTTGATGCTCAAACGGCTGCAAGCCCTCGCGGAATTCTTCGGACTCGTCAAACGCCCCTTCTGCGTTCAATTGCTCAAGCGTCTTGTCAATCAGGCTGGGCTTGCGGATCGTGATCGACACGGTGTTTTGCTCGCAGGCCGGGGGGATCAAGACCTGCACCCGTTCCCGGTTGGGCAGGGCCGCAGAGAGTACCGGCTTCTCGGCACTGATCGCCTTGTGGTTGAACGCCGCAATCAAGGTGGCCAGTTGTCGGCAACGCTCATGCGACAGATCATCGACGGCATGGCGCGTCCACCCTGCCCTGCCCTCGGTCCAGACCTCACGCGGGCGGTTGACGCAGATTTCGGTCAGCGATTCATCGTCAAGGTACTCGCGTAGCGGCAACAGGTACTCCGAAAGCATGTCATAGGATTGCCCGTCCTCTTTGCGGATCGGGCTTGGGCTGTGCTTGTTCATCGACATTGGCCCGTTTTTTTGCCTGTCATGCCTAGGCTCATTCCGCCACCTGCAAGGCATACACGCTGGAAAAGTCGAGGTCACGCGCCACCATGACTTGGATATGGTCGCCCTGGTTCTTGTACAGCGTGGGCGGTATGTTCAATTGAGCATCCAGCGTTTTCTCGATGAACTTTTGACTGCCCGTCAACGAATTCTGCCCATACAGAATAGTCGTCCCGCCGCCGCCGTTACCTTGGCTTTGCTCTTTGGCGATCAACACGGCCACCGCATCCTGCAACAGCGTAATCATGATGGCCGCGCCGAAACGCTCGGCAAAATGGGTATCCACAAAGCCCTCCAATCCACCGCGCCCCAGAGCATCAACCCCCGGCGAGTTCAGCGAAACGACGACTCCATTCGGTGTTTTGGCGCGGGTCCACAACACAAAAACACGGGCTTGGCCTTGTTTGATGCCGCCTTGGTACTCGCCGACCAGTTGCGAGCCGCGATCCAACAGCACCACTTTGCCGTCATCGGAATAGACATCGCTGGTCAAGCGGCAACGGGTGATGCCCGGTACGGTGGTGTTAATCGCCGTTTCCAGCGCACAGTCCAAGGTTGTCCCTTTGGCGATGATGAAATTCCGGTTGGGCAGCACCGAGGCATAAGCGGCCTTGGTCACGGTGGGTTCGAGCTTCGCCGCCAGTTCGTTTTTTCCCCCACTATGATGGTCATTCAGTTCCTTACCCACCGCTTCGGCCCGGACGGGCGTCGCTTTTCCGCCGCCGCCTTGGTTATCAATGATAATCTCGCCCAGCATCTTCCGGTCTTGCCAACTCAGCGGCGGCTTTACATTAGCCGCTGGCGCGGCAGGGGCAGGAGGCGGTTTAATCGCCGAGGCCGTCACTGGTTGCGGCCCTGCTTTCGCTCCAGCCGGTTGAATTGGAGGGGAAGCCGATGGCTGTTGCACCGCCACGGGTACAGGAACCGGGGGCGTTGGCATCACCAGTTTTGGCAAGGTGCTTTCAACTTTGTCGGTCAGCGGTTTCTTCGGCGCGGACTTGCCCTTGCCGTCCGCATTGACCGCGACGATCAACGCCACGCCAACGCCGAGGATGAAGACAATGCCCAGCGCACTGACCAGCTTGTTGCTGGCGCGGCGGCGGTTGACCGAGGGCAGTCCGTGGTTTTCGTGCAGGGGTTCGCTTTCGCGCCCGCCCTGCCCATCGCCGGTTGCGGTTGAGTTGTTGCCTATCGTGCCGTTGCCGGTTGGGTTGCTGGCATGGCCTAGGCCAGCCGGGGTGTTGCCTTGTGTCGGGTTCTGGCTCATTGTTCTTGCCCCTCCTTGACCAACCGTTTGACCTCAGCCGAGACCGTGCCTGTGGTGTTGTCCCTGCCCCCGGCGAAGTTGAAACTCTTGTTCAGCAAACAGGCAACGGCAATGCCTTTGCGCAATGTGAGTTTGGGCACCACCCGATGAATGATGATGGTGTTGCCCTCGACATTGGTGTTCACCAACGCCTCGTTGCCCTCCGCATCGACGGTGTAAATGGCCGGCATGTCGCGGTTGTTGGTGAAGGTCAGATAAGTAAACCGCCCATCGTCTTTGGCCGAGGTCGGGCTGATCTCAGACGAACCGGCCACCCAATAATCCAGATTGTCGTTGGGCTTGTTTTCATCCAGAGGATTGACGGCAGAATCAGCCGTCTTGCCATTCGCCAGCTTTTCTTTGATGGCTTGTTTCTGTCGTGTGCCGTCCAGCTTCCCGGCCTCTTCCTCTGGATACCTGAAATTCAGGGCGTAAATCAGTTTCGGGTTTTTCCATGCCGTGGCATCCTCGATGGGCCGTGGTTCCACATAAATCATGAACTCGTAGGCCCGCTTGTCGGTAATCACGGTCAGGTTGGTATCGGCCTTTTGCGCCTTCGGCTTGATGAACAGATGCCTGCCCCTAGGCACGATGGTCCAAGCCTGGTCGTCGCCCACGGCGACATCATGGATGGTCTCGCCTTCGCCAAACTGAACATGCGTGGACACGCCATAGAACGTGGACAGCTTGACGACATTGGCGGGGTTGTAGTCAACGAC
>QJPH01000209.1 GCA_003242955.1 Candidatus Methylumidiphilus alinenensis
CAGCAAGCCCGTCCACGCCCATGCGGTTTCGCCCGAAGGGGAACTGTACTTGAAAGCACTCCTCTTGGAGGAAGTGGACTTGACGCTGGAACGGCTCTGCGAACTTTACTGGCAAGCCTATGGGGTCCGCGTCGGCGTGGCCACGATGCATCTCACGCTCAAGCGCATGGGCCTCAGCTATAAAAAAAAGACCTTCCACGACCCGAAGAAGAACGAGGAAGGGGCTGAAGGCATCAAAGTCAGCTACGCCTGCCAGTTGGAAGGGGTAGTTCCCTGAACCTGAGCCTGGACTATGGCCGATCCCCCAAGGGCGAGCGCGTCAACGACGAAAAGCCCACCGCGCCCGGCCAGACCGTCAGCACGGCGGCGGTGCTGACCGAACACGGCATCGAGGCGGAGTGCCAGTACTTCGGCACACTCACGGCCAAGCGGTTCATCGCCTATTTGGATGTGTATGTGCTGGCTCTCGTTGTCGGCGGCAAACTCTTGATAATAGACAACCACCCGGTGCATTGCGCCAAGGCCGTGAAACGCTTTCTGGAAGATCACAAGATGCCATTTGCCTTCCTGCCGCCCTATTCGCCCGAGCTTAACCCGATTGAAGAAGCGTTTTCAAAGATAAACACTATATCAGAAAATGCAAGCCAAGGACGGAGGAAACACTTTTCGAGGCCATCAGTAAATCCATCGCAACGATTACTGAGGATGATGTAATTGGGTATATCAATCATGCCGAAGAGCATTTACAAGTAACTGGTTGATATTAAAAATGCTGTATGTTCCTGGTGATTATTTATATAAATCAAATAGATATACTCAATATTCAATACTGGCAAATACTTTTTCCTCGGAACTTTTGCAAAACAGCGATTTATGTAACTGATTTTATTTGATATTCTATCGGGAACAAGTCTAGTGTCGAAAAGTAAAAAAATGCCTCTAGTTTGCCAACCTTGAAACCTAGATTCCGGCAATCCCTGCCGGAATGACGGGTTATATAGCCAAGTGGCGTTACCGCTACCTTGACCTCACCGCTTTTCCAGCGGTATGTATTCGCGCTGGGGAACGCCAACGTAAAGCTGGCGCGGACGGGCAATACGCTGGACTGGCTCGTCTTTCATTTCTAGCCAATGGGCCGTCCAACCGGCGGTTCGGGCAATGGCGAACATCACGGTGAACATGTTGACCGGTATTCCCAATGCTTTGTAGATGATGCCCGAATAGAAATCCACATTCGGGTAAAGCTTGCGCTCGATGAAATACTCGTCTTTCAGCGCTATCTCTTCCAATTCCAGGGCCAAATTAAACAATGGGTCGGAAAAGTCCAGCTTTTCCAATACCGCATAACAGGCTTTACGAATGATGGTGGCTCGCGGGTCAAAATTCTTATAGACACGGTGGCCGAACCCCATCAGTTTGAACGGATCGTTCTTGTCCTTGGCGCGGGCAATAAATTCAGGAATCCGGCTTGCATCACCAATTTGACTCAGCATTTTGATGACTGCTTCATTGGCACCGCCATGGGCAGGGCCCCATAATGCCGCAATGCCGGCGGCAATGCAGGCATAAGGGTTGGCACCCGTGCTACTGGCAAGGCGCACCGTCGAGGTGCTGGCGTTTTGTTCGTGGTCTGCATGCAGGATGAACAACAAGTTCAACACCTTGGCCGCGATGGGATCGACAGGGTAATTTTGCCCCGGCACCGAAAACATCATGTTGAGAAAATTCTCGCAGTAACTGCGGTCGCCTCGCGGGTAAACGAACGGCATGCCAATCGAGTGCCGGTAGCAAGCAGCGGCGATGGTCGGCATTTTGGCCAACAGCCGCACAGCCGAGATACGCCGATGGTCGCGCCGGTTGATATCGATTTCGCTATGGTAGAAAGCGGATAACGACCCTACCACGCCAACCATCATTGCCATCGGATGGGCATCGTAATGGAAACCCGAAAAAAAATGCCTCAAGGCTTCATGAATCATAGCCTCATGGCTGATTTCATGCATGAACTCGTCCAATTCATGCTTGGTCGGCAATTCGCCATTGATAAGCAAATACGCGGTTTCCAAAAAGGTGCCGCGCTCAGCCAGTTGCTCGATGGGATACCCCCTATGCAGCAATATACCCGCATCGCCGTCGATATAAGTGATTTCGCTTTTACAACTGGCCGTGGAGACAAAACCTGGGTCGTAGCTAAAATAGCCGAACTTGGAATTCAAGGCAGTGATATCGACCGTAGGCTGGCCCAGAGTGCCTTCAAGAATGGGAAGCTCAGCAGATAACCCAGTCCGCTGGTGGGTTACAGTCAATGTATCTTGTGACATGGCCATTTCCTCGTCGTGTGATTGTTAAGTGTTTATAGCGTTAAATCATATTGTAGAAAGCCGGAATAAACCCGCCCTTGTTGTGTTCCCGGCAAAGCAGGGAACCGCCTACTTTGCCGGTGAACGAACCTTTCGACTTCGCTCGCGACTGGCTTATTCCAGCCAAAGCTTGCGTAACATCAATAGCCAGTTTGTGCGCCTATTTCCATAGTCTCATATTCATTAACTCTCTTTTCAAGACCAACTGCCTAGGCAGACGCTCTTGGAGCTTGTCGAACAATTCAGTATGTAGACTAAGTTCCTGCTGCCACTGATCGGTATCCACATGCATGAGTTCTTGAAAATCCTCAGGTGAGATGGAGGGCAGCCCGTTCCAATCCATGTCTTCATAGCGAGGCATCCAACCCAATGCGGTTTGCCTCGCCCCTACGCGCCCGTTGACCCGATCCACAATCCATTTCAATACGCGCATATTTTCACCGAATCCCGGCCACATGAAATTGCCTTTCTCATCCAGTCGGAACCAGTTCACACAGAAAATATGCGGCGGATGCTCTATGATGTGACCCATCTTCAACCAGTGGTTGAAGTAATCGCCCATGTGATAGCCGCAGAAAGGCAGCATCCCCATGGGGTCGCGCCGCACTTTCCCGACCGCGCCGATGGACGCGGCTGTCGTTTCAGAACCTAGGGTGGCGGCCGCATAGACGCCATAATTCCAGTTAAACGCCTCAAACACTAGCGGTACCGTTGTGGCCCGCCGACCACCGAAAATAAATGCCGAGATGGGTACGCCTTGTGGGTCTTCCCAAGCCGAATCGATGGATGGACATTGGGTTGCCGGGGCAGTGAAGCGGCTGTTCGGATGAGCGGCTTTGGCTCCGGTTTCCTTGGCGATCTGCGGGGTCCATTCCCTGCCCTGCCAGTCCGTCAACCGCTCGGGAGGCTCTTTGGTCATGCCTTCCCACCAGACATCGCCATCGGGTGTCAAGCCGACATTGGTGTAAATGCAGTTGCTGTGAAGGGTCGCCATCGCGTTGGGATTGGATTTTTCGGATGTGCCGGGAGCCACTCCAAAGAATCCCGCCTCCGGGTTGATGGCGTACAAACGGCCATCCTTACCAGGTTTGATCCAAGCAATGTCGTCGCCTATGGTGGTGATTTTCCAGCCTGCGAAGGCTTCGGGCGGAACCAACATGGCCAAATTGGTCTTGCCACAGGCGCTAGGGAAGGCCGCTGCAATATACGCCTTTTCGCCTTGTGGCGATTCAATGCCTAGAATGAGCATATGTTCGGCAAGCCAGCCTTCCTCCCGTGCGATGGTGGAAGCAATGCGCAAGGCGAAACATTTCTTCCCCAACAGGGCGTTGCCACCATAGCCCGATCCATAAGACCAAATCTCGCGGGTCTCAGGGAAGTGTACAATATACTTTTGGGTTTTATTGCAGGGCCAAGCCACATCCTGCTCGCCCGGTTCCAAGGGTTTGCCCACGGAATGAAGGCATGGCACGAAGTCGCCATCGGCACCAAGCTGCTCCAAAACCTTGCTGCCCATCCGGGTCATGATGCGCATATTGACAGCCACATAGGGCGAGTCGCTGATTTCGATGCCAATGTGGGCGATGGGTGAGCCTATAGGCCCCATGGAGAAGGGAATGACATACAGCGTCCGTCCGCGCATGCAGCCACGGAAAAGCCCGGTGAGTGTCTCTTTCATTGAGGCTGGGTCAGCCCAATTGTTGGTTGGGCCGGCATCTTCTTTGTTCTTGCTACAAATAAATGTGCTGTCTTCCACGCGGGCCACGTCCGAAGGGTCGGACAGGCTCAAGAAACTACCGGGGCGCTTTACAGGGTTGAGACGTATAAATGTTCCGGATGCCACCATTTCCTCACAGAGCCTGTCGTATTCTTCCTGTGAACCGTCGCACCAATGAACTTGGTCAGGCTGGCAGAGAGCCGTTACCTCATCCACCCAAGCGATCAGGCCGGAATGGGTTGTGGGCGGGATGTTATTGTTTGCCGTCATATTTTTATACCTATCATTTTTGTGTTTTCGGATGCGAATGTATTTTAGACTACTAACGGGAAATTCAGCTGATTGAATTCAATTTTTTGAGCATTTTGCATCCTGAAACATCATTTTGCCTTTCCAATGCAGCAATCATGCCCAAACAGCAGCAAAGGATTTTATCATTCTTCATGGTATAAAAACGTGCAATGTCAGGTTCACACTGTTAATTGCTGCATTGTAATGGTGCAGTTTGCTCCGCGTTGAGTGTTGGGCGAGAACGACCGCAATGGCATGGAACAGTTGAATGCCCGCGGGAAAGACTTAAAGAAGATTTTCAAGGACTGTCCGCCGCACAGGTCAACTAGGCGATTAAAATGATCCAACTGGAATGTAACCGTTCAGCCCCCCCTGGGAGCGCGGGCGTCCCGCCCGCCAAAATTGCGGCCAAGATGGCCGCGCTCCCAGGAAAAGGCAGGGGGGGGCTGAACGGTTACACTGGAATCGGTATGAAGTGAATTGTCGGCTTATAATGGGGCACTGGTTATATACGCTGTAATTGAGCAATGAAGAGAAACTTGCAATATGTCAGTTCCCCCATCATTCTGCTGTTGGCATTGGGTACATCCTCAGTTTGTGCCTCGACGATAGTGTTGCAGGATAACCGTTCCTATACACTTGCCGGTCATCTTGAAATCCTAGTCGACCCTTCCGGTCAATTGACTTTTGCGGAAATTCTCTCACCCCGCTTAAACAATGAATTCAAGCCCATTCACGGGGATCTTAAACGTGGTTATAGCGCAGATTCCGTTTGGGTTCGTTTTGAATTACGCCGCTTGATGCCATTTCCAAAAGACAGTTAGGTGATTTACAACAAAGAACATACCATCAAAAAGCAACTATTGGCTTGATGAGTATGTCCCATTTTGGCAATTCTGAATCACGCTCCAAGCGCTTCTCAATTGCCCGCATAGCCTTTTTTGTAACTGAGATGCCCTTCTCGTAAGTTGCCGTGCTGGCTTCGACAATAGGATGGATTCCTTTCCAGAGCGTAACCGTTCAGCCCCCCCCTGGGAGCGCGGGCGTCCCGCCCGCCAAAATTGCGGCCAAGATGGCCGCGCTCCCAGGAAAAGGCAGGGGGGGCTGAACGGTTACTCCAGAGCATCGTTTCCGCCCATTTCACCATGACATTGACGTCACTTAGCAAGGTGCCGTTCCAATGCAGTTCTAAAATCCCCCAGCACCGCTCAATGGGGTTGTACTTGCTGTGGTAGGGCGGAAAATACAATAGCTGTATGGGCTTGCCGATGGCATCACTGAACTCTACGATGCGCTTCAGGAACTGTGTGCGTATGCC